>NZ_JBFAXY010000022.1:0-150407 GCF_040681035.1 Nocardia sp. NPDC051911
TTGGTCACACTCTCGGTCCTGACCTCGACGCCCACGCCAACCTCCACAAATTCTCAGCGAGCTGCCCACCGGCGAACCGCGCGCTCGGTCATCGCCCGCACGGCGAAAAGTTATTCGAAATTCACAGAGAAGCGTACGGGAACAGGTTCCTGCGCAATCTCGACCGTCCTCGACGGCGACGGCGTGCGCCGTCGAGGAGGGGCAGCCGGCTACGGGTTCATTTCGAACACGCCCGCGTGGCTCATCACCTCGTCGTGCAGGCGCGCGGTTCGCTGGACGTCGATGATCGGCTTACGCAGCACGCTCAGTGCCCAATCCTGTTGAGCGGTGGTCGAGGAGGCTTTCGAGAAGACTCCCAGCGCGTACGAGGAGAAGTCGCGCACGAATATCTCGAAGATCGAGTCCACAATGTCCTCGGACGCCCCTTTGATCTCGGCTTGTTCCAGGATGAGCTGCCCGTAAGGCAGCAGCGTGAACAATTCCCCCACCGCGAGCTGATAGTCCAGATCCTCGAGTTGGGCCGGGGTAGGCGGTGCCTGCACGGGGAAATGAGTGAAGCGCTCGGCTTGCTCGACGAACAATGCCACGTTGGGCAGGTGCCGATAGCGTTCGTACGCCGGCCGCCAATCCGCGAATCGCACTGCGCCCAACCCCGCCGCGCCCGGTTGCCGGAACAGCGACTCGTCGTCGCCGGAATCCCGTCGCACCGGGACCGGCGGCAGTTCCGCGGGGTTGAACAAGAAGTTCGGCATGAATTTCAACGTCAAGGCCATATTGACGTGTGCGGTGCCCTCCAGCCGTGGCATCGAGTCGATGGTGCCGCGTGCCGTCGCGAAGTAGGAGTCCTTCTCGAATCCCTTGGCGGAGATGACATCCGAGAGTTCACGGAACACGCGCTCGGCCTCGCGAGTGACCTTCATCTTGCCGATGGAGTTGAACATCACGAAGCGGCGGTCCTCGGGGGTCGAGCAGCGCATGTAGTCGATCGCTCGTTCGTGGTAGAGCCGCATGGCGGTCATGCGCACGTAGCTGTCGCTCAGGATCTGGCGCACCTGCGGGAAGTCCGTGACAGGGTGCCCGAACAGGACCTTGGCGGCGGCGTGGTTGATCGTCTCATAGAAACAGTGCTCCACGATCCCCAACGCGACCATGCCGATGTTGAACTTGCCGAGGTTGACCGCGGCGAGCGCGGAGTCGAACGCCTTGCGGCCTACGTGGAGTACGTCGTCGGCCGAGACGGGATAGTCCACCAGGTCGTAGGCGGAGACGAAGTTCTGCCCGTGGATGACGTTCTTGACCAGCCGGTAGTTCGGGTGCTGGCTGTCGGCGATGAACCAGACGTACGCGTCGGAACCCTCCAGGTCGGTGCGCCTGCCGATGGTCGGCACGATCCTGGCCACGTTGCCGTTGCCGATGTAGTACTTGCTGCCCGTGGCGGTGAAACCCCCTGCGCCATCGGGAGAGAGCAGCATATCGGTAGCGTAGATGTCGGCGCCATGGTCCTTTTCCGACAGCCCGAACCCGATGATCCCGCCGCGGTCGAGTTCCTCGGCCGCACGCAGATGCGCCTTGCCGTTGGCGCTCTGCCAGATGGTGGCGAGGCCGAGCGTGGAGACGCCCCACGCATACCAGTACTGCGATCCGTAGAAGCCGGTGATCTCGTTGAACCGGGAAATGAACGCGGTGTCCCAGCGCTTCTCCGGATCCGCGCCCGAACTCGCCCGCGGGGTCGCCATGTAGGCGATGATCCGGCTCTCCGCCAGGAACCGCATCCAGTCCTCGTACCACTCCGCTCGGTGCGCGTCGCTGGTGAGCGCCTGCTTGCCCTTCCGCTCGAAGAAGTCGACCACCGACCGTAGCCGAGCCCGCGTGGCGGGATCGAACTCCTCGAACGTCTCGGTCTTCGGGTTGAACAGGGCCATGACGACACCTTTCGAACTGACGGCAAGTGCCTTCAATTTAGAACTGACGGCAGCTGCCGTCAATCATCGGACGGGGCTCGGCGGTACAGGCGACGGTAAGCGGTCAGCGTCTCGGCGAGGTGTTCGACGACCTGGTCGCGTGTCGCGGGCAATGTGCCGTTCGACCAGGCCGAGAACAGGCCCGCACAGGCGCACGCCATCGTGGACCGCGGCCAGGTCGCGGCGCACCGGATCCCGGATACCGGTGCAGAAGTGCACTCGGATCAGGCGCGGTGGATACCGGCTCCAGCGGCGAGGTGCTCGTTACCGAACGGAGGGTCAGGAACTCGTCGCCTCGATGAGGCGCTGGCGCAGCCAGGTCAACGGCGTGGCCGCATCGGGGCCGATGGCGTACGCGGGATAACTCTGGTGGACGCCGGACTTCAGGAATTCATCGATCTGCCGCTTCCGCTGTTCGTAAGCGGAGGCGTTGAGCTGATCGGACAAGAGACCGAGGCCTCCCGCGGCCAATGCGTCACCGATGATTTCGATTGCCTGCCGCTGATATTCACCCATGTTGCCGGGATCGGGATTCGACAGTTGCACGAAGAAGCCGGCGATGCGTCCGGCGAAGTCGCCGTCCGGCATCGCGCAATACAGGTCACCCGCGATGCAGAAGGTGTAGGTCCGCGCGGTGAGCCAGCCGAAACCCCCTGCGCGAGAGCCGATCGCGCCCGCACCCGGGACAGGCGGCCCGATCAGAAGGTCGCCGGGTGAGCGACGAGGATCGGAGATCAGCCCGACCAGCACGACCCGGTGTGGCGGCACCACGCCCAGTCCGGTACCGATTTCGGCCGCGAGATCACCTGCCGCGTCCGCGCCTTGACTGTAGCCGAGCAGCGCGATCCGGGTGGCCCCGCACAGCTGGGCCATTGCCGATACCAGGACGCGCGCTTTGTCGATCGCCTCCTGTTTGGAGCGACCGTACACTTCGCTTTCCCATGGGAAAGCCGTTGCCGCGTAGGGGACATAGTCGACCTGGACATCCCCGGGTAGATCATTCAGGCTCAGCGCGAGCATTCCTTTGCCCGGATCGGTGTTGGACGTTTCCCACGTTCCGGGAATCGCCACGACGTACAACTCTGGGCAATGGGCCGGTGCGCCGTCCGAAGCGGACACGACACCGAGATGAACGGTGGTCACCGCCACGGCTACCAACGCAGCGGCGATCGTCTTCCATCGAGCGAGCATCGAATACCTCAGGCGCTCATCACGGTAGCCGCAGGAAATCCGTCATGCCGTTCGGGCCGCACCGAGTTCGACGCCTCGGAGACCGGTTGCTCCGGATCGTGATCGCACAACGGGTTTCGACGCCGCGCCGCCTGAGTCCATCCATACCTGCGCCACTCCTCATTGAGCCGAGCACCGATCATGCGAGCACAAGGACGACCACACGTCGGCAGAGTATAAGAATAGCCATTAACATAATGATCGTCCAGCGTCCCGCCTCGGCTAATCGCAACCCAGTCTCAGTCGCCGGCTTCCGGAGACACCAGCCAGTGCGAGTACCGTCCATTCCCACTGCTGTAGTGGTTTTCTCGCATCCCGACGACACAGCTTGCGGCACCACGTGCGTCGTTACCGCGGACGACAGGCCCTGCCGTCACCACCAATGGTGGCGTTAGGGTGAATAGGCAGTCACATACCCAGCGGATGGGTCGGCAAGCCGAGTGAAGGTGCACCCCCCTCGGTCAACCGCGCTCCCACACCCGACGTATCCTCCGATGCCACGGCCACCCCCGAGCAAGGATGGGCATCCGGCTCCGGCAGCGCGCGTGCAAACACTGCGCAGGGTCGATCACCGGGGCACGATGCTCTTCGCGCCCACCATGCGCACGAGGCTGAGGATCGGGAGCCCGATCACCAAATGTTCGATCCCGGTGGAGATGCCGACCCAGAGGTCGCTGGACAGTGCCAGAGGAATGATCACCGCCGCGGCGGTCAGAATGCCCACGATCCAGCCGAAGAACAACTCCGGCGACGGAGTGCCCAAGCGCAACAGATACCACAGCACCCCGCCCAACAGCGCACAAATGAATGCCACCACGGCGAACCAGTACGCATCTTGGGCCATCGGGTTCCACACCCCGAACTTGCCGCTCTCGCTCACCCGGGTGGCGATGATCTCGATGATCCAGGCGCACAACCACGCCGCGAGCGCGGTCACCACCGCCGCGGCGATCACACCGCCGACGAACATGCCGATATTGACGTCCGGCTCCTGCCGCGACCGAGGTTGCCTCTCCGGGCGTTCGGAGTGCTGATACGCGCCCTGTCCCTGGTCCTGGCCGTATCCGGACGCCTGGTCGTATCTGTGATCCTGGTCGTATCTGTGATCCTGGGCGTACCCGTGATCCTGGGCGTACCCGTGATCCTGGGCGTACCCGTGATCCTGGCCGTATCCCGAGGCCTGGCTGTACCCGCGATCCTGGCCGTACCCGGGATCACGGTAATCGCCCGGCTGATAACCGGCTTCATAACGTGCGGTGTGCTGGTCGCGCGGATTCATGGGATTCAACCGCCGATCACCTCCGTGGAGAGCTTGCGTGTGCGTCGAGTGTAGGGCGGGGCCGCAAGGGCCGCTGCCCCCTATTGAATTCCCGTTGCGCGCAGTCGTCACACACAGGCCAGCGCCGCCATGGCGGAGATCAGTAAGGTGCCGGACTCCGATCGGTTCTGAGGAGCGCCGTGGCCCAGCCGACAACTCCTCCCGGTTCCCGGCCGATCGCACCTGAGCACGATCCGCGGTGCGGAAAGTTCAGGCGACGACCGTCCGTTGCGGGACGCCCACGTATTCGCTCAGTGGCCGGATCAACGCGTTGGATTCGCCCTGCTCGATGATGTGCGCGGTCCAGCCGGTGATGCGGCTCATCACGAAGATCGGGGTGAACACCTCGATATCGAAGCCGAGCAGGTAGTAGGCGGGGCCGGTCGGGAAGTCGAGATTCGGTTCGATGCCGGTGGCCTCGCGCATGGTGCGCTCGAGGACCTCGTATATACGCACCCACTTCTGGCCGTCGGTCGCCGCGGCGATATCCAGGAAGGCTTTCTTCATGGTAGGGACGCGGGAGTCACCGTTCTTGTAGACGCGGTGGCCGAAGCCCATCACCTTCTCCTTGCGCGCCAGCTTGTTACGCAACCATGCCTGGGCCAGCGCGGGGTCGTCGATCTCCAGCATGTCGTGCATGACGGCTTCGTTCGCGCCGCCGTGCAGGGGCCCTTTCAATGCGCCGATGGCGGCGGTGACGGCGCTGTATATGTCCGACTGCGTGGAGGTGACGACGCGGGCGGCGAAGGTGGAGGCGTTGAAGCTGTGCTCGGCGTAGAGGATCAACGACACTTCGAACGCTTCCACCAACGCGCGCGACGGGATGGTCCCGAAGCACATGTTCAGGAAGTTCTCCGCGTACCCCAGATGGGAATGCGGTGCGATCGGGTCCAGGCCATGGCGACGGCGATAGTCGGCCGCGACGATGGTCGGCAGCACCGCGAACATGCGAAGAGCCTTGGCGCGGTTGGCGTTCGCCGAATTGTCGTCTTCGGCCGGGTCTTCCGCGCCGAGGTAGCTGATGGCGGTGCGGACCACATCCATCGGGTGGCAGGTGTCGGGCAACTTGGCCACCAGCGACAGCAGTGACCGGTCGGCCCGGCGGGCCGCGCGTTCTCGCTGCTGGAACCGCTCCAGTTCGGCGTCCGAGGGCAACTCGCCGTACCAGAGCAGATACGCCACTTGCTCGAAACCGCAGTGCGCGGCCAGGTCCTGTACGGCGTAGCCCCGGTAGGTCAGAGAGTTGGATTCCGGCGCAACCCTCGAGATGGCGGTGGTGTCGACGACGACGCCTGCCAGGCCTTTGGCTATGGTCGGTACCGCGGCCTCCGGCCCACCCGTCGCCCGACCACCGCCCCCCATCGAATCGCTTGGCGATGCGGTGTTCATCACTGGTTCCTTCCCAGAGTGAAATCGAAGATGTCGGAATCGAATTCGTTGTATCGCTCGTACTGGAGAAGCTCGTACAGGCGAGAGCGGGGCTGCATTCGATCGAGCAAGCCCGATTGCGTGCCCTGCTCGAAGATCTCTCGCAACCCGGCCTCGGCCGCGAACATCGCCAACCGCAGGGTGGACACCGGGTAGATCACCGCGTTGTAGCCGATCCGCTCCAGTGTCGCCGCCGGGATGAGTTCGGACTTACCGAACTCGGTCATATTCGCCAGCAATGGAATGGGCATCGCGGCCCGGAACTTCTCAAAATCCGCGACGGTGCGCAACGCCTCGGTGAAAATCAGGTCCGCGCCCGCTTCGGCATAGGCCCCGGCCCGATCGATCGCGGCGTCGATGCCTTCGATCCCGGCGGCGTCGGTGCGCGCGCAGAGGACGAAATTCGGATCCCGCCGGGCGGACACCGCGGCCCGGAGCCTGCGCACCATCTCCTCGACCGGCACCACAGCCTTGCCGTCGAGGTGACCGCACCGTTTCGGATTCACCTGATCCTCGAGATGGCAGCCCGCGATTCCGGCGTCTTCCAGCATCGAGACCGTGCGCGCGGCGCTCATCGGCTCGCCGAAGCCGGTGTCGGCATCGATGAGCACCGGCAGATCGGTCACGCGCGCGATCTGCCGACCGCGCTCCGCCACCTCGGTCGAGGTGGTGAGCCCGATATCCGGCAGCGCCAGATCGGCCGAGACCACCGCGCCGGAGACATACACGCCTTCGAAGCCGATTTCTTGAATCAGCTTGGCTACCAGCGGATTGAACGCGCCCGGGAAACGCTGGATCGTTCCGGAGGCCAGCCCCGCGCGGAACGCGGCGCGTTTGTCGGCGGCCGGCGTGGCCGCGGCCAGCAGACCGGTCATCAGAACAGTCCCTTCGGCAATTTCGGCGCCCGCGCGAGTACCTCGTCGGACACGGTGAAGTTCAACTGACCCAGTTCCTCGGCGGACAGCTGCGGGGTGCGCTGGGCCACGTCGAGGAAGCGGTCCTGCTCGCCCGCGTCGATCACTCCCTCGGCCAGCGTCCGGAACTTGGCGATGTACTGGTCCCGGGTGAATGGCCGCGCACCGAGCGGGTGCGCGTCGGCGACCGCGAGTTCGTCGACGATCACCTCGCCGCTCTTCAGCGTGACCTCGACACGGGCGCCGAACGCCTTCTCGTTCGGGTCGGTCGAGTGATAGCGCCGGGTCCACTCCGGGTCCTCGGCGGTGGAGATCTTGCGCCACAACTCGACGGTGTCGGGCCGCTGTGCACGTTCGGGGGCGTAGGAGCGCTCGTGGTGCCAGGCGCCGTCCTGCAGGGCGACGGCGAAGATGTACATGACGGAGTGATCGAGGGTTTCGCGGGACGCCGTCGGGTCGAACTTCTGCGGATCGCCCGATCCGGTGCCGATCACCACGTGCGTGTGGTGGCTGGTGTACAGCACGATCGAGGCGATCCGGTCCAGGTCGCCGATCCGCTCACGCAACCGGCGCGCCAGGTCGATCGGCGCCTGGCTCTGGTATTCGGCGGAATGCTCCTTGGTGTAGGTGTCGAGTATGCCGCGCTTGGGTTCACCCGGGCCGGGCAGCGGCACCGAATACTCCTTGTCGGGGCCGCCCAGCAGCCAGGCGATGACGCCGTCCTCCCCTTCCCAGATCGGCGACGGCGCGCCTTCACCGCGCAGGGCACGATCGACCGCTTCCACCGCCATCTTCCCGGCGAAAGCGGGTGCGTAGGCCTTCCAACTGGAGATTTCTCCCTTGCGCGATTGCCGGGTGGCGGTGGTGGTGTGCAGTGCCTGACCGATGGCCTGATAGATGGTCTCGATGTCCAGGCCGAGCAGCGTGCCGATACCGGCGGCGGCGGAGGGGCCGAGGTGGGCGACGTGGTCGATCTTGTGCTCGTGCAGGCAGATCGCCCGCACCAGGTCCACCTGGATCTCGTATCCGGTCGCCAACCCGCGGATCAGATCCCGCCCGCCGCGTCCGGCATGCTGGGCTACCGCCAGGATCGACGGGATGTTGTCGCCGGGGTGGGAGTACTCCGCGGCCAAGAACGTGTCGTGAAAATCCAGTTCGCGCACGGCCACGCCGTTGGCCCAGGCCGCCCACTCCGGCGAGCATCGACCGTCGACGCCGAAGACGGTCGCGCCCGGCTGGTACGGGTGCGCCAGCGCCTGGGCGCGCGCGTTGGCCACCGGACGACGCGTCACCGACGCCGCCGCGACCGCCGCGTTGTCGATGATCCGGTTGACGATCATCTCCTCGGTCTCCGGAGCGACCGCCACCGGGTCCGCGGCAACCTCGGCGATCCGCCACGCGAGGTGCTCCTCGCGGGGGAAGTGCTCAGCGGAGCGGCGCGTGCGGACGAGGTGGTTTTTCACGACGGAAGCCTCCAGATCATCGATTTCCGGGTTTCTTTTCGCACACTACCCACGCCTATGCACGCGGGAAATCCGTTACAAATGCCGAATTTTGCGTACCGAAATCAGCAAATTTGTGGAAATTGCGAACTCTTGTGGTGCTACATTCGCGAGCATGCAGAAGATGTATGCGGGCGGACGGCTGCGCGCACTGCGCGAGCAGGGTCGGCGGCAGCTGCCCGCTGTGGGTCGTCCACGAAACCTTCACCACACCCGGTCGAATCCGTACCCAGATCGCGGAGATGCCCGACGGACGCAAATACCTCTGGCTGGCCCGAACCACCGACGAGAGCACCCCCGGATACCTCTCTCCCAGAAGGGATTTCGCGATCGGTCTGGGATGCGACCTGGCCTACGCCGACAAGCTCGTCTACTCCCACGGCCTGCCCATCCACGACGACACCTCCGCGGTGCCCATCGGCGCGGGCTGCAAGATCTGCGAACGCCCCGACTGCGCCCAGCGCGCCTTCCCGCAACTCGGGCGCGCGATCCGAATCGATGAGAACCGCGCCGCCAACATCCCCTACACCCCGGCCGACCATCGCGGCGAACCGCGATGATCACACCGGCTGCGTGCCACCTACGAGCCCCAGCCGACGTACGATTCCGCGCGCATCCGTTCTCGCATGTGTGGGTAGTGGAGTTCGAAGGCCGGGCGTTCGGATCTGATACGGGGGAGTTCGTAGAAGTTGTGCCGAGGAGGCGGGCAGGTCGTGGCCCATTCGAGTGAATTTCCCCCGCCCCAGGCGTCGTCCACGGTGACGACCTCGCCGTAGCGGTAGCTGCGGAACGCGTTCCATACGAACGTGACCATCGAGACGCCCAGAATGAACGATCCGATGGTCGAGACGGCGTTCAGCGCGGTGAACCCGTCGGTCGGCAGATAGTCGGCGTACCGGCGGGGCATACCTTCGGCGCCCAGCCAGTGTTGAACCAGAAAGGTCGTGTGAAAGCCGACGAATGTCGTCCAGAAATGCAGCCTGCCCAGGCGTTCGTCCATGTAGCGCCCGGTCATCTTGGGGAACCAGAAGTAGATTCCGCCGAAAGTGGCGAAAACGATCGTGCCGAACAACACGTAGTGGAAGTGGGCTACGACGAAATAGGTGTCGTGAATCTGCCAGTCCAATGGCGGGCTGGCGAGGATGACGCCGGACAGTCCGCCGAACAAGAAAGTGACGATGAAGCCGACGGCGAACAGCATCGGGGTCTCGAAAGTCAGGTTCCCCTTCCACATGGTGCCGATCCAGTTGAAGAATTTGACCCCGGTCGGCACCGCGATCAGGAAGGTCATCATCGAGAAGAAGGGCATCAGCACCGCCCCGGTCGCGAACATGTGATGCGCCCATACCGCTGCCGACAGCACTCCGATCGAGATGGTGGCGTACACCAGAGGTCCATAGCCGAACAGGGGTTTGCGGCTGAACACGGGGAGGATCTCGCTGATGATCCCGAAGAACGGCAGTGCCACGATGTAGACCTCGGGGTGCCCGAAGAACCAGAACAGATGCTGCCAGAGCAGGACGCCACCGGTGGCGGCGTCGTAGATGTGCCCGCCGAGATGCCGGTCGTAGGCCAGCGCCATCAAGGCGGCGGTGAGAATCGGGAACGCGAGCAACACCAGCACGCTGGTCACCAGGATGTTCCACCCGAACATGGACATGCGGAACATCGTCATGCCGGGCGCGCGCAGGCAGACGATGGTGGTTATCATGTTCACCGCGCCGAGAATGGTGCCCAAACCGGATACGACCAAGCCCATGATCCACAGATCGGCTCCGGGGCCTGGCGCGTGGATGATGTCGCTCAGTGGCGTATACGCCGTCCATCCGAAATCAGCCGCGCCGCCGGGTGTCACGAATCCGGAGACCACCATCGTCCCGCCGAAGAGGAACAGCCAGAAGCTCAAGGCATTCAACCGGGGAAATGCCACGTCGGGTGCTCCGAGTTGCAGCGGAAGGACCGCGTTGGCGAATCCGAACACCGTCGGAGTCGCATACAGCAGGAGCATGACGGTGCCGTGGATGGTGAACAGCTGGTTGTACTGCTCGGGTGAGAGGAACTGCAGGCCCGGCCGTGCCAGTTCCGCGCGCATGAGCAGCGCCATCAAACCGCCGAGCAAGAAGAAGGCGGTCGCGGCGACGAGATACATGATGCCGAGCACCTTCGGGTCCGTCGTGGTGACCAGCCGCCACAACACCGAGCCCTTCGGAGCCGTCCGCGCCGGAAACGGCCTGGTCGGTGTGACCTGCGGTGCGAGTGGATACGACACCTGAGTCATCGATACTCCTCACCTGCTACCGGCGAGATCACCCGCGGTGGCCGGGGACGAATTCCTGGGCCTTGGCTTTCGCGCCTTGTGCCACGAGATGCCAGGCGTCGGGGTCGCCCCGCAGCACCGCTTCGGCGGTGGATTTCATCTGGTCCCAGGTGGCGTGCGGTGGGATCGGCGGTACCTCCGGATCGCAGCGGACGTCGAGCACCGTGGGCCGCTCGGCCGACAGCGCCGCTTCCCAGGCGGGCGCGAGGTCGTTGGGGTCGTCCACGGCGATGGCGCCCAGGCCGTACGTGCGGGCGAGTTCGGCGTAGGAGACCTCCGGCAGCGACTGCGATTCCTCGAATTTCGGCGCGCCCCCCATCGAGCGCAGCTCCCACGTGACCTGGTTCAGGTCGTTGTTGTGGAACACGCACACCACCAGCCGTGGATCGCGCCACTGCTCGTGGTAACGGCTGATGGTCAGCAATTCGCCCGCGCCGTTCATCTGCATCGCACCGTCACCGACGAGAGCGACCACCGGCCGGTCCGGGTGGGCGAACTTCGCGCCGATCGCGTACGGCACACCGGGCCCCATGGTCGCCAGCGTCCCCGACAACGAACCCCGCATCCGCCCGCGGAACCGCAGACAGCGGGCATACCAGTTGGTGGACGACCCGGAGTCCGCGGTCACGATGGCGTCCTCCGGGATGTACCGCGACAGTTCCCACACCACCCGCATGGGATTGACCGGCTTCGCGTCCAGCAGCGACTGGCGTTCGATCGTGTCCCACCAGCGCCGCACGTTGGATTCGATCGTCGTCCGCCAGCTGCGATCGGACTTGCGGCTCAGCAGCGGAAGCAGTTCGGTGAGTGTTCGTTTCGCGTCACCGACGAGGTTGACCTCGGTGGGGTATCGCATGCCGATCATGGCGCCGTCGATGTCGATCTGCACCGCACGCGCCTGACCGAAGTCCGGAAGGAACTGCGAATAAGGGAAATTCGATCCGATGATCAACAGGGTGTCGCAGTCGCGCATCAGTTCATAGCTGGGCCGGGTACCCAGGAGCCCGATGGATCCGGTCACGTACGGCAGGTCGTCCGATAGCACGTCCTTGCCGAGCAGGGCTTTGGCCACCCCGGCTCCGGTGATCTCGGCCAGCTCCATCACCTGCTCGGCGGCGTCCCGGGCGCCTTGCCCGACGAGGATCGCCACCCGCGACCCGGCGTCGATGATCTCGGCGGCTCGTTCTATGCCTGCGCGATCCGCGGTGACCGTGGCATGCAGTGCCGAAGGCGGGCTGGATGGCACTTGCTTGAACGCGTGCTCGGGCGGCTGATAGCGCTCCTCCTGCAGATCGGAGGGGATGATCAGCGCCGTGGGGGCCCGGCGGGTGGTCGCGATACGGAACGCGCGGTCGAGCGCGTTGGGCAATTGATCGGGAACGTTCACCTCGACCAAGTAGTCCGAGGCGACATCCTTGAACAGGCTCTGCAGATCGACTTCCTGCTGATAGCTGCCGCCCATCGCGCTGCGCGCGGTCTGCCCCACGATCGCCACGACCGGCACGTGATCGAGTTTCGCGTCGTAGAGGCCGTTGAGCAGATGGATCGCTCCCGGACCCGACGTGGCAGTGCAGACGCCGACCTCGCCGCTGAACTTCGCGTAGCCCACCGCCTGGAACGCGGCCATCTCCTCGTGGCGCGCCTGAATGAAGGCGGGTTTGTTGTCGGCCCGCCCGAACGCGGCGATCAAGCCGTTGATGCCGTCGCCCGGATAGCCGAACACCTGCTGCACGCCCCAGTCACGCAGCCGTCGCAAGACATAGTCGGCGACCTGGTCAGCCATGTCGTTCTCCTGTCCGCCTTCGAGGTGTCGTCTCCGGGGCCGATTACCCCGGCCGGCGGCCCTCAACCCGAGGCATACGCGGCGACCGGACGGGTATCCGCGCGGTGTTCTCGTCTGTTCCGATGCTCACCTGCCGTCGTCGAGAGGATGTGCCCGAAATGGCGCGTTCGCTTCAATTGCCCGGCCATCACAGCGCTTCCGGTCGTTCCAGATGGCCGTTGGAGGCACTGCGCGCGGACTCACCGAGCGGATCGACGGCGAGGTTCGATTCGACTCAGGAAGCCGCGCGACGTACTCGACGGATGCGTCCAACTATCGCGCCGTCCCCCTCGGGGTGGTCGCGCCGCGCACACCGGAGGACGCGGCCACGGCGGTCGCCGTCTGTCGCGCGCACGACGTGCCGGTGGTGTCGCGTGGTGGCGGCACGAGCCTGGCCGGGCAATGCCGCAACGCGGCGATCGTTATGGACCGGAGTAAATACTGCCCGCATGTGGTGTCGGGGGACCGTGCCGCCGCCACCGCCGTGGTCGAGCCGGGCATCGCGCTCGACCGGCTCAACACCGAGCTGGCATCCACCGGCCTGATGGTCGGCCCCAAGCCGTCCACCCATGTCAGCTGCACGACCGACAGCTCTCGCCGCGCTTCCGGCTCGACGGAATGAGAGCACGGCCCGGCCGGTGAAGGCCCGGGCGGCGACATGCCCTGACGTCCATACTTTTTCATCACCCGCCGGTCCACCGCGATTGCGGCGGACGCACCCGGTGCACGCGATCGACCGACGAGGCTCCGGGCTGCTCGACGAGCGGGATGGGCCATCGGAGGTCGATCATGGTCGCCGTGTGCAGCGTACGTTGGCGTTTCATGATCGGCCCGAGCTCCGGCGCGCCGATCGATACCGTCACGGTGCAATCGCCGGGGCCGAGCGCCGCCAGCATGCCGTTGCGAACGGTGGCGGCGAGCGGCTGGAGCAGTAGCGCGACGCAGAGTTCGATCGTGAACTCCCCCACCGGGTTTCCGTCGATGGTGACATCCAGGCACGGATGGTAGGTCTGGGTGATCTCGTGTTCGAACAGCGTCACCTGCTCGGCTCCGCCCGCACTTGTACGCATCGCCGCCATGCGTAGCCGGTCGTAGCGGCGCCAACCCTCGATCGCGACAGTGCCCAAGTCGACCTCGAGCAGCCCATCTATCGTCTCGGCCACCTCGTGCAGCGCCGCCGACTCCAGTAGTGCGGCCACGCCCGGCGCCCGGCGCAGTGCCAAGTGTTCGGCGCCCCTTTCGTGCAGGCACTCGGCCAACTCGCCCACACCGACATCGTGCGGAGCGTTCTGGAACAGTACTGTCCGAGCCCTGATCAACGCTGGACTTGTCATCCGAATACCTCCTTGACATTCAGCCATGGCTCGCGGGCCCGCAGCCGCACCCGGACCTCGGGAGCGCGGGCGACCTGGCGAACGTGGATGGATGGGGGGCCGTCCGCGACCACACGCACATGTACCCGTGGCAGATGCGGATCCTCATCGTGCGACGCGCCGCCCGGGCGTTTCCCGCGACCCCGTATGACCAGAGCCGCGGCACCGAGGGCAAGGAGGAACCCTCCGATGCCCACTATGCCGATGGGGCCGGTGTCCGGGTTGCCCGCATCGGCTTGTCCCAGAGGAGGCGGAGGCTCGCCGGGCGGTTCCGGGATTCCGGCTCCGTTGGGTGTGGGGACGAGCCGCGCGGGTGATATCTCCACGGACGTCTTCGCGACAATGCGCTGAGAGGTTCCCGCACAGGCGGCGGGGATGGAGTGCAGACCCAGTGCGGCTCCCTGTGGCACATCGACGCGAGCATCGAACGAACCGCCCTGAACCTGGGCGGTCACCGCCGCGGACCAATCCGGAAGCACCCGCACCAGGTCGCAGGGCCAGCGTTCGCCGTGCACAGTGATCACGGTGCCGCGTTCCGCAGTGGCCGGCGCGGTGAGAACGGGTGCGGGAAGCACGGCCGAACTCTCGGTCGGTACAGGGGACGGACCGGAACTCGGTGGCGGCGCGGTTGTCCCGACCGGTTTCGTCGTCGTGGTCGTCGTCGGACTCGGTTGCGTCGTGGTTGTGGACTCCGGCTTTGTCGTCGTGGTTGTCGGTTCCGGATTCGTCGTGGTTGTCGGTTCCGGCCTGGTCGTCGTGGTTGTGAGCTCCGGTTCAGTCGTGGTTTTGGGCTCCCGTTTCCCCGTCGTGGGCTCCGGTGTCGTCGGGGTGGTCGTCCAATCGGACCGCGTAGTCTTGGGCAGCCAGTCATCCGTGGGCGTGCTGTTCGGCCAAGCGGGTTGCGACGTGACCGGCGACGGGTTGGGCACGGTGGTAACCGGCTCCGGTGCCGCGACCGGTACCGACACCGCGCCGAGCAGTCCCGCTACGGCCGCCGCGACAAGGAATACTCGCGAATCGTTTCTCATGATCACCTCCCCCGAGACAGGCATGCTCCCGAGGATGCAGTCGAGCCTTCGCTCTCCTCGACCTGCCGACGCGAGTAGCCGACTACCCGTTTCCCGTAGTCGCGCCCGTACCCGTCTGCCTCGGCACCGCCCTTGATTCGGCGAGGCCAGCGGATGTATCACCAGTCGAGGCTCGAACGCACCATCCGTGCTCCGCGACTTCGCCGCAGAGGTCGCCGCGGGGAAGGCGGCTCCCGGCCGGGTGCAAGAGCGGGACCTTGGTCCTTCGCCGCTGGCTACCGGTTGCTCTACTGCCGCCTCGCCGAGGAGACGGACACTCGCAGGTACGCCGCCACGATCTCGACCCGGCCCGACAACGGCCCCCGCATGCGAACCGGAGGAGAACCCATGTTCACTTCGAGCAAGGCTCCGATCCTCGCGGGTGTCGACGGTTCCGAGGTGGCGCTTGCCGCCGTGCGCTGGGCCGCCATCGACGCCGCCCACCGCCACGCACCGCTGCACCTCGTCTATCTGACCGGTGGCCTCGGCGACCACGGTTCCGGCGTCGAGTTCGGGCCGTCCGCCCCCGGCAGCTATCGCTGGGGCGGCCCGGACGCGTTGGAGATCGCGTACGCCACGGCCATCGCCGAATCCGCTCCGATCAATCGGATCGACGTGACCGCGGAGTTGACCAACGCCGCCCCCGTTCCGGTTCTGCGCCGCCGATCCGAGACCGCGCGGCTGCTCGTGGTCGGCGCCCATGACCTCGGCGCGTTCAGCCGCGCGATGCTGGGATCGCTGAGCACCGCGCTGGCGCGGCAGGCGGGATGCCCCGTTGCCGTCATTCCCCGTGGCGTCGAGCACGGCGACGGGCCTGTCGTCGTCGGCGTCGATGCCTCCACGAGCAGCGCGGCAGCCGTCTCCTTGGCTTTCGACGAAGCGGCGTTTCGCGGCGCCGATCTCGTTGCGGTCCACGCGTTGTCCGGCTTCCCCGGCTCGCTCATCGAATCGCGGGAGGGTGGCGAGGGATTGCTCGACCGGAGTTTGGCAGGGTACAGCGAGGCGTATCCGGAAGTGACGGTGAGGCGTGTCGTGGTCGAGGACCACCCCGCCAGGCGACTGCTCGAGGCGGGCGAGAAAGCGCGGTCGATCGTCGTCGGCAGCCGCGGGCACGACGAATTCTCCGCGATGCCGCTCGGTTCGGTCAGTAGAGCCGTACTACACGGGGCGCAGGTGCCGGTGATAGTCACAAGACCGGCGAGCTTTGCGCGGCACCCCCGGAACCGGCGATAGACGGGCACCGCCACCGCGATCGACGGACCGTCAACGCTACCGATTCACGGTGCACCACGGGGAGCCGTGGGCGCGTAGCCGAGCTCGCACACGAGGGCGGGCGACGACTGCCGATCGGATTGTGCCGCTATCGAGCACAACCGACCGTCCAGCCGCCGCCCGCCGAGGACGCCGCCCGCCCGCCGTCAGCCGTCCAGGCGCTCCTGGATGGCTTCGATGACGCGAAGCCGCAGTTCATCGGCGCGGATGACCGCATCGACAGAGCCGACTTCGACGGCGCGCTGGATGTTGTGGATGCGGTCGAACTCCGCGGCCACTTCACCGAGTTTCTCCGCGCGCACCGAGGAGCGCAGTTCGTCCAGTTCGGCGCTCAGAGTGGCGCGATCGGTACCGGCCGCGTTGGCGACGCGCACCTCCAGCTCCTGCACCCGCGGGTCGGCCGTGGTGCGGGTGGCGACGTCACCGGAGAACACCGCCGCCGCGGCGGGCGCGCCGCCGAGCACCGAGGCGAATGAGCCTTCCAGCGCCAGGACGGTCATGTTCGGGTTCAACGCCTTCGAGAAGACGACGAACGCGCCACCGTGATAGCGGGAGATCACGCAGAACACGATCGGACCGTCGAAGTTGACGATCGCACGGCCGATCTCGGCGCCGTACTCCAACTGCAACTTGCGCATCGACTCCGGCGACCCGTCGAAGCCCGACAGGTTCGCCAGCACCACCAGCGGACGGTTGCCGCTCGCGGCGTTGATCGCCCGCGCGGCCTTCTTCGACGACCGGGGGAACAGCGTGCCCGCGGTGTAGGTGTCCGGGCCGTCGGTGGGCGGAAAACCGTGCCGCGGCACGCCCCTGGACTCGATGCCCAGCAGGCACACCGGGATTCCGCCCAGATGCGCGTCCTGCACGACGGCGGTCTCGGCGTCGGCCATGCCCGCCCAGCGCTCCAGCACGGGGTGGTCCTGGTCGGCGACCGCGCGCATCACCGTGCGGATGTCGAACGGCTTCTTCCGGTCCGGATTCGCGGTGGCGGAGAAGATCTCGCCGACGGTGGCGAAGTCGCTGCCCGCCAGGACGTGCGGGAAATCGGAGATGTCGCGATCGATGGGATCGCTCGTCTGCGACCGCCGCGGCGCCTGCTCACCAGGGACGATGTAGGTGTGGTCGTAGTGCGCCATCAGGATGTCGCGCGCCGCGGCCAGGTTCGGCGCCCAGTACTGCGCCTGTCCGTTCGGACCCATGACCCGGTCGTAGCCGCCGATGCCGAAGTTGTCCTCGGCCGACACGCCGCCGGAGAAGTCCAGCGCCTGCTTACCGGTGAGCACCATGGCCGAATCCGGCGTCATCACCAGGATGCCCTTGGTGTGCATGAGCATGGTCGCCTCGGCGTTCCAGTACGGCTGAGCTCCGACATTGATGCCCGCGACCACGATGTTGATCTCGCGGCCCGCCTGGGTGAATTCGACGATCCGCTTGAGCGCGGCCGCCACCCAGTCCATGTTCTCGGTGCCCGATTCCATCGAGATGCGAGCGCCCGCCGACAGCGCGTACCACTCCAGCGGCACCTCCAGGCGCTCGGCCAGGTCCAGTGCGGCGATCACCCGCCTGCACTCCGGTTCCGACAGCGCGCCCAATGCTTTCGTCGGGTCGCCGAGCAGCACCACCCGCGTGACGCCCTCCGGGTGTTTCGGGGTGGCCGTGGTGATGACGCCGGCGACGATCGCGGCGGTGTTGCGCCCCTTCGGCCGGTCGACCGGGACGAGCGTGTGATCGCTGTCGAGGTCGTATTCGGTGAAATCGCCGAGCAGGCCGGTCAATTCGTAGGGGTACACCGCATTGCGGCCCGCGGCGCGCAGCACCTTCTGCCGGTAGGCGTCGAGCGGTTCGATCGGTTCGTCGGACGGCTCGCCGAAGGTCACCACGGTGCCGCCCGCGGCATCGAAACTGATCCGGATGGCCACCTTCGCCAACTCGCCGGTGTCCGCGTCGCGTTCCCGCGCGATGAGCACGATCTCCTCGAGTCCGGCGCCCGCGGTCGTCGGCAGCACATGCCCGCCGATCCGCTCGAGCTCGGCGCGGGTGACATCCAGCGGCGGCCAGACGTACATCACGATGCGATTGGTGTTGAGCCGCTTCGCCGACGGCCGCTGCGACTGCGCCCGGCGGATCGAGTCGAGGCAGGTGGCGATCGTGCTCTCGGCGGTCGGCAGCGCGAGCAGCCGTCCGTCGTGTTCGCGCAGCGCGGTCAGGTCCCGCACCTGGGCGAACGCGATGAGCCGGTCGTCGGCCGGATTGTCCTTCGCGACGCACCGGAACAGATAGATCTCCTCGTCGTCGGACGACGGCAGGCGCGTCAGATCGAACTTGCGCAGCCGCTCCATTTGCATCCGCTGCGCGATGTACGGATGCAGGCCGCGGATCAGCCTTTCCTCGGCCGGGCCGGTGGCCGACGGGCGGAAGGTGAAGTGGTGATGCATGACCGCGCCGTTGCTGCCCGCGACTGTCGCGGTGATCCGGTGCACCTGCTTCGGCAGCGGCTGCGCGCTGAGCACCGAGTGCAGAGCCGCGGCCATGGCGTCGAAGTCGGCGGGCTGCTTCTCCCAGCTGAGGTAGATGTCGGCGTCGATCGACACCGCGTCGCCGGTCAGTTCGGCCAGCCCGCGCACCGCAGCACCGAGCGCGTCGAAGCGCACCGCGGCGGACACCAGGCTCGCACCGTCGCGGTCGGCGATCAGGTAGCGGCATCCGTCGACGTCGTGGGTGCGGACGCCGGTGAGCCCCTTGTTGCCGTAGTACCGGCGGGTCAGCACCTCGAGCATCGCCGTGTTGTCGTCGCTGCCGCGCACCAGCCGCTGGCCCAGCAACCGCACCAGCGGTTCGGTGCTGCGGACCATGTCGGAGATACGCTCCGCGCGATCGGACGCGTCGGGATGGGTGTCCAGGTACCGCAGGGACCGGCGGACATTGGTGTACACGCGGGCGCGATTACGCCGCAGCAACGGCTGGCCGTACCAGCCGAACACCAGACCGCGAGCAAGATCGGCGACTACGGGGAAATGCACCTGGGTCGCGGCGACCAGCCGTTCCAGTGCCAGACCGACCGGTTCGCGCAGGGCTCGATCGGGCATCCGCTCGCCCAGCCACTCCCGCAGCAGTGCCGTCACGACCGCGACGGTGTCGGTGCGTTGCTGGGCGAGGAAGATCCGGAAGACCGCGGCCTCGAGCTCGGGGGAACGTTCCAAATCGGACACGCCGTAGTGGCCGAGCGCCCGCGCGAGCTTGCTCTTGAACGATTCCGGCAGTCCGGCCCGTTCGACGTCCAGGCTCTGCAGGTAAGTGTGGAAGTACTCGCGGGCACTGTGGACATGCCCTTGGGCGTCCTCACCCGACGGCCGGTTGTGGCTCAACTCGGCGAGGTCGGTGAACACGTCGATGAGTTCGAGTTCCTCCGCCAGCGGCCTGCGGTCGTCCGCGACGGCGATACGGCGGGCATCGAGGTAATCCGTCAGCACCCGGCGGTCGTCGTGCGGATCGACGTCGAAACCGAGCAGCAGGCCGCGCAGGTCCTGCGATCGTCGGACGATCCGCTCGTGCGGATGAGCCTGCGCATCCCCGGCGGGCAGGTCCAGTTCGACCGACCCGACGGCCGCGGTCTCCTCGACCGCGTCGTCCACCAGGCGCTCCAGCCGCAGCAGCGGCGCCCCGGTCTCCACCTGGGTACCGACCGAGACGGCGCATTCCTTCAGCCGCGCCTTGAACGGTGCGCGCAGCACCGTCTCCATCTTCATGCTCTCCAGCACCAGCAGCGGCGCGTTGGCCTCGACCTCGTCGCCGACCTGCAACGGCGTGGCGACCACGAGCGCGGGTGCCGGTGAGCGGACGACGCCGCCCTCGTCCCGGCTCACCCGATGGGTCACACCATCGACGTCGACCACGTGGATCGGCCCGTGCGTGCCCGCGGTGACGCGGAAGGCGGTGCCGTTGACCACGATCTGGCCGGAATGCCGGTCATAGCGGACCAGGTCGACATCGGCGGTGCGGATGTCCTCGCCCGCCTCGATGCCGATGCGGAACCGATGCGCGCCGGTACGGGCCACGCGCACCCGATAGCCGACTCCGCGCAATTTGAGGTCGAGCGGTCGGCCCGCGTGGTGCTGCACCAGGGGACGACCGCCCGCGGCGGTGGACAGCAGGCGGTCCCGCTCGGCCCGTTCCTCTTCCTCGTAGGCATCGATGGCGGCGGCCGCGAGCGCGACGGCGGAGTTGCGGTGCGAAACGAGGCGACCCTGTCCGCGCACCCGGTCGATCCAGCCGGTGTCGGCGCTCGCGTCGATCACCTCGGGCTGGTCCAGCAGTTCGAGGACGAAACTCTTGTTCGTAGCGCCGCCCTCGATGATCACCCGGGTCTGCCCGACGGCCCGGCGCAACCTACCCAGCGCCTCGGACCGGTCGCGGCCGTAAGCGATGATCTTGGCGATCATCGAATCGAAATCGGCGGGGATGACATCGCCTTCACTGACACCGGTGTCGACCCGAATACCCGGCCCCGCGGGCAGGTCCAAGCGGGCGATCCGGCCCGGCGCGGGAGCGAAGTCGCGGTCGGGGTCCTCGGCGTTGAGCCGCGCTTCGATGGCGTGCCCACGCTCGGCGGGCGGCTCGCCCTCGAGCCGTTCACCCGAAGCCACCGCCAGTTGCGCGCGAACCAGGTCGAAACCGGTGGTCTGCTCGGTGATCGGGTGCTCGACCTGCAGACGGGTGTTGACCTCGAGGAACGCGAACAGCTCGTCACCGGGGTGATAGAGGAACTCGACGGTCGCCGCGCCGCGGTAACCGACCGCGACCGCCAGGCGCTCGGCCGAGGCCTTGAGTTCGGCGACCTGCTCGGGCCGCAGCACCGGTGACGCGGACTCCTCGATGACCTTCTGGTTGCGCCGCTGCACCGAGCAGTCGCGCACACCCAGCGCCCAAGCGGTGCCCTGACCGTCCGCGATCACCTGAACCTCGACATGGCGAGCGCCGGTGACGAGCCGTTCGAGGAACACCACACCACTGCCGAACGCGCGGGCGGCCTCCTGCCGGGTGCGTTCGTAGGCGTCGACCAACTCGGCCTCGTCGGTGACAACGCGAATACCGCGCCCGCCGCCGCCCGCGGTCGCTTTCAGCATGAGCGGGTAGCCGATGTCGGCGGCGGAGGCGAGCGCGTCGTCGACGGTCTCGACCGGGCCGCGGCTCCACGGCGCGACCGGTACACCGACCTCTTCGGCGATGAGCTTCGCGCCGATCTTGTCGCCGAGTTTGCGCATCGCCTCGGCATCCGGACCGATGAAGGTCACGCCGATCTGGTCGCACAACTCGGCGAACGCCGGATCTTCGGCGACGAAGCCCCAGCCGACCCACGCGGCGTCGGCCCGGGTCGCCACCAGCGCCCGTTCGAGCGCCTTCAGATCCAGGTACGGTCGCGCGGAGGCCGGCCCGAGGTCATAGGTGATATCGGCCTCGCGCACGAACGTCGCGTTGCGATCGACATCGGTGTAGAAGGCGATGGTCTCGATCGAACGTGCCGTTTCCGCGGCCAGGTCTCGGACCGCGTGGATGAGGCGCATGGCGGCCTCTCCCCGGTTCACAATGGCGATGCGGCTGAACACTCGCCGTCCTTCCTCTCCGAAGTTGTGGCCCGGTCGACGGGCAAAAGGGTGGATACCCTTTGTCGCACATCCGGTCGGTGCAATTACACCTGTCCGGTGGTTACTCGGCCGTATCGTCGCGCGGGTGCGGGGCAGGCGCGCCGGGTAGCCCGCTGCCGACTGCGACGGTCAGGGAAGCGTGGAGTGATCCGGCAGCCGTCGGTCGCAGAGATGGCGATACCTGCGACGGCCACCCCGACGCCGCATGGTAAGCATCGTTCACCACGCGAAGGTTAGAGGCAGGCCGGTGCCGCGTCAATCTTTTCGCCTCGCGTACGCTCGCGTCGTCGGATTCCGCTACGAAACCAGAAACGCGAATTACTGGTCGGTTTCGAATATTTTAGCGAGTACCGAGAGCTGTGGCGCCGCAACCTGCACGCGAACGGTGTCTCCCTTTCGCAGACGTCTCCCCTCCCACGAACGGGGAACCCGCCACTTCGCGACCCACCGGACGACCCCGTGACGAGGCACCGCGTAGTTGTCCCGGGTTCACCTCCTCACCCGGGGTACGGAGCAAATGACTCGATGCGCCCGCCGTAGCGCGTTCCGATCGCGATCTTCCCGACCTCGGCTTTACCGTAGGCATACAAAAGGCTCGGATGCCGATTCACCCCGTCGCGCTGCCACCCCGCACCCGGGAGGCCCGACGCGCCGACCCAGGTCGCAGATGCATATGAAGCGCACCGCCTTCGCCGATGCGTCGACGTCCGGACAGACCGCGAACCGGTTGAGCCGATCAGCCATGATGCGGCCGCGCCCGTCGATTCGGCCGAATCCGACGCCGCGGTCAGTTACGCACCGGGGCAAGGATGTTCGCCGAATCTCGAACCTTGCCGTAGAGAACAGCGCGCAATCCGTCCGTGAACCTCAGATCCCGATCACCGGTCATAATCGCGAGGACATCGTCGGCGCCCTCCTGCCGGGCATGATCACCGGTCGAAATTCGCGCCACCAGGGAATCCCACTCGCCCGCGTTGCTCAGTTCGAGATAGGCCTGTTCCTCGATGACGAAACCCGTGATGTAGGAACGCAATACCAAAACGATCTCGCCGACGCCGAACTGCGGCAGAACCACACCGCGGAGGAGTGTCGTCAGCGTGCTGGAGACTCTGATGGTCTCCGGCGAAGGCGAGTACGAGCCCGCGACGACGCGCCCTCCCTCACGGAAACGAAGTATCGCCGCACGAATACGCCGACAGCAGATCATCGTCTGAGCGACATCGGGGTTGCCGAGGTCGATATCCGACAGGTCGACGGCCCGGAAAATGGTGTCGGCCATCGCACGCTGGAGATCCTTCCGGTCCCGTAAATGCTTGTACAACGCACCCGGCGTCACCCCCGCCGCGGAAGCCAGCCGTCGCATCGTGAGCGCGTCCAGACCGTTCTCCGAGACGTAATCGTGAGCGATGTCGGCCAGACGATCCCGGGTCAACCCGCGCTTGGTCATCGCTATCGCGCCGATCCCGCGCCGCGAGCAGGCTCAAGGACGCGGCGAGTGCCTCCCCCCACGTGATCGACACATATGAGCCGTCGAGTCACCCCACGGACATCTACGAAGCGGAGGCCGTCCAGATCTCCCGAACGCGAGACGGAAGTGTTTACGACCGCCGGGTGATCATTGTTCACCTCGCCGAGGCTAGGACAAGCGCTGCATTGCCGTCAACGGCTCTATGGGTGATACATATCTTGATGCGCATATCTAAGTATGAACATGCAATTGTTCCCGTGGCGCCCGACGACAGCGAATTCACCCATCTCGCCCAGCTGGGCGTTCCGCCGTCAGCGCTCGGTTCAGGTACGGCCCAGCCTGCGCATTCGTATGCACCGCCGTTTCGGATGGCTACCATCAGACGCGATGCATGTTGAGTTGATGCTCGATTCACTCGATGGACTGTCCGTGGGAGACGCGCTGGGAGCGGAATTTCCCATCATGGGCCGGTCGATTCCGGATCTTCGGGCCGGCAATCTCCCGGCCCGGCAGTGCGGGTGGACCGACGACACCGAAATGGCCTGCACCGTGGTTGCCGAACTCATCGGTCGCGGTGGGATCGACCAGGATCGGCTCGCCGCCGCCTTCGCGCGCCGATTCGACCCGAGCCGTGACTACGGCTTCCTGGCGGTCGGTACCTTGCGCCGGATCCGCGACGGCGTGCACTGGCGGGAGGCGGCCGGAGCCGTGTACGACAACCAGGGATCCTGTGGAAACGGTGCGGCCATGCGGGTCGCTCCGCTCGGCGCCTTCTACGCCGACGATCCGGAAAAGATCGCCGCCGAAGCGGCGCGATCGGCGCAGGTGACGCATCTGCATCCGGAGGGCGTCCTCGGCGCGGTCGCGGTGGCGCTCGCGGCCGGTCAGGCCGCACATGCTCGCCTGCGCGGAAGTCGGCCCACGCCAGCAGATTTCATCACCGGCGTCCTCGACCGCCTCGACGATGGCGAGACGACCCGCCTGATTCGCCGTGCTCGTAGTCTGCTCGAGGCCTCCGCGGAGGAGGCCGCGGACGAACTCGGCAACGGATCCCGGGTCACCGCGCAGAACACGGTGCCGTTCACGATCTGGGTAGCGGCGACGCATCTCGACGACTACCCGGCCGCGATCACCACGTGTATCGCCGCGGACGGCGATATCGACACCACGAGCGCCATCGTCGGCGGAATCGTCGCCGCCCACACCGGCACCGACACGCACCCCGGCCCGCTCGAAGGAGTGCCGCGAACCTGGCTCGCCGCGCGAGAACCGTTGCCCGGCTGGTTCGACCCCACCCGCCGACCACCACGGCGCAAAGATTCCGTTTCCGGCCGCTTCCGGAAGTGGCTGTCCGGCGCGTCGTGAGAACAACCAGCTGACGCCGTGGATCCCCAACACCAAGACGCCACTCCCCCGTCGTACTTCCTCCCCTACCCTGACGCCCGCCGCACCGGTCGCGGCCCAGAGCCTCGTGGTCGCAACGCTTTTCAACCGAGCGGCGCCGATCATGCGGTGACGTGAGCGATGTCCTGTGCCCGCGGGCGCCCTTGGACGGCCCACGCTTCTCAGTGGCGAATGAGGTCGGCCCGGGGCCTGAACCAACGAGTGCTCGAGCCGGGCGGCAACGCCGTCCTCCGCGCCGAGGGCCCGCGCAAATGCTGGATGATCCTGTCCGGCTCGCTCACATCAGCCTCCTGCCGGCCGTGTAAACCCAACTCTACGTCGCGGCCCGCGGCGGCCAGACGTTCCGCATCGCCGACAACATCGACTCCGCCATCGAGGCCGTCGTGCCGACTCGAGGCGAAGCATCCCGTCAACGGTGCGCAGCAGTCGCGATTTCAACTCCACAGGGTCACATGCACTTTCGGGCGAAACCGCGTGACGCCCACGCCGGACCCACGGATCATCGCCTGGATGCATCGCGGGGTGGTGATGAACCGCAGCAGTTCCGACACCGCGGGCTGGCGGGAATCGGGCGGCAACGTGGTGGCGCACCACTCGTCGGATACCTGGAGCCCTGGTCCCTTGACGTGGATCAACCGACCGGCCGCGAGATCGGCGGCCACGGCGAAACCGATCGTCGGGGTGATGCCTCCGACCCGGCGGACCTCTTCCAGAGCGGCGGCGTCGCTCTGGAAGATCCGCTGATGGGATTCGGGTACCGCCAACTCGCGCAGCATCGTCGCGATGTGCCCGTCCACACTGCCCGCGCTGGGACCCAGCATCCACGGCTGCTCCCGCAGCAGCGCCGGAGGTGCGGCGGCGCCCGCCAGAGGGCTGTCGGGGCGCGCGACCGAGATGATCTGATACTTCAGGAACGGCCGGGCGGCGATGGCCGTGTCGGCGTTCTCCGGCCCGGGCCCGAGCGCGATGTCCACCGCACGGGTCTCGATCAGACCCCGGAACCGGCTGGTGGGGTGCACGCTCAGCTCGACCGCCAGATCCTTCGCCCGCGCCGCGAACAAGTCGATGAGGCCCGGCGCGGCATGTTCGGCGAACGCGCTCGATGCCGCGATGCGCAGCAGCCGTCGGCCATGGGCGGCTTCGCTCACCTCGATCGCGGTCTGCCGTTGCAGTCCGAGGATCTCGATGGCCCGGCTGGCCAAGCGCAATCCGCCGGGCGTGAAGGCCAGCCCCGCGGCGGCGCGGGTGAACAACGGGTCGTCGAGCTCTTTGCGCAGCTGGGCGATGTGCAACGAGACACCGGCGTCGGACATCCCCAGCTCTCTGGCCGCCGCATGGACGGAGCCGAGCCGCACCACGGTCGAGTAGGCCCGAAGCTGGGCGGGCGTCACGATCCGAGTCTAGTTTGGAGGTGGACGCGGTGCCTACCGCCGTATCGCGCCCGGAGGACGCATCATGCAGGACGTGCTCACGGATCTGATGGCAACGTGGAACGCCGGGGGCACGGCTGGGGTCGCGACGGTCGTACGCACCTTCCGCTCGGCGCCGCGGCCGCCAGGCGCCGCCATGGTCGTCGCCCCGGACGGTACGGTCGGCGGTTCGGTCTCCGGCGGCTGCGTCGAAGGCGCGGTCTACGAACTCGCCACCGATGTCGTGCGCACCGGTCTTCCGGTGCTGCAGCGGTTCGGGTTCTCCGATGACGACGCGTTCGCCGTCGGCCTCACCTGCGGCGGCATCATCGACATCTTCGTCGAACCCATCTCCCGGAAGACGTTTCCGGAACTCGGCGAGGTGGCCGCGGACATCGCCGAGCACCGGCCGGTCGCGATCGCGACCGTCATCGAGCACCCGGACCCCGGCCGGATCGGGCGGCGGCTGCTGATCCGGCCGAGTGACGCGCGCGGCACGCTGGGGTCGGCGCGCACCGACGACGCGGTGATCGATGACGCGGCCGGGTTGCTCGCGGCGGGCCGCAGCGAGGTGCTGTCCTATGGCCCGGACGGGCAGCGTCGCGGCGAGGGCATGGCGGTTTTCGTCGCCAGTCATGCCAGGCAGCCGCGGATGCTGGTGTTCGGGGCCATCGATTTCGCCGCCGCCGTGGCGCAGCAGGGATCATTTCTCGGCTACCGGGTGACCGTATGCGACGCGCGGCCGATCTTCGCCACCTCGGCCCGGTTCCCGACCGCCGACGAGGTCGTCGTCGACTGGCCGCACCGCTACCTGGCCGCGCAGATCGCGGCAGGCGCGGTCGATGCGCGGACCGTCGTCTGCGTGCTGACCCACGATCCCAAGTTCGACGTTCCGCTGCTCGAGGTGGCCCTGCGGGCGCCGCGGATCGGTTATGTCGGCGCCATGGGGTCGCGCCGCACGCACGACCAGCGGCTGGCGCGCCTGCGGCAGGCCGGACTCACCGAGGAGCAACTCGCCCGGCTCGCCAGCCCGATCGGGCTGGATCTGGGCGGCCGGACGCCGGAGGAGACGGCGGTGTCCATCGCGGCCGAGATCATCGCGCGGCGCTGGGGTGGGCACGGCCGTTCGCTGACCGGAACCGGCGGACGGATTCACCACACGGCACCGACAGCCGATTAAGTGATTACTTAATCCGGCCTTGACCCCCAGTTCAGCGGCGCAGAAGCTGAGCTTCTCCCCATGAACGTGAGGTGGGTCACATGCAGGTGCCCGGACCATTCGAATACGAGCGCGCGACGGGCGTGGATCACGCCATCGGACTCCTGGACCGGCTCGGAGAGGAGGCGCGCATCATCGCGGGCGGGCACAGCCTGTTGCCGATGATGAAACTGCGCCTGGCCAATCCGGAATATCTCATCGACATCAACGACCTGGCTGCCGAGCTGGGCTATATAGTCACCGATCCGACCCTGGTGCGCATCGGCTCGATGGTGCGGCACCGGCATCTGCTCGAATCCGACGATCTCGCCGCGGTATGCCCGATCTTCCGTGACGCCGAGCGCGTGATCGCCGACCCGGTCGTGCGCAACCGCGGCACGATCGGCGGCTCGCTGTGCCAGGCCGATCCCGCCGAGGATCTGACCACGGTCTGCACGGTTCTCGGCGCCACCAGCCTGGTGCGCGGACCGTCCGGTGACCGGGAGATCGCGATGGACGACTTCCTGGTCGGCCCGTACGAGACCGCCATGATGCGCAATGAACTTCTGATCGAGATCAGAATTCCCGTGCGGCATCGGACCTCCAGCGCCTACAAGGAGGTGAAGCGCCGAGTCGGCGACTGGGCGATCGCGGCGGCAGGCGCGACGGTGACACTGCGCGACGGTGCGATAGCGGCCGCCCGGATCGGCCTGACCGCCGTCGAGCCCGATCCGGCGGCGCTGGCCACCGCCTCGGACCTGCTCATCGGTGAGGCGCCCACCGAAGAGATCTTCGCGGAGGTGGGCCGCCGGGCGAGCGCGGCGTGCTCACCCGCTTCCGATTCGCGTGGCAGCGCGGACTACAAGCGCCACCTCGCCTCCGAACTGACGATCCGCGCGCTGCGCACCGCGGTCGAGCGCGTACCGAACGATCCCGCGCTGAGAGGGAACTAGCCATGCAGGTAACCATGACCGTCAACGGCGAGCAGGTGAGCGCCGACGTCGAGCCGCGCACCCTGCTCGTGCACTTCCTACGAGACCAATTGCGGCTCACCGGAACCCACTGGGGATGTGACACCAGCAACTGCGGCACCTGTGTGGTGGAGGTGGACGGCGAACCGGTGAAGTCGTGCACGATGCTGGCCGTCATGGCAGGCGGGCGTTCGGTGCGCACCGTCGAGGGACTCGAGGTCGACGGCAAGCTCGATCCCGTGCAAGAAGGCTTCATGCAGTGTCACGGGCTGCAGTGCGGATTCTGCACGCCCGGGATGATGATCACGGCCCGGGCACTACTCGACCGCAACCCGGATCCCGACGAGCAGACCATCCGGGAGGCGATCTCGGGCCAGATCTGCCGCTGCACCGGATACACCACCATCGTGCGGTCGATCCAGTGGGCCGCGGCGAAGCAACGGGGCGAAGCGGCGGAGCCAGAACCCGCGCCCACCGCGGCGCCGGTAGGGAGCACATCATGACCGCCGTCGAATCCCGGCCGGAAGACCGCGTCGACAACGACCGCAAGCCGTGCGGGCACGGCAGGATGCTCCGCAAGGAGGATCCCCGGTTCATTCGCGGACGCGGCAATTTCGTCGACGACGTCCAACTGCCCGGCATGCTGCATATGGCGATCCTGCGTTCGCCGTTCGCGCACGCGCGGATCGTGAGCGTCGACGTCTCCGCGGCACAGGCGCATCCGAAGGTGAAGGCGGTCGTCACCGGGGCGGACCTCGCCGCCAAGGGACTGGCCTGGATGCCGACGCTTTCCAACGACGTGCAGGCGGTGCTGGCGACCGACAAGGTCCGGTTCCAAGGCCAGGAGGTGGCCTTCGTCGTCGCGGAGGACCGCTACGCCGCGCGTGACGCGCTGGAACTCATCGACGTGGAGTACGACATGCTCCCTCCGGTGATCGATGCCCGGACCGCGCTCTCGCCCGAGATGCCGGTGATCCGAGATGATCTCGAGGACAAGCGGGACAACCACTGCTTCGACTGGGAGACCGGTGACGCCGCCGCGACCGAGGCGGTGTTCGCCCGCGCGGACGTCGTCGTCGAGCAGGAGATCGTTTATCCGCGCGTGCATCCCGCGCCGATGGAAACCTGCGGCGCCGTCGCGGATCTCGATCCGGTGACCGGCAAGCTCACCCTGTGGTCGACGAGTCAGGCGCCGCACGCCCATCGCACGCTCTACGCGATGGTGGCCGGGCTGCCTGAGCACAAGATCCGGGTGATCGCACCCGATATCGGCGGTGGTTTCGGCAACAAGGTGCCCATCTACCCGGGATACGTCTGCGCCATCGTCGGGTCGCTGCTACTGGGCAAACCGGTCAAATGGATGGAGGATCGCAGCGAGAACCTGACCAGCACCGGGTTCGCCCGCGACTACATCATGCTCGGTGAGATCGCGGCCGACGCCGACGGCAAGATCCTGGCCATACGGTCCACCGTGCTCGCCGATCACGGCGCGTTCAACGGCACGGCCGCCCCGTTGAAATATCCGGCCGGCTTCTTCGGTGTCTTCACCGGCAGCTACGACATCGAGGCCGCCTACTGCAAGATGACGGCGGTCTACACGAACAAGGCCCCTGGCGGCGTCGCCTACGCGTGCTCGTTCCGGATCACCGAGGCCGTCTACTTCGTCGAGCGGTTGGTGGATTGCCTCGCGCAGGAACTGAAGATGGATCCGGCGCAGCTGCGGCTGCGCAATCTGCTCCGGCCCGAACAGTTCCCGTACACCAGCAAGACCGGTTGGGTCTACGACTCCGGTGACTATGAGAAGACCATGCGCTTGGCGATGGACATGATCGGATACGACGCCCTGCGCGAAGAGCAGCGGGAAAAGCGCGCCCGCGGTGAGTTGATGGGCATCGGGATGGCTTTCTTCACCGAAGCAGCCGGCGCGGGACCGCGCAAGGATATGGACATCCTCGGGCTCGGGATGGCCGACGGGTGTGAGCTGCGGGTCCACCCGACCGGCAAAGCCGTTGTGCGGCTGTCGGTGCAGACCCAGGGGCAGGGACACGAGACGACGTTCGCCCAGATCGTCGCCGAGGAACTCGGGATACCGCCGGACGACATCGACGTCGTCCACGGCGACACCGATCAGACCCCGTTCGGCCTCGGCACCTACGGCAGCCGCTCGACTCCGGTCTCCGGCGCCGCTGCCGCGTTGGTGGCGCGGAAGGTGCGCGACAAGGCCCGGATCATCGCGTCCGGCATGCTCGAAGTGTCCGTCGCCGATCTGGAGTGGGAGAAGGGCTTGTTCCACGTCAAAGGCGACCCGTCCGCGGCCGTCACGATCCAGCAGATCGCGATGCGAGCACACGGCGCGGGTGATCTGCCGGAGGGTATCGAGGGCGGACTCGACGCGCAGATCTGTTACAATCCGGCGAATCTCACCTACCCCTATGGCGCGTACTTCTGCGTCGTCGATGTCGACCCGGGGACGGCCGTGGTGAAGGTCCGGCGCTTCCTCGCCGTCGACGACTGCGGGACCCGGATCAATCCGATGATCATCGAGGGTCAGGTGCACGGCGGCATCACCGACGGCATCGGCATGGCGCTGATGGAGATCATCGCCTTCGACGAGGACGGCAACTGCCTCGGCGGATCCCTGATGGACTACCTCATCCCAACGGCGCTCGAGGTTCCGCATTTCGAGACCGGATACACGGTCACTCCTTCGCCGCACCACCCGATCGGCGCGAAAGGTATCGGCGAATCGGCGACCGTCGGATCACCGGCGGCAGTGGTCAACGCGGTGGTGGACGCGTTGGCGCCTTACGGGGTTCGGCACGCCGACATGCCGCTGACGCCGTCGCGGGTCTGGGAAGCGATGCAGGGCCGGGCCACACCGCCCGTCTGAGTGGGTGGGAGCGATGGGAACACCGATGAAGATGACCGAGCGTGCCCAGCAACTGGTTCGGACCCGGACTCCGTTCGTGCACGCGACCGTCGTCCGAGCGCAGCAGCCGACCTCGGCGCATGCCGGGGACGAGGCGATCCTGTTGCAGGACGGGACAATCGAAGGATTCGTCGGCGGCCAGTGCGCCCAGAACTCGGTCCGCAAGGCCGCGCTGGGCGCCCTGCAGTCGAACGAGAGCGTGCTGCTGCGCGTGCTGCCCGACGGCGACCTGCAATTTCCCGAAGCCCCCGGCGCGGCTGTGGTGGTGAATCCCTGTCTGTCCGGCGGAGCGCTGGAGATATTCCTCGAGCCGCAGGTTCCGGCGCCCTTGGTGCGCATCTGCGGCGCGACACCGATCGCGGACGCACTGGCCGAAATGTGCGCACTGGTGGGATTCGATGTGCAGCGCGGTGTCGGCGAAGCCGACTCCCCGGATTCGCTGACCGACACGACCGCGGTCGTGATCGCGAGCCACGGCGGCCCGGAAGCCGAGACGATCCGCGCCGCGCTCGACTCGGGTGTGGGGTATGTCGGTTTGGTGGCCAGCAAGATCCGGGGAGCGTCGATTCTGGACGAGCTCGGCTTGACCGAAGCCGAGCAGATGCGCGTGCGCACCCCGGTGGGCCTGCCGATCGGCGCCAAGACCTCGGCGGAGATCGCCGTCTCGATCGTCGCGGAAGTGATCCAGGCGATCCGCAAGGGCGGCTTGGCCATCCCGGTTCGCCTGTCGAGCGTCACGTTCGAGGCGCTCGATCCGGTGTGCGGTATGACCGTGGCGGTCGGGCCGGACACACCACATCTCACCATCGACGACGTCGACTACTGGTTCTGCGGCTCCGGCTGCCGCACTTCCTTCGCCGAGGCGAAGACGGGCTCATGACAAACGGATTCGTCACCGGGGTCGTACTCGCGGCGGGAACCTCACGGCGTCTCGGCACACCGAAACAGCTACTGCCATACCGGGATACGACACTTCTCGGCGCCACACTGGACGTGGTTCGAGCCTGCGGTTTCGGTCAGATCATCGTCACCCTCGGCGGGGCGGCCGCAGCGGTCCGGCAGCAGGTCGATCTCACCGGGGTGGAGGTGGTCGTGGCCGACGACTTCGGTTCGGGCTGTTCCTCGTCGTTGCGTTCGGCCCTGGGCTCGGTACATCCCCTGGCCCCCGGAATCGTGCTGATGCTCGGTGATCAACCGGGTCTGTCGGCCGCGACCGTCGAACGACTGATCGCCGACGCGACGACCGCGGCGATCACGGTCTGCGGCTACCGCGACGGCGTCGGGCATCCGTTCTGGCTGCCCCGCGGCCTGTTCGGCCAGTTGGCCCGACTGCACGGCGACAAGGCGGTCTGGAAGATCATCGAGTCGGGCCGCGTCCCGGTGTCCCGGCTCGACGTCGACGCAGCGGTGCCCTTGGATGTGGACACCTGGGCCGATTACGAGCGCCTGCGCGCCTCGACCTCGCCATGATGTCGCCGTTCGCCGATATCGAGGACGTGATCCGGCGATTCGACGCCGACGACTACCTGCTCGACACCGGTACCGCCGCCGCCTTCTATCTGGCCACCACGTTGGGTCGGCCCCTACTGCTGGAAGGCGAGCCGGGAGTCGGCAAGACGACCGCGGCGAAGACCCTTGCCACCGCGCTCGCCGCGCCGCTGATCCGCCTGCAGTGCTACGAGGGCCTCACCGTGAACGAAGCGCTGTACGACTGGAATTACCAGCGTCAGCTGCTCAGCATTCGACTCGCCGAAGCGCGCGGCGCCGACCTCACCGAAGCCGACTTGTTCACCGAGGCATTCCTGGTCGACCGTCCGATCCTGCGCTGCGTCCGTTATCGCGGTCCGACGCCCCCGGTGCTGCTGGTCGACGAAATCGACCGTGCCGACGACGAATTCGAGGCGTTGCTGCTGGAATTCCTCGGTGAGGCCGCGGTGACCGTGCCGGAACTCGGCACCTTCACCGCCGAGCGGCCGCCACTCGCGGTGCTGACCTCGAACCGCAGTCGCGACCTGCACGACGCGCTGCGGCGGCGCTGCCTCTACCACTGGATCGACTATCCCGAACCGTCCCGCGCGGTGGCGATCGTGCGACGCACGGTGCCCGGGGCGACCGATGCGCTGATCGAACATGCCACCCTGTTCGTCGCGCACGCTCGCGGTCTCGATCTCGACAAGCCGCCCGGCGTCGCCGAGACCATCGACTGGATCGCCGCGTTGGCGACGCTCGATGTCGCCGATCTCGTCGCGCCGGAGGCGGTCGCAGCACTCAGCGCGCTGGCGAAGACACCCGACGACCGCACGGCCGTGCGGGAGGCGTTCGCCGAATATACGCGAGACCTGGCTACCGGATGAGAGGGATGCCGCAATGAAGATCGCCAACGAGTTCACCGTCAACGCACCCGTCGAGCAGGCATGGGAGGTACTGACCGACCTCGAACAGGTCGTCCCGCTCCTGCCAGGCGCACAGATGGTCGGATGGCAGGGAGACGACTTCCTCGGCAGATTGAAGGTCAAAGTCGGCCCGGTGACCAGCGAATTCACCGGCAAAGCGCAATTCGTCGAGCGCGACGAACACGACCATCGCGCCGTCATCAGCGGGCGCGGCCGGGATTCACACGGTTCCGGGAACGCCGCCGCGACCATCACCACACGGCTGTGCGCGGACGACGGCAGGACGCGGGTCACCGTCGACACCGACCTCAAGGTTGTCGGCAAACTCGCCCAGTTCGGCAGCGGAATGCTGCAACAGGTGTCCGAGAAGATGATGAATCAGTTCGTCACATCCTTGGAGACGAAACTCGCGGCTGCCGATGAGACCTCTGTGGAGCCGGTAGCCGAGCCGGACCGCCGAGCAGCGCAGCCGGTGGCGCCGCCCGAGCCCGCGCCGCTGGACCTTGTCGAACTCATGGGGCCCGCGATGATCAAGAAATATGCGCCCGCGGTCGTGTTCGCACTCGCGGCAGTGCTCGGAATAATTCTGCTGCGCAAGCGGATACGCACGAATCGATGACGCGGGCGGCACTGCTGCGCGGGGTGGATCTGGCGGCGTTCGCCGTCGCGGTGGTCGCGCGGCTGCGGGGAAGCGGCGTCGCGGTGGCGCCGAGCGGTCCCACGCTGTTCGTGCAAGCCTGGCGTCGCATGGCGCCGCGCTCGCGCACCGAACTCTACTGGGCCATGCGACTGACGCTCGTCGATCGCATGCAAGATCTCGCCGCCTTCGACGCGGTCTTCGCGGCGGTGTTCGCCGACGCGGTGCTCGGTGTGGACCCGGCGAGCCGAACGCACGGACTACCGGCCGAACGCGCGTCGGCGCCGGGCACAGTCGGTTGGGGGCGGTCTCGGCACGGCGGTGATGTCCCCTGGGCGACACCACGATCGGCAACCGGCGCCGACCGGTCCACCGACCAGGCTCCAGCGCTGCCGGACGTGCTGCCGAGCCGGTTCGCCGCACGGGAACAGGAACCGTTCGCCTGCTTCGATCCGGACGATCTGCGAACGATCGGCGCCTGGCTGGAACAGGCGGCGGCGCTCTGGCCGCAGCGCCGCAGCACGCGCCAGGAAAGTGATCCGCATGGCAAGCGGATCGACTTCCGGGCGACGATGAACCACTCGCGGCGCACCGGCTGGGAGTCGGCGGTGCTGGTCCGCACCCGTCCCCGGCGTCGCCCGCGCCGGATCGTCATGGTGTGCGACGTCAGCCGTTCCATGCAGCCGTATTCGACGATCTACCTGCACCTGATGCGGGCCGCCATGCAACGCCGTTCGTCCGATCGACCCGAGGCGTTCGCCTTCTCCACTTCCCTGACCAGGCTTACCCCCGTGCTCGCGCACCGTTCCCCCGAGGTGGCGGTGGCCCGGGCCAACGACAAGGTGCTCGACCGCTACGGCGGCACGCACATCGGCCGATGCCTCGGCACACTGCTGGCGACTCCGTCCGGTAACGCGGTGCGCGGCGCCGTCGTCGTCATCGCCTCGGACGGTTGGGACAGCGACACTCCCGATCTCTTGGCCCGCGCGATGGCCCGGATCAGACGCCGGGCTTGGCGCGTCATCTGGCTCAATCCCCGTGCGGGCGAGTCCGGGTTCCAGCCGGCCACCGGCGCGATGGCGGCAGCCCTGCCGTTCTGCGACACCATGATGCCCGCGCACACTCTTGCGGAGATACACGCGTTCGTTCGGATTCTGGCATCGTCGGCTGTGTCCGCCGACCCAGGTCGATACCCGATCCCGTCCCGGTGATCATCGAGAACCTTGCGGTGGCGCAAACCCACCCGAGCCCTCGACGGCACACCCGAGGCGCACCGGCTACTGCGCGCGACCATTCCGACCGGGGTTCCACATGATTGAGTTTCGAACACCGTCCGGTTCGATCGCGCTGTCCGCCGTCCGGCGGATGATCAGGTGTGCTGGAATTGCCACTGCTGGGTGCGGCTGATCGGCGCGGATCGCGCGAGCCCGATCTGCTCGGGGCCGATGTCACCGTCGTGACCGGGCAGGTCGAGGACGAACTCGCAGGCGGCCCAGACAGCGATGCGGTAACAGTCGGGGTGGGCTTCCTCGGCGGTGATCTGCCACCCCATCGGCGTCCCACTGCACTCGAGGTGGGTTCCCTCGCTCACCACCCCGTCGCCGAGTCCAAGCCTGGTGCCGGTGCGTCCGCTGCCGATATACCAAATTCCCTCGCCGAATTCCGGCGCTCTGGACAACAGCCAATGCTGCCAGCCGTCCTCGACACCTGGCTCCGCCACCACCGTCACCTGATCAGCGCTGTCGAGCGCCAGCACACAACCGGCGCCGACATTGACGATCCGATAGACACCCTCGCTCAAACCGGTCATGATCCGTCGTCCTCACCATCCGCTAGATCCCGAGGCCACGGTGTTCCCGCGAGCCTCGCGTCAGAAGATTCCGTGCCTTTGGGCTACCCCGCCCATCGACCGAAGAATCACGTCGGTACGGGCGCGATCGCAGCCGCCTGGCTCCTCCGAACGAGACAGAGCCCCCTACTGCTCACAGCGAGCTGCGGACGATCTGCGTAGTCGGCAACCGTCCGGTCGGGACCTACCCCCGAACCTCGCGCTGTCTCCACCCACCGCCGCCCGGTGACTCTGTCGGCTGTCTGCGGTGAGCGGCGGTCGGCACCCCGCGCCAGTGCACGGCGCGACCGGGAGGCGACTCGGAAATCATCTCGAATTCCGCGCGCAGCGACACGCCAACGAGAACGCAGAGCGGATGCGGCCCACGAATCCAACGGCGGCTACACTCGGCCTCCGGACACCGCAGCCGAGGGGATGGCTCCCAGAACCTGGAGGACGGTAATGGCTGACTACGATCGAGTCGTTTCGCTGTCCCGCGAGAAATTCGAACAATCGGGACCGAGTGTTGCCGAACTCAGAGACGATACGAAGTCGACCAAATCAGATGACGTCGACATCGCACGGATGGAGCGGATCCTCGACCTGCGAGAGGGCATGCTCGCCGGCGACGAGTACTACCTCCAAAAAATCGTCTGCGAATGCGGAAGACGCCTCACCATGTACGACTTCGTCTTCACCGGTTTGGTTGACGCCGGCCATTCGAAGTCTCTTATCGTGCATACATTCGTCGGCAATAAGCTGGTGGTCAATGAAGCTCGGCCTATCCGGTGTTCCGCGTGCGCCAGGGTCTGCCCGCGCCCGTGGTATCGAATGCCGCAAAGTTACGGTTGCCGACCACCTGCGTGATTGTTCAGCCGAAGGCAACACCCTCTCGTATATCGCACCTGCTCGTCAGGTATACGGCTGCTCGGTGTGTTCGATCCCGGCGATCGGTTCGGGCCCGACGCGGTTCCGTGCTGATTCGAGTGCGCCGCCGGACAACGACTCACCCGCACACCTGCCGGCCGGGTCCGCTGTTCGCTGCGTCGGTGTAGCGGCGGGCCAGGTGGGCGAAAGCGGCGGTGAGTTCGGGCGGGCCGATGACCTCGATGTCAGCGTCGAACCTGCCGACAGAGCTTGCGAGCGCGGGCCACGACCACGAGCCCAGGACGATTCGGCAGCGGTCGGGACCGAGCGCCTCGACCACTCCGTCGTGGAGGAACGGTGCGATCTCGGTGGCGGGCAGGTGCAGGATGACCGCACCGCGGCAGGGCCATCCGCCGTTCGCGTCCGAACCGCGAAACCTGCTGCTCACGAAGGTGGCCACATCTCCCGCAGGGAGTTCGCGCGGAACGAAGCGGGGGCCGGTGGGGATGCGCGGGGTGATCCGGTCGGCTCGAAACGTCCGCCAGTCGTCACGGTCGAGGTCCCACGCCACGAGGTACCAGCGCCCTCCCCACGTGACGAGATGGTGGGGCTGCACTCGACGCGGCGGGTGCGCGGCGGCAAGCGGTGCGGACGCGCCGTTGTAGTCGAAACGCAGTACTTCGCGGGCATTGATGGCGGCGCCGATCGCCGTGAGAACCTCCGTGCCGACCTCGGGTGCGGACTGGTCGGCGGGCGGTGCGACAGCGGTGATCCGAAGAGTGTCCATGCGGTGGCGTAGCCGCGCGGGCATGACCTGACGGATGGTGGTCAGCGCTCGCGCCGCGGATTCTTCGATACCGGCGCCGGCGGTGGTGGCGATCTGCAGTGCGACGGCCAGGGCGACGGCCTGCTCGTCGTCGAACAGCAGCGGTGGCAGTTGTGTACCCGCGCCGAGCCGGTATCCCCCGTCCGGGCCTTTGCTGGTGACGATCGGATAGCCGAGTTGACGCAGCCGGTCCACGTCACGGCGTACCGTGCGCGGGCTGACTTCCAGCCGCTGAGCCAGCAGCATTCCCGGCCAGTCCCGGCGCGCCTGGAGCAGGGACAGCAGTGCCAGCAGTCGCACGGAAGTTTTCGGCATGTTTGTCATCCTGCCCGAAGTAGAGGACACAACCTGGCCACTACCCTTGCGAACGTTGCTCACGTCAGCCATCGAGCCGAATCAGGAGCAACCTTGTCCCTCACAACCACCACCCACCTGAACTTCCGCGGTGACGCCCGCGCCGCGCTGGCGTTCTACCAGTCCGTTTTCGGCGGCCACCTCGCCGTCGTCACCTACGGAGACGCCGGAGCTGTCCGTGACGAGTCCGAGGCCGACCAGATCATGTGGGGCCAGGTACAGGCCGACAGCGGGTTCCACGTCATGGCCTACGACGTGCCCTCGTCGATGGACTACCACCCTGGAGAGAACGGGTTCTTTGTCTCCGTGCGCGGAGAGACCGTCGACGAGGTGTCGGACTACTGGGAGAAACTCACCGCGGGCGCCACCGTGGTGATTCCGATGGGCCCGGCGAGCTGGGCGACCGCCTACGGGATGCTGCGGGACCGTTTCGGTGTGGTCTGGGTCGTCGACGTCGTCAGCGAATACAACGGATAACTCGTTGCGTCATCGGGGCGCTCCCGCCCCGATGTCCATCCGCCTTCCCCGCCGGGCCGCCTGGGACACTTCGCGTTGACGAATCTCATCTGCCGCAGAATCGCCGCCGCATTCCACCAACCCAATCGAATTCGCCGCCGCCTTCGTGGCCAGACGGGCCCCGGGCCATGATTCGATATCCCGATGGGCGGCGGCAACGCCGGTCGGCGGGGGGTGAAGGCGGTGCACAACTTTTCCGACATCTGGAACGACAATATTCTTAGCGAGGCGGAATTCGTCGCAATCGGATGAAATGACGCTGTTCGGCGCGGATAAGCAGGACTCCAGCAGCATAGTCCTCGGCAGTCGCGAGAGGAGTAAAATCGATTCATTCGATATCGATAAATCAAATATCGACGATAATTGATAGCCCGACGATGGCGACCAGATGCCGAGTCGACCGACCGTCCCACGCCAACGAATCGTCGACAGAACAGAGCGATCGAGGAGGCATCATGACAGTGGTTCAGAACTTCATCGACGGCAAGCTCGTCGACTCGGTCGGTGGTGCGACGATGGCACTGGTCGACCCCGCTACCGGCGATCGGTACGGTACCGCCCCGGTGTCCGACGAACAGGACATCGACAACGCGTACGCAGCGGCCGCCAGAGCGTTCCGCGACTGGAAGCGGACGACGCCGGCGCAACGCCAGAAGGCGCTGTTGGATTTCGCCGACGAGTTGGAGAATGCCGCCGACGCGCTTGTCGAGGCCGAGGGCCGCGACACCGGCAAGCCGAACCACATCACCTCGGCCGCGGAGATCCCGCAGATGCTGGACCAGACCCGATTCTTCGCGGGAGCGGCACGGGTACTCGAGGGCAAGTCGGCCTGCGAGTACCTGGCGGGCCATACATCCTGGATCCGCCGGGAGCCGATCGGCGTCATCGGGCAGGTGACACCGTGGAATTACCCGATGATGATGGCCATCTGGAAGTTCGTTCCCGCGATAGCGGCAGGCAATACCGTGGTGATCAAGCCGAGCGAAACCACTCCGGTGACGACGGTGATGCTCGCCGAACTGGCCTCCGAACACCTGCCGCCAGGTGTGCTCAACGTGGTAGCCGGTGACCGGGCGACCGGTGCGGCGGTGGTCGCGCATCCGACTCCGAAGATGGTATCGATCACCGGTTCGGTGGCCGCGGGCCGTGCGGTCGCGGAGTCGGCCGGGAGCCACCTGAAGCGCACGCATTTGGAGTTGGGCGGCAAAGCGCCGGTGATCGTGTTCCCCGACGCCGATATCGCTGCTGCCGCCCAGGGTATCGCGGCCGCGGGCTATTTCAACGCCGGGCAGGATTGCACGGCGGCCACCCGAGTGCTCGGTCACGGCTCTGTGGCCGACGATCTGACCGCGGCGCTGGCCGAGCAGGCCTGCGGCGCGACAACCACTTTCGGCAAAGCCGCCGATGACGAAGATGCCTGGGTGCCACCGGTCAACAACGCCGACCAACTACAGCGGGTGCTCGGCTTCCTCGACGAGGTGCCCGATCACGCTTCGGTCGTGGCCGGTGGACACCGGCAGGGCGACCACGGGTATTACGTCGAGCCGACGGTCATCGGGGGGTTGTTGCAGGATGACCGGATGAGCCAGAACGAGATCTTCGGCCCGGTGATCACCGTGCAGTCGTTCACCGACGAAGACGAGGCGATCCGGTGGGCCAACGGCGTCGAATACGGGCTGGCCTCCTCGGTGTGGACCAAGGATGTGTCGAGGGCGCTCCGCGTGTCGGCCGCGCTCGACTTCGGCTCCGTGTGGATCAACACCCACACCGCGCTGGTCGCCGAGATGCCGCACGGCGGGTTCAAGTCGTCCGGACACGGCAAGGATCTGTCGATGTACGGGCTGGAGGACTACACCCGTGTCAAGCATGTGATGGCCAAGATCGACTGAAGCCCCACGACGACGACAGCACAGCCGGTCGCCGCCACCGGCGGCACCATGCGCCAATTGCGGCGTCGCCATCACCTACTCGTGTGATCCAGGCCGGTCGGCGGCACAATCGCAACAGCGTAGGCAACGAATCCGGTGCCGTGAGCGAAGACGAAAGGGGCGCGGGTGCACGCGACCGTAGAGCCCGGCGTCGAACTGGCGGTGCTGTGCGTGGTGATGGTGGCTCTGACGGCCGCGTGGTATCGGGTGGCGCGATTGGGACCGACTCCCGTGGCTCCGCGCGCCGCGATCCGCGGCGCCGCACAACTCGGAATCGTCGCGCTGGTACTGGCCGCGGCGCTGGCACATCTCTGGTCCGCGGTGCTCGTCCTGGCCGTCATGTTCGCCGCCGCGGTGGCGACCGCCGCGCAGCGGTCCTCGGCCGGCTGGTCGGGAATGTGGCTCACCGTCGCGCTCGGGGCGGGAATCGGGGTGGTGGTGCCACTGATGCTGATCAGCGGCGTGGTCCCACTCACTGGTGTGGCGTTGGTCCCGATCGGCGGAATCGTGCTGGGCGGGACGATGACCGCGACATCGCTCGCCGCCCGTCGAGCCCTCGACACGGTCGAACAACGGTGGGGTGAAGTGGAGGCGGCGATGAGTCTGGGCTTCACCGAACGCGAAGCACGACTCGAGGTCGTCCGTCCGAGTACGGGTGATGCGCTGCTACCGGGCGTCGATCAGACCCGCACAGTCGGATTGGTCACTCTGCCCGGCGCATTCATCGGTGTGCTGCTCGCCAGCGGTTCAGCCCTGCAAGCCGCCGCGGTACAGATGCTGGTTCTCACCGGCCTGCTGCTGGCCCAAGCATCCGCGGTAGCGGTGACCACCGAACTGGTCGCACGATCGAAGGTTCGCCGCACACCACGATAACGACACAATGGATCAGTACCAGCCGAAGGTGCCGCACCGACCCCGCGCCGGTCAGCCCCTGAGCGTCTTGCGCATCCGCTCGACCATCCGGACGGTGACGACCACCAGCACCGTCAACGTGGCCGTCAGCAGCACCGTGGACAACCACGCCATGGTGGGCACCGACAGCCGGTAGACCAACACGATCCGGGTCGCGGCCTCGACGACCAGTCCCACGCCCCACAATGCCGAGAGGCGGACGTGGGTGCGGCGGGCCAGCGCATTGGTGCGGTAGGTGTGCTCGATGACGGCCAGGTCGCCGGTCGCCATGACGCGGCGGGCGGCGTAGTAGGTCAGCGGTTTGCCGAAGAACAGCCCGATGAGGATTGTGACGCCGATACCGGCGGTCACCACGGATTGTTGCACCATGAGCGTGCGGGCGTCGCCACTGAGCAGCGACCCGATCAGTCCGATCACGAAGCCGCCCAAGACCATTCCGGCGAACAGGTCGATCCGGCGATTCCGCGCCACCTCCACGAGCACGGTCGCCGCGGAGGCCAGCGCCCCGGCAAGCAGCGCCATGAAATCGGAGCAGCCGAGCGCGTGCAGCACGAAGTAGGCCGCTATCGGCACCAGGATGTCGCGCGCCACGGGGGCGAACAGTTTTCGCAGGTCCGGACGCCCAGTGGCAACCTGCGCGGCGGGGGAAACGGTGTCGTCGACGATCATGGTGGGCAACTCCTGTAAGAACGGGCCGGACAGGAATCGAATCTACGAACGCGAGAGCCGTCCGGGATCTGTCAACCGTCACATGTCGGGCATGACAACTGTCATGCCGCGGTAGCCGCCCCTGAACGGCACCCGACCCGGACCCGCAGCCGTTCGACGTGGCGGAGTCGGCGTTCGGCGAGGACACTGAGGACGTAGCACCCAACTCGTCCCCAGGAGCACATGCGATGCCAACCAACGGGCCTTTCGGCATCGATCCGGAAGATTTCGAACGCGCACTGCGTGGGGCGGGCACCGAGCTCCGCGACCTGCTCGGGAAAGCCGGTGTATACCTGGATCGCGTAGATCACGCGACCGTCGGTTCACTGGCGTCGCTGCTCGGTCAGTTCGTCCAATCACAACAGCCACGTCCACCGAAACCCGAGGGCGAGACCACCGGGGAGACCGGCAGCGGGGTGTGGGTGATCTACAGAGTCGACGACATCGGCGAGGCCAAGGTCGAGCAGGTCTTTCCGAGCGAACTCGAGGCCTTGCGCGCGCATCGCGACAACACCGATGATCGCCGTCGGGTGCGGTTCCTGCCCTACGGGGTTCCGGCAAGTGTGTTGGATGCGCCCTGACGGCTGTACAACCACCGACTACCCCGATGCGATGGACGGTAGGGACATCCGGCCGGGGTGTAGCCCCGCGGTTTCAGCCGATGCTTTGACGGGTCGGCTCGATGAGCGCGATGAACCGCTCCTCTTGCCGCGAGTAGGGGTTGCCGGTGTATTTCGTCGAGATTTGGTCGACGATCTCCCAAGCTGCGTCGCCTTCGAGCCATGCGACGACCCTGCCGCGGATGACGACCGGCCGGAGCGGGTTGTCGACCGGTGTGAGGGACAGTGCGATCCGGGGGTCGCGGCGCATGTTGCGAGTCTTGCGATAGCCGGGGCCGGTGATGATCGCGATATGGTCGCCGTGGGTGCCGGTCCAGACGGGGACGGAGTGGGGTGCGCCGTCGGGCAGGATGCTGGCGAGGTGGGCGATCGAGGTGCCTTCGAGCACGCGGCGCACTTCGGGGTCGAGCATGCTTGTCATCTCCTGGGCGTGAGTTCTCGGTATCGATATCGAAGGGTCAACGCTGAATCTCGTAGTGGAGGTGGGTGACTCCCGGCGCGGGAACGGCTTCGACCAGACGCAGACGCACCTGCTCGGGCAGCGCCCAGAAGAAGGGCCTGCCCTCGCCGAGCAGGACCGGCACCTGATGCAGAACCACTTCGTCGACGAGTCCCGCTTTCAACGCCTCGGTCACGACGCCGCCGCCCATGAAGGCGACATCCTTGTCGCCTGCGGTCTCACGAGCTGCCGCGATCGCGTCCTCGATGCCGGTGGTGACGAGGTTTTGGCGGTCGGAGATCTCCGGCGCGGGCGGGTGGCTGACGACGAACAGCGTCCCTCCATCGCCGAGACCGCGACCGGCCCCGGGGTCACGGCCGGTGATATCTCCGTCGACCGATACCGCCAACGCGCTGAAAACCTTGCTCATCTCCACATTCCTCTCTGAGTTCCTTCAAGAGACTTCAGTACCGTAGCACCTTTAGTTCCCTGAAGGAACTCCAATGGGTAAGCTGTTTCCATGCAGCGCACGAACTTCAGCGGAATGGCGTGCTCGATCGCGCGGACGCTCGACGTCATCGGGGAGCCGTGGTCACCGCTGGTCCTGCGGGATGTGTGGGTCGGGCTCAATCGGTTCGACCAGATCCAGGCCGACCTGGGAATCTCCCGCAAGGTCCTGACCGAGCGGCTGAACCACCTCGTCGATCAGGGGGTGCTCGTCCGGCGTCCTTACGACCAGCGGCCACGCTACGAGTACCACCTCACGAAGAAGGGTCTCGAGCTGGTGGACCTGCTCATGGTCATGACCCGCTGGGGTGACAGATGGCTCTCGGGCCAGGAAGGCCCGCCGGTGCTCTACCGCCACCACGCGTGCGGCCGGATCAGCGACGTCGACCTGCGCTGCGCCCACTGCGGCGAGCCGATGCACGCGGAGGACATCGACACACTGCCGGGCCCCGGCGCAGCCGGATGACCCGCCCGCTTGCGTTGCGTCCAGTTGCGAGGGCGCCGGGTAGCGGGATTCGGGGCCTGGATCAATCGCCGGCCGAATACGCTTCCGATCATTCGCTCTACTCCGCCGTCCAGCGCATGTACGGACATCGAATGTGACGAAGGCATATCACAGAACGTGATGCAGATCATTGCGCCAAAAGGTGTGGTTGGGCATCGTCGTCCATTCATTTTGGAAAGAACCTGGTTGGAGATGCCGAATGGCCGACCATAATTTCGCTTACGACCTCACGCTGGACGAGGCACGACGGCGCAGCGCCGTCTTGGCGGCGCTCGGAGACGACTGGGATCCGGTCGCGGTGCTCGCCGAGGAAGAGCTGGCGTACACCATGCTGTACTCGAATCTCGACGATGAGCAGCAGCGAATCTACGAGGAACTCGTTCAAGCGGGGATCCTGCCGGATCGAGCGACACGCGATACTGCGCACTGATCCGACCGCCGAGCACGAACCGTGACCGGTGTTCGGCGTGTGCGACAGCCCGACCGCCGGACGGATCGTCCCCGAGCCGGTATCCGGAACTCATCCAGAGCTGTCGCGCGGGACCAGGGACACGGCCGAGTGGTCGGACTGCCCCCAGGTCGTAGGCGCCGGTCGTCCGCACCGTTATCGTTTTCCTGAGGAAATCTTCGCCCGCCGGCGTCCACGCCCGCGTGGGCCGGGACGCGAAACGGTATACCTTCAGCGGCGGGTCGCTGACCAGCGGAGGCAAAAGGAAGGTTCGGACGTTTATGGCGATCGACGGTCTCGGACGGTACGGAGTATGGCGCGGCTACCGGGGATTCGCTCCCGCGGATGCCGCCGAACTCGAGGGTCTCGGTTACAGCGCGCTGTGGCTCGGTGGGTCGCCGCCCGCCGACTTGCCGGTGGTCGAGTCGTTGCTCGAGGCGACGGAGACGTTGATCGTCGCCACCAGCATCGTGAATATCTGGACGGCACCGGCTAATACGGTCGCCGAATCGTTCCACCGGATCGAACAGCGATTCCCCGGCCGCTTCCTGCTCGGTATCGGCGTGGGGCACCCGGAGGCCAACAAGCCGTATCAGAAACCGTACGACGCGCTGGTGGAGTACCTCGACGAGCTCGACAAGGCCGGGGTGCCGAAGGAGCGGATCGCACTGGCGGCCCTCGGGCCGAAGGTGCTCGAACTCTCGCGCGAGCGCACCGCAGGCGCGCTGCCGTATCTGGCTCCGCCGGAGCACACCGCGCGGGCGCGCCGGATCCTCGGCTCCGCGCTGCTGGTCGCGGAGCAGAAGCTCGTGCTCGACGACGATCCGCAGCGGGCGCGCGAAGTCGGCAGGCAGATGGTGGACATGTATCTCGGCCTGCGCAATTACGTCTCGAACCTGCGGCGTCTCGGCTTCTCCGAGGACGATGTGACCAAACCGGGCAGTGACCGTCTCATCGATGTGCTCACGGTGCACGGCACGCCCGTCGAGGTCACCGGGCAACTGGTCGAGCATCTGAAGGCTGGTGCCGATCACATTGCGCTGCAGGCATTGGATGCGGACTATCTCGGCTCGCTGCGCCAACTCGCGCCGCTGCTGACCGCGGCCGACTGAATCACCGTGCCGGGCCGCGTTCTCGTGAGGCCGGCCATTCGCTGATCCACGTCGATCGACGGTTCGATGGGTGCGTACAGCGGTGTCGAGCACTGGCGACGGATGCGTCCGCTGCCGCAGAGGTAGCCGGAGTCGGAGGGTGTGCAGGCGGCGGCCGATAGTATTCCGGCGTCGTCGCCCACAATCCTCCTGCCGGGGAGCCCACTATGTCCCAGCCGCCGAATCCCGCCCAGCACCCGGTCGTGGTGGACTTCCACACCCGCCGCCGCGACAACTGGCAACTACGCCTCGCGGACTCGATCACCCGCTTTGCCGGATCGATGCCGTTCGTCTACCTCCACGCGGCCGGATTCGCCGCCTGGATGCTCCTCTGCGAGGAAAGCCCTTGGCCGACATTGACTCTCGTGGTATCCCTCGAGGCCATCTTCCTCTCGACGTTCGTGATGATCGGACAGAACCGAGCGGCCGAGTTCCAGCAGCTCAAAGCCGACCACGACTTCGCCGAGGAAGAGCTCGAACTCAAGACGAACACCGAACTCACCCGCGCCATCCACGCCATGACCACCGAACTGCACCGTCGCATCATCGAGGAAACGCCCGACCAGGCCGAGCGGTTGTGATCGCGGTCGACCGACCGGCACGACAGCGCGCTGCCACCGTCCCGCGGTGTTGCGTTGCGGCGGAAAGCGACTCCTACCGCGCACGCGGCATTGCCGACAGCGGACCGTTCTCAGGCGAGGCGCGGAACGCCTGGATCATGAGCGCGGCGAAGCGCCGCGAGGCCGCCACCCGGGTCTGCGAGCCGGCCCGGATTCCTCGGTGTGCCATGAGCATGAGGCTCAGGTCGGCGACTGCGAAGTCTGGTCGCAGCTGCCCGGTCTTCTCGGCGCGGCGGGCCAGTTCGCCGACCGCCCGTAGCGCAGCGGCACGTTCGGCGGCGAAGTCGATTGCGTCGGGAAAGGTCGAGGTGAACGCCTCGGTGAAGGCGCGGTTGTCGGCGTGCAGCGCACAGATGTTCTCGATGAACCGGCAGAAGCCATGCCAGGGATCCGGGTCGGACAGTCCTTGCTCGACGAGGGCGCGGCAGGCGCGCATCTCACCGGCGAACGCGGCGGTTGCCAGGATCTCCTTGGTCGGAAAGTGCCGGTACAGCGTCGCGGGCCCGACCCGGGCATGGCGGGCGATATCGCGCATCGGCACGGTCATTCCCTCGGCGGCGAACAGAGCCCGCGCGGCGTCCAGGATGCGTTCGCGGTTGTCCCTGGCATCCGAACGCAGAGTGTGAGGCAAACGGTCGGCCACCGCTCTCACTTTAGCTAAGCGGACGCATGCGTCCGTTAGCGTCGGCTCGGGGGGCTGACGGGAGACGAGGAGAGCCAGTGAAAGCCATCGAGATCCGGACCTTCGGAAGCCCTGACGGCATGGCAGTGGCCGACATTCGCATCCCGTCGCCCGCCGCAGGTCAGGTGCTCGTCACCACGGAGGCGATCGGCGTCGGTGGAGTGGACGCGGTGATCCGGCGCGGCACCCTCGGCGGTTACGGCTTCCGGGAGGGGCACATCCCCGGCAGCGAGGTCGCCGGGGTGGTGACCGCGGTCGGCGCGGGTGTCGACCGCTCGTGGGTGGGGCGGCGGGTGTGGGCGTTCACCGGGGTCGGCGGCGGATATGTCGAACATGCCGTTGCCGCCGTCGAGCAGATCCTCGCGCTGCCCGAGCACCTGTCTCCGGCCGCGGCGGTCACCCTGGGCAGCTCCGGAGTCGTGGCGCACTTCGGTCTCGCTCACGCCCGCTTCGCCGCAGGCGAGTCGGTGCTGGTGCGCGGAGCGGGCGGCAGTATCGGAATCTCGGCCGTGCAGCTCGCCGCTCGCGCCGGCGCCGCCGCGGTCGCGGTCACGACCTCCTCGCCGGAGAGAGCCGATCGGCTCCGCGCCCTCGGCGCCACCCAGGTGTTGGACCGCGCCGGGACCGGCGGCGCGGACTACGACGTCATCATCGACATCGTCGCCGGCGCCGCCGTCCCGTCGTTCCTCGGCAAACTCGCGCCGAACGGCCGCATGGTGGTCGTGGGAATCGTCGCGGGCTATCCACCGGCCGATTTCGGTATGACGATGATGACGGCGTTCCAGAAGTCGCTCTCCTTCGCAACCTTCAGCGCCGACACCATCGACCACACCGCCCAGCGAGCGATCCGCGCCGAGCAGTTCGCCGCCGCGGCTCGCGGGGAACTGGATGCGGTAGTGCACGAATTGCTGCCGCTGGAGCAGGCCGAGCTGGCGCATCGGAAGATGGACGCCGGAGAGGTTTTCGGTCGCATCGTCCTGACGCCGTGAGCGATCGCGTCACCGAAATCCAGCGCCAGGTCTCCGCGCCCCGGCGATTCGCCCCTCCCGCGCCACCGGAAAGATTTCTCGGCGGCCGGACCTCCCAGCCCCCGACCGCCCGATTCGGCTCGACGCGCTCCATCGGATTCACAGGCCGTATCGGTTTCAGAGGCGGCGTCGGTACTGCCATGGCCCCATCATCCCCTGCCTTCCGCGGTGGACCCCTACGTTCGACAGCCGGAAGCGCCGACGATCGCAATAACTTAGTGCTGGTTTCAATTCGAGTTCGATGGTGCGGGCGGTGAGGTAGCTTCTGTTCGACCGGCTGGGTCGAGCACAGGCGTGTCGACCTGGAAAAGGCTCCTGAACTGGGATAATCGGAGTTTGCGCAGCAGACTCGACACCGCATTCAGCTGGCCGTGTGGATGTCCACCGCTCGACGTCCCGACAAACTCGCCCCGACCCACCGAAGGAAGTCAGAGCGCCATGACAGACATCAGCATCCAGACGCTCGACGAAACCATCGACGCGGTGCTCGAAATTCCGTCCGGCGAGGGACCTTGGCCTGGCGTGGTCGTCATCCACGACGCCCTCGGGCTCCGCGACCCCCACCGGGCGATCGCGCGTCGCATCGCCGGCAACGGCTATCTGGCGATCGTGCCCAACCTGTACTCCCGCGGCGGGATGATCCGCTGTATGCGCTCGATGTTCAACGATCTCATGGCCTATGAAGGCCGCACCTTCGACGACATCGCGGCGGCACGAAAATGCTTGGCAGAAAGGTCCGACTGCACCGGTGCAGTCGGCATCGCCGGATTCTGCTCGGGCGGCGGGTTCGCCCTCGTCGCCTCTACGAAGGGTTTCGGCGCATCAGCGCCGTTCTATCCACCGCCCCTGCAGAGCAAGTACGCCGAAATCGTCGAGGGCGCATGCCCCATAGTCGCCAGCTTCGGCCGACGCGATCCGATGAACCGGGGTAGCGGCCCGCGCCTCGAAGAAGTGTTGACCCAGAAGAAGATTCCACACGACGTCAAGACCTACCCCGACGCGGGCCACAGCTTCGCCGACCGCACTCCCGTGCAGGCGGTGGCGCGCATCTTCGGGTTCGGCGAGAACGAGAAAGTCGCCGCGGACGCGTGGCAGAGGGTATTCACGTTCTTCGGCCAGCACCTACGGTGACCGCGACGCCGCGAGATCGGCGTCGGGGAGCCTCCGCCCGCGTTGTCGGACCAGTAGAGCATCGAACGCTCCCCGCCGTCCGCGACGGCGGTCCCGGACACCGCGGCATCGGCCGCACACCTGCGCGCCGCGCTGCCTCGACACACGGATTGGAGGAGACCGCGCGGGCGGTCGGCGCAACAGCTGGAGATGGAGTCAAGAGGGGATCCAACTGCCGTGGAAGCCGGTGGGGATTCGGACGGGCAGGTGGACTTCGGCGATGGGAGGGCTGGCGAGGTCGGCGGCGTCCAGAATCAGAAGGTAGCCGTTTCCGTGAAGACGATCGTGGGCGAAACTCATCAGGTATCCGTCGTTTTCGTCCGTCGCCTGGGCGCGCGGGACGAACACGGCCTCACCACAGGTACGCCCTTCCGGCAGTCGGTGAGTGCGCCGTGAGGCGCCGTCGGCGAAGTCGTAGCGGTAGATGCGGGAGTGGCTCGGTTCGGCTTCGAGCGAGAAGCTGACCAGGTAACCGAAGCGGTGGTGGAGCCCGACCATGCTGTCGGCGACGCGCGGATACTCGACCACCGCGTCGTCCACCTGCTGTTCGGTGACGGTGCCCTCGGCAAGCAGCAGGCGCCACTGGTGCAGGCGTGGCAGCCCGCCGCCGATATCGTCGCTGCCGTCCCGCCACAATGCTGCCACCCGCGTACCGGTGAGGGTGATGGCGCCGTCGGCCTCGAATGCGTTGAGGGTATGCCACACATAGCAGGGTTCGATGTCGAACCAGCGGACCGGGCCACCGGCGCGGGCCATCACCCCGAACCGCGCGTGATGTCCGTCGTCCCAGCGCCACGCTGCGGTGACCTGGTCGAACACGACCGGCAGGTCCATGAAGACCACATGGTGCCGGGTCACGGCGAAGTCGTGCATCATCGTGGCGCGCGGAAGTTCGATCGGCTGGGTCCGGAGCAGCTCGCCGGAGGGTGACACACGGTGGTAGGTCAGATACGGCGGGCGCAGTCGGTAACCGAAGAACAGCAACTCGCCGGATTCCGGACAGATCTTGGGGTGCGCCGTCATCGGCGTTCGCAGCGCGCCGTCGAAGGTGAACGGTCCGACGGTCTCCAGTTCCGGCGTGAGCTGGTAGGGGAAGCCGCCTTCCTCGAGCGCCAGAAGTCGGCCCGCGTGGCTGACGACGTGAGTGTTGGCCGTGGTGACCCGGTAATCCATCGTCGCGGTCGCCGGGTCGAAGCCGAGTTCGAAGCGCGATCGGCCCGGGTGGTGGTAGAGCGGGGTGCGCACGTAGCGGTTGCGATACCAGCGCGCGCGTCCTTCCGTCAAGGCGACCGCGTGGACCATGCCGTCCCCGGCGAAGTAGTGCGGTGACCAACCGGTCCGTGGGTTGGGACCATTACGCACGAACATTCCGTTCAAGTCTGCGGGTATTTCTCCGATCACCTCCGCTGGTTCCACGGTGCATTCCTCGGTGACCGGCGCGTTGTTCCCGGCCAGATGCAGCGGCACGGCTGCGTGCGACGGCATTGTCATCGTCGGATCTCCCTTCCCTGGATCGCCGTGCCAGGATGCCGAGACAATTCCCGAACAAACAGACTTGTTTTCGGCGAAGCCCTGAGCCGCTCACCGAACTCCCAGCTCAGCGCCGCGCAAGAAAATATGCGCGACTCGATCACCGCCATCCGCGCCGGCGGCGGCCGTCGCGGATGGCGCCGGCCGACTCGCCGCTGGAATGACGACCGGGATAGGCACGGTGACCTGGGTTCCGTGTGAGAATCGGCTGGAGAACGGCCGGTCTCTTTCGGGACTCGGCGGCCGAACCCGCGGTGTCGCCGACACCGCTGCGCAGCGACACAGGTAGTCCGATGACCGAAACACATTCCGAGTGCACCCGCAGAGAGTCCTGGGAGCGGACGACCGGCATCCCCTTGATGGTGCTGGCCGTCGCGTTTCTCTGCGTCTATGCCTGGCAGGTGCTCGATACCGGGGCATCGCCTCGCCTGGACGCCTGGCTCACCCGGGTCGACGTGCTGATCTGGGCGGCGTTCGCGCTGGATTTCGCCGTGCGGTTGGTGCTGTCCGGGAACCGGTTGCGATTCCTGCGTACCCACCCGGTCGACCTGTTGATCGTGGTGTTGCCGCCGCTTCGCCCCCTGCGGCTGTTGCGGGCGGCCATGCTCGTGATCGGCACCCTGAACCGGAACACGACGACCAGAGCCAGGCTCGCGGTATTCGTCGGAACTAGTTCGCTACTGCTTCTGCTGCTGTGCAGCCTGGCATTCTTCGACGCCGAGTACGGGGCGGCCGACAGCAAGATCCACAATTTCGGTGACGCGCTGTGGTGGTCGATGGTGTCGGTGACCACCGTCGGCTACGGCGATGTGTATCCGGTGACCACCGAAGGCCGTTTGATCTCGCTGATCCTGATGACCTTGGGCATCGGCCTGATCAGTTTCGCAATCGGCACCACCACCAGCTGGGTGATGGATCAGCTGAAGAGCGTCGAGGCGAATGTGGAGAGTACCGATCGGGAGATCACAGAACTCGTCGCAGAGATCAGAGCGTTACGTGCCGAGGTGGCCGCTCTGCGATCCACTGGGATCGAGCCGGATACCGTGCCGGCCGAATGACCCACGCATCCTCGGTGACAATGCCCATCTCCGGCGAGAGTCGCCAACGCGACCCTGCGGTGTCGGCCGGATTTCGACATGATTCGCCACAGCCGCGACCACCAGCGGATGCGGGCCGGTGCGGGGCCGCCCCTGCAAGTAGGGGCGCGCAGGGCCGTAACCGGGGGTGAGGTGGGGGCGATGAGCCAGGTGGAGTTCGTCGAGAGCGGAGGCCGGCGTGGGTCGAGCTATGAGAAGTGTTGCGGTGGTCGCTATTACGGCGGCAATGTCGATGTTCGGGATCGGTGCGCCGGTGACGGCGCATGCCGAACCGGACGGGCTGAGGCATTGCGCGGTCAGCAGTGGACGAGTACCGGAAACAGCGACCCCGGAGGAGGTCGGACTCGATTCGCCCGCGCTGCGCCAGGCGGTGGCGCTCGCGGCGGATTCGACCCGCACGACGCTGCAGATCTTTCGGAACAATTGCCTGATCGCGACCGGCCCGAACACCGCGCGGGCCGCCGGTGTGCCGTGGAATCTATGGAGTAGCACCAAGAGTGTGGTTTCGATGGTAGCCGGGATCGCGGTCGACGAGCAGCGGCTGCGGCTCGATGACCCGATCGGCGCCTATCTGCCACCCGAGCTCGGTGATGCCGGACATCGCGCGATCACGGTGCGGAATCTGCTCGTCGAATCCAGCGGCATGCGGGTAGCGGTGGCCTCGGAGGGCATCACCGGGTTGGCGCAAATCGACCCGAATGTGGTGGCGCAGGCGCTGGCGATGCCGATCGATCAACAGCAGGGCACCGAGTGGCGCTACAGTCAGCGCGCTGTCGATCTGCTCGTGTACGTCATCCAGCGTGCGGTCGATGAGGACTTTCAGACGTACGCGCAACGAAAGCTCTTCGATCCGTTGGGAATTCCGCCGACCGACTACTTCTGGGGACGGGACCGCAGTGGAAACACCTACGGTTACGCGCATCTACTGCTGCCACCGGACGACTTCGCCAAGCTCGGACTGCTGCTCACCAATCGCGGCCAGTGGGGCGGTCACCAGATCATTTCCGCGGAATATCTCGCGCAGGCAGGCCGGCCCGCCCCGACGAACCCATGCTATGGCTTCCTGTTCGTGGTGAACGGGCCGGACTGCGGCAACTACTTTCCTGGACTGCCGCCGGATGCGATGCAGATGTCGGGAATGATGCGCCAGGACAATTTCGTGGTGCCGAGCCTCGGATTGATGGTCAGTTGGACCGGTGTCACGGTGCCGGGGAGCGCGTTGAGCTTCCCGCACGATGTCCTGCGCGCGGTCGGCGCCGCCTTCCGGGACCCTCGCATACCCGCTGCGGCGCCCTACGAACAGCAATCCGATGTCCAACTGTCCGATCCGATGATCTCGAACCCGGACGCGACACTCGCCGCACTCGGCATCGGCCCGATGGCCTACCCAGGTTGCAACCCGCTGTCCTGCCTGGGTAAACCCATGTCCGCACCGTTCGCGAATTGGCCACCGGGTTGTTTCATACTCGGCTGCGTCGGCCCGCACCCGGCGACCCCTGGAATTCCGTAGCGGCACAACGCGTATATGCGGCCAAGGTCATCTCGCTGCCCCGCGGCGCCAGCACTTCTGCGCTGGGCGCCGCGGGCTGCGGCGTGCCGCGATCCGCGTCGCGCACCACGCCGCCGCCGACATATCACGACGCCGGGCCGCGCAACCGATCCGTAGTTCCTTTTGGTCTCATAGCATTCGAAGACAGCTCCGAAAGATGTTCGCGACGAACTGGATTTGGCGATCGATGCGCACCCAGCAGCACTCCTACGCGAACACGTCGCCGAACAGGATGGTCCGACTCACCTTCGTCGGTGAGCACGCCCTCGACCAGTGGCTACGACACCCCTGAGATGCGCGCACCAACCTGCCTTCACCGTCTTCGGCGCGCATGGGTGCAGCGAAGATCTCCGAGTAGTATCTCGGCCCAATTATTCCTGTCGCACAACCGATTTCGATGACAGGTCGCCCTCTGTGGGGGATGATGTGTCTCACGGTAGATAGGCAGTTCGCCGATCGGTCCGGAAACAAGGGGGCATGTCTGTCATGGGGAAAGTGGACACCAGAGGTGTTTGGACGCGCGTCAGCGTGGACGAGTCGCAGTTCGAGGGTTTGCGACAGCCCGGAGTCAGGTCGAGCGCGGGCATCAAATCGAGTATCCGATGGGGCGGCAGCCAAGACGAGGAGAAGAGCGGCTACGACTTCACCGGCCTCACCGATGTCGACGCGCGCCTCGACGGCCAGAACTTCAGGCTCGGCATATTCGCACACTACAACCGTCGAATTCATCTGCCACACAGTCAGTTCTCGGTTTTCTTGAAGGTCACCGTCGACTTCCAGGACGAGGGATTCGACCATACCTTCACCCTGCGTTTCCGTCACGACGAGACGCCCAACCAGCCGGGTGACGTCGCCGATGTGGTGAGACCGCCGGTAGTCCACGAGAACGACATCGTCCGCGTCGACGGCACCGAATACCTGGTGACCATCAGCGGTTTCCTGGATGACAAGGATGAAGTGAAGCCGTACTTCGAAAATCCCGAAGGGGAAATCAAGAGAGTCTGGCTCGTTGCGAAATTCGAACCCCAGGTTGAGCCGGGTTCCTGAAGATACTCGCCCGGCGCCCATCCTATGTCCCGGTGTGGCGGGACGCTGATGTAAACGGCCACTTCACGGCCGGGCCCGACGGCGTGTTCGCCGGGCCCGGCCGCGGCAATCCAGCGTGCATGATCGACCACCGTGACCCGGGCGCAGCTAGCCGCGCCGACGGTCTTTCCTTGTGGCGCTATCGGCCGCGATGCACGCCGCCGGAGTCCCGAGCGACCACTTGTCCACGGCGATCATCGTGCCCCGGGCGCCGACCGCAGGCTGACGCGTTCGCCTCGAGCTGACATTTCCCGGCGGCCGATCCAGGGAGCCGAGCCGCCGCGACGCTGTCGCACACCCTGCAGGGCAATTCATCAGCTACGCCCCGAAACGAGTAGTCGACTACTGGTGTCCGCGATCCAGCGTCCTGAAATTATCGCCAGGAGTTCGGCCGAGCGGCCGAAATGTCGGGGACGACAGCAGTATCACTCGCGACAAAAAGGTAGGAACAGAAATGACCAGGGTTGTCGGCACTGCGTTATATGGCATCAAGCCCGATGGCGATCTGCAGTGGTATCGCCACGACGGTGTCCAGAACGGCGGAGCCTTTTGGACAGCAGGTGAGGGCGGGAAAAGGATCAGTGGCGGCTGGGACATCTACAGCACGGTGTTCAGCGGCCGCGACAGCGGCGTCATCTACGGCATCAAGCCGGACGGCGATCTCCAGTGGTACCGCCACGACGGCTGGCAGGACGGCGGCGCCTTCTGGACCGCCGGTGCGGGCGGTAACAGGATCAGTGGCGGCTGGGACATCTACCGCACGGTCTTCAGCATCGGCCGAGGCGTGGTCTACGGCATCAAGCCGAACGGTGACCTGCAGTGGTACCGCCACGACGGGTGGCAGGACGGCACCGCCAGGTGGACCGCCGGTGCGGGCGGCAACCGGATCAGTGGCGGCTGGGACATCTACGACAAGGTGTTCAGCGGCTACCTCGGGGTGCTCTACGGCATCAAGCCGAACGGTGACCTGCAGTGGTACCGGCACGACGGGTGGCAAGACGGCACCGCCAGGTGGACCGCCGGTGCGGGCGGCAACCGGATCAGTGGCGGCTGGGACATCTACGACAAGGTGTTCAGCGGCTACGACGGCGCGATCTACGGCATCAAGCCGAACGGGGATCTGCACTGGTATCGCCACGACGGGTGGCGAGACGGCACGGCGACGTGGACGGCCGGTGCGGGTGGGAGGAAGATCAGTGGTGGCTGGGACATCTACAGCTCGGTGTTCAGCGGCGACACTTACCTCCACCTCGTCTGAGCATCCATCCGAGATTCGATGTCCTGTGAATCGCGGCTCCGCTTGATGCACGCTCCCCCAGAGGCCTCTGGGGGAGCGTCTACATCCAAAGAAGGCGGAGACCGCCCGATTACGTTCCGTCCAACGTGCCCGCAGTCCTCCGAAGCGCACACCCTGACCGGCCCGGACTCAGCACCCCACCCGAGCTGGATCCGACCGGCGTGGCCGTCGGTGCGCAGCGTCGCGGCGTCGGTAGTGCTTGGAGGGGCGTGCTCGTCGCATTTCCAGACAACGTCGGTCGTTGGCCTGGAACAGCTCTTTCGGGTCGGTGTGCCGGCGCTTATCGACCTGCGACCGACGCAGGTGAGTCCGCTCGGGTGACGAGCCGGGAGACGAAGACCCGTTCCAACAGTTCGTACAGACAGTCGCGGTCCTGGTCGCTGAGCCTGTTCAGGCCGTCCTGGGTGGCGCGCATTTTCGCCCGGATCGTGTCGGTTATCTGTTCGCCCTCGGGCGTGATGACGAGATTGGTGACGCGCCGGTCGGCTTCGCTGGCCTCTCGTCGCACGAGGCCACGCTTCTCCAGCCGGTTGATGATCCCGGTGACGTTGGAGGCGTCGCAGGCCAAGGTCTCGGCCAAGGCGCGCATCGCGACGGGCCCTCGGCGCAGCACGGTCAGCGCCTTGCCCTGGCTCGCCGTCAAGTTCTCGCTCGCCGCCGCGACGGTGAAGTCGCCGTAGTAGACGCCGAGCGACACCGAGAGCAGCTCCATCAACTGGGCCGTGTCGACGCGGGGAGCTTCTGCCATGGCAACCAGCCTATCCGCAGAAACTTGACTATCTCAAATATTTACCCTTAGCGTGTGTGGCCATTGCTTGAAGTTCTCAACCATCGAAGTCGTACCAACGAGGAGTACCCAGTGATCGTCACCGCGTCCGACGCCTCGCGCACAGCCGAGATCCTCTCGCGGCCCGTCGCGCTGAACGGCCTGACCGTCCCGAACCGCATCGTGATGGCGCCGATGACGCGCATGTTCTCCCCCGGCGGCGTTCCCGGTGACGATGTGCGGTCGTACTACGCCCGCCGGGCCGCCGCCGGCGTGGGCATGATCGTCACCGAGGGCACCTACGTCGGCCACGAGTCCGCTGGGCAGAGTGACCGCGTGCCGCGCTTCCACGGTGAAGAGCAGTTGGCGGGGTGGGCGAAGGTCGCCGAGGACGTTCACGCGGCAGGCGGCACCATCGTGCCGCAGCTGTGGCACATCGGCATGGTCCGCAACCAGGGGGACGCGCCCTACCCCGATGCGCCCGCCGTCGGCCCCTCCGGTATTCGCGTCGACGGCACCGAGGGTCTCGGTAAGGCGATGACCCAGGGTGACCTGGACGACGTCATCGGCGCCTTCGCCGAGGCCGCGGCGGACGCCGAGCGCATCGGCTTCGACGGCGTCGAACTGCACGGCGCTCACGGTTATCTCCTCGACCAGTTCCTGTGGGCGCGAACGAACCGCCGTGATGATGCCTACGGCGGCGGCATCGCGGCCCGGACAAAGTTCGCCGCCGAGATCGTGGCCGCTGTTCGTGCGGCCGTCTCGCCCGGCTTCCCCGTGATCTTCCGTTACTCGCAGTGGAAGCAGGAGGCCTACGATGCACGGCTCGCCGAGACGCCGCAGGAGCTGGAAGCGATCCTGGCTCCGCTCGCCGCAGCCGGCGTAGACGCCTTCCACGCCTCCACCCGTCGCTACTGGCTCCCGGAGTTCGACGGCTCGGACCTGAACCTGGCAGGCTGGACCAAGAAGCTCACCGGCAAGCCCACCATCACCGTCGGCTCGGTCGGCCTGGACGGTGACTTCCTCCGTGCCTTCACCGGCGAGGGCGCCGAACTCGGCAGCCTCGACAACCTCCTCGATCGCCTGGAGCGCGAAGAATTCGACTTGGTCGCCGTCGGTCGCGCCCTGCTCCAGGACCCGGAGTGGGCGTCCAAGGTCCTGGCGGGGCGGATCGACGAGCTGAAGCCGTACGACGCGGCGGCACTGAAGACGCTGAGGTAAGCGAGTTTCAGCAGGCCGTCGTCGTCGATCCGAGCGAAACGGCGGATCGAGCGCACCGTGGGCATCCATAGCGAGCCACGCCGGGCGAGCGCATCCAGGACACCCGGCGTTCGGCGCATGGACCACCGCCGGGAGGCCGTCACCACTGTAATCGTATCTGATGGAGCCATCAGATACGATTACGGTGACATTCGCCGATGGAAGAGGGATCCATGTCCGCCGACCCCGTGGTGCGAAATCGCATCGACCGCCGCCGGGAACGCACCCGCAACGCACTGCTGGGCGCAGCACGGAAGTTCCTGGCGGAAGGACGTTCGGCGGTGAGCATCCAAGAGATCACCGACGCCGCCGACGTGGGATTCGGCTCGTTCTACAACCACTTCACCTCCAAAGAAGAGCTGTTCGACGAAGCCGTCCGCTCGGTGTTGCAGGTCTACAGCGAGATGCGCGACGAGATCGTGAAGCTGTACGACGACCCGGCCGAGGTATTCGCGGTGAGTTTCCGGATGACCGGCCGTCTCCAGCGGCAGGCGCCGGAGATAGTGCGGGTGCTGCTGAATTCCGGCATGCCGGTGCTGCTTCGGGACGAGGGCCTGGCCCCGCGTGCCCGCCGCGACATCATCGCCGCCCAGGAGGCGGGCCGGTTCGAGCCGATGGACCCGGACATGGCCGTCATGGCCGCAGGCGGCGCGCTGCTGGGCCTGCTGCAACTCCTGGACGCCCAACCCGGGGCCGATGCGGGCGCGCTGACCGACGAGATGACCTTCCATGTGCTGCGCATGTTCGGCATGAACAAGCGTTCGGCGCAGAAGCTCGTCTCCCACCCCCTGCCCCCACAGCCGCAGCCGCAGCTTGTGCCCGATCCATAGTTCCGGTGGCATCGTCATGCTCGGAGTGGCGCAGGTCTATCCGCGACCTCGTCGAGGCGGCGCCCGTCCTCGAGGCGATCGTTGGGCAACAGACGCCCTGCCGAGCCGCGCCATAGCAGTAGAGCGGCCACCAGCGCCGAGCGGCGCAGTGGTGGTGTCTCGCCGCTGGACATCACACGGGCGAGGCCGGGCAGTCGATGTATCCGTGGTGCGATGATGCCGCGCAGCCGGTTGCCGAGCTCGCCACCGTCGGTCATCACCACCCCGGTGAGCTTTGCCAATCGGATCATGGCTCGTTGCCGAGAGAGTCACCGGCCGCGTCGAGGCGTCCGCCCCGTGCGGCCAACGCGGCCGCGGGAATAATGGCGACCAGCGCGGCTCCCAGCACCCAGGTGAAAGTGGTCGCGAACGCCCCCGCCTGCTCCGAGTGCTGGATCCCGCTGTCTCTCAGCCCCTGCTGCAGGATCACCACGAACACGGCCGTGCCGATGGATCCGCCGATGCGCTGCATGATATTGAGCTGAGGTGTGGCATCCGCCATCTGAGCCGGGCCGAGGTTGCGCAGCGCCACCGTCATGGCAGGTGTCGCGGCCAGTCCGATGCCGAGGCCACGCACGATCATCGCGGCGGCCAGCAGCCAGTACGGCGTGTTGCAGGCAACGAACAGGAACGGCACCGTGGCGACGACACCGATCACCGCACCGACCACGCTGGTGAGCCCGCCGAGCCGCTCGACCATGGGTGCCGACAGCCCCATGGCTAGGGCCGCGCCCAGCCCTTGCGGGGCCAGCAGCATTCCGGTGTGCGCGGCATCCTGATCTCGGATCACCTGAAAATACAGAGGCAGCAGCACCATCGCCCCGAAGGTCACCGCGCCCAGCACCAGCGTCGTGACCGCACCCGCACGGAACAGCGGATCCCGCCACAGCCGCAGATCGAGAACAGGATGCGCGGATCGCGTCGCGTGCACGACGAAAAGGCCGATGACGGCGACGCCGGCCAGGACCGGGACCAGCACCTGCGGATCGGTCACATTCCGGACTCCGGCGCGAGCCGATCCGAAAGTGACGCCCACTGTTCCGAGTGAAATCATCACCAGTCCAACGACATCCAACGGACCCGCGGCTTCGGTCGGCTCGTCGGGCTGGAGCAGTCGCCACGCCAGCACCAGGCCCAGCACGCCGAATGGCACGTTGATCAGGAAGATCCACTGCCAGCCCGCGTATTGCAACAACAGTCCGCCGATGGTCGGCCCGATGACGGGTGTGAGCACCATCGGCAGTCCCGCCGCCACCATGGCTCGCGCCATGCCGCGCTGCCCAGCGCTGGTGATCAGGATCAACTGCCCGACGGGAATCATCAGCCCCGCGCCGAATCCCTGCGCGACGCGGGCGACGATCAGGGTACCCACGGAGTCCGCGAGTCCGCAGGCGATCGAGGCGACGGTGAACAGGCCGAGCGTGCTCATATAGAGCCGCTTGGGCCCGATCTTGCGGGCAGCCCAGCCGCTGGCGGGCAGCACCGCCACCTGCACCAGGAGATAAGCCGTGACGACCCACTGGATGGCGTCCAGCGACGCGTTCAGGGCCGTAGCCAGGGAGTGCAGAGCGACATTGACGATCGTGGCGTCGAGGAAGGCGAGCACCGCGCCGACCAATACGACGACCACGGCCCGACGTGCCTGCGGGCTCAGCCCGGTGGTCACGCCGTCGGAAACGTTGGAAGCAGTCACCTTCGCAGTGTCATCCACACGGGAAACTCTGTCAACCAATTGGATGACAATGCATCCGACTGGTTGAACCAGTCACCCGAACCGGTAACCTGTTCGCATGGCCCGCAGCACGGATCCGACGCCCGAAGGCCCGGCCCGCCGTCCGCGCCGCGCCCCCAGCGCGGACGAGCGCCGCCGCGACGCGGAGCGCTCCCGTCAGGCTCTGCTCGATGCGGCCCTGGATGAGTTCTCCGCAAAGGGCTTCGACGGTGCGCGAGTCCAGGACATCGCCGCTCGCGCGGGGGTGAACAAACAGCTCATCGCCTACTACTTCGGCGGCAAGGAAAACCTCTATCAAGAGATTCAACGGCACTGGCCGGAGGCCGAGGCCGAGCGTGCCGATCCGGCACTCCCCCTCGACGAGACCGCCGCCCGTTACCTCACCGCCGCGCTGGCGGACCCACGCCCGGCCCGCCTGGTCATCTGGCGCGGGTTGACCGGTGGCGGCACCGAATCCGACTACATCGACGACGCCACGGTCATCGACACCGATCTGGCCAACCTCCGCCGAGCAAAGGAGCGCGGCCAGATAGTCCCGGAGCTGGATCCCGCGTTCGTCCGCATGGCCGTCATGAGCATGGTTTTGGCGCCCCTGATGCTCCCCGAGGCCGCCCTGCGAGCCACCGGAAAGACTCCCGGCTCACCGGAATTCGAGGAGTACTATCGCACTCAACTCCGCGCCCTTATCCGCCGCCTCGGCACGGCCGAATCACCGGAAGGGGCCTGATCCGGGCTCTTCCTGGGCGCGGCGGCGCTCGGGCCAATCTCGGTATCGGTGTTTTCCGGCGGTTTCTCTCAGTCGGTTTGTGCGTTAAGCCAGAGGTCGGCGGAAGTGATTACGAACGCGTTGACCGCGGATGAGCATATGAGACATATATCCCGTTGCCCGGCGCGGCATTCTTATGCCCCGCGCTCATGGAGTTGGCCCGCTGCCGACGCTGTGACCTGGGGTGGAATGTCCGGCGATGGCAGAACGAGCGCATGACTTCACCGGTGCATGGTGTCCGCTCGACTTTCCATTGCGCGAAGCGGCATTTTATGTCCTGTCCGGCAGGCCAATACCGTCGGATTCATGGATTGGAGTTTTCAGTCGGCGGAAGAACTCGCGGCCGCCTTGCATGCTGGTGAAGTGACATCGGTGGAACTGACCGACGAGGCGATCGCGCGTATCGAGCGCGACGACAAGGCGATCAACGCGATCTGCGTACCGGATTTCGATAATGCGCGGGCCGCCGCACGCGCTGCCGACCAGGCGCGCGCCCGCGGCGAGGATCGGCCGCTGCTCGGTATTCCGGTGACGGTCAAGGAGTCCTACGACATCGCCGGACTGCCCACGACCTGGGGCATGCCGCAGTACAAGGATTATGTGCCTGCCGAGGACGCGGTACAGGTGTCGCGGCTGAAGGCCGCCGGCGCGGTGCTGCTCGGAAAGACCAATGTGCCGTTGACGCTGCGAGATATCCAAAGCTTCAACGAGATCTACGGAACCACCAACAACCCGTGGGACCACAGCCGCACCTCGGGTGGGTCGTCCGGCGGTTCCGCGGCGGCCCTGGCGTCCGGATTCGGCGCGCTGTCCATCGGCTCCGACCTCGCCGGTTCGCTGCGCACCCCCGCGCATTTCTGCGGCATCTACGCGCACAAGCCGACACTCGGACTGGTGGCGTCCCGCGGTATGGTCGCACCGCCGGCGCCGGCATTGCCGGTCGATCTCGACCTCGCTGTTGTCGGTCCGATGGCGCGCACCGCCCGCGACCTCACGCTCCTGCTCGACGTGATGGCCGGACCGGACCCGCTGACCTACGGCGTCGCCTACGACGTCGCACTGCCGCCCGCGCGCCACGAACGGCTGGCCGACTTCCGTGTCCTGATCATCGAGGAACATCCGCTCATTCCGACCGGATCGGCGGTGCGGGCGGGCGTGAACCGGGTCGCCGAGGCCCTCGTCGACGAGGGCGCCCGCGTCGAACGGCACAGCCCGCTGCTGCCTGATCCGATCGAAGCGGCGACGCTCTATATGCAGCTGATGCTGTCGAACGCCGCCGCGGGTCTTCCCCTCGACGTGTACCGACAGCTGCGGACCCAAGCCGCCGCACTGAGCGCGGACGACCGGAGCCTCGATGCGGCGCGGCTGCGCGGCATGGTGCTCAGCCACCGCGACTGGGTCGAGGCGAACAATCGTCGCGAACTCCACCGCCACGGCTGGCGGCAACTGTTCGCCGAGTTCGATGCCGTGGTGTGCCCCATCACGCCTACTCCCGCGTTCCCGCACGACCACGACGGAGGTCTGGAGGACCGGCACATCGACATCGACGGCGTCGAGTACCCGTACTTCGACCAGCTCGTCTGGGCCGGTATGGCCACCATGCCCGGCCTGCCCGCCACCGCCATACCCGCGGGCCGCTCACCCGAGGGCCTGCCGGTGGGAGTGCAGCTCATCGGTCCGATGTTCGAGGACCGCACCCCGCTGCGGCTGGCCGAGCTCCTCGAGCAGAAGATCGGCGGCTTCCAGGCACCGAAGTGAGGTGCACTACCGGGTGCCGGTCGAGCGGATGACGAACAAACAGTGTGAGGCGAAACCAAGTACGGGGGTTCGCACTTTCGACTCCTCGGGCCATCCGGTTCACACCGGCATGGCCCCCGCGCGTCCCGCGCGAGACATAGTGAATCAGCGGGTATAGGAACTTCGCGCGGGCCGGTCGAGTTCGTACCCCGGATTCCCGGCCGGGTGAACCGCGACGGATCAGAGCGGCCCGGGCTGAGGAGAGTGGCGGGTGGGCTCTTCTGCCCGAGATTGCGTAGCTGCCCAGCTGGCGAGGAGTTTGAGCCGGTCTTCGGGTGCGGCGGCCGGGTTCGGCGGTGTACGTGATCAGGTTCGAACAAGGGGCGCTGACCGGCAGGTACGGCCCGGCCCACCCGTTGCCGGAGGGCAGCAGCCGGGCGGCCGTGTACAACGGCATCCTCCCCCAGCTGCAGCCGCTGACGGACCGGATGGGGGCGATCGGCGAGGACCGAGGCGCGTCCGCCGCCGACGTCGCCACCGCCTGGGCCATCGCCAAGGGGACCACCCCGATCATCGGGGTCACGAAGGCGGATTACATCGACGGGTTGGTCCGAGCTCACGGCATCGAACTCGCCGACGAGGAGATCGCGGAGCTGGAGGCGCTGGCGGACGCTGCGGACGTCGACACGCGCGGCAGCTGGGAACACGACATGTCGGGCGGTGCGAAGCCGACTCCGAGATAATCTCGCATCACACCCAGATGGTTGCGAGCCAAACGGTCACGGCTGCCATGAGAAGAAGGGTGATGTTGAGGGCGACTTTGTGGTCCACGCCGGTCAGATGGACCGGGATCGCACCGAGTTGCAGGAGTACGAACCCGATGGCCGCGGCGACGGCGAGCCCAGGCGTCAGACCGGTCAGAGGTGGAAGGATCAGCCCGAGTGCGCCGAGTACTTCGAGTGCGCCGACGGTCCGGATCACGGACAGTGGTATGTGGTCCACCCAGGACATCATGGGCCGGAGTTGATCCCGGCTTCGGGTGATCTTCAGTCCGCCTGCGTAGAGGTAGAAGAGGGCGAGCAGACCGGCAGTGATCCAGAATGCGATGTTCACGATTCCATCCAGAGGTGTCATGTGCGGGCCGAGGCGAAAGCGCCCCGGCCCGCTGGGGTTCAGGCGAAGTCGGTGGCGGGCTCGGTGGCGTAGTGGCTCATCACCTCGATGTTCACCTGCGGTGTCAGTCCCCGGCTGTCGGCGACCATGTCCTGGAGGTCGCGGAAGTACTGCACGTACAGGTCAGGGGGTGAAGGTGCTGAGCATGACGGCTGGTCGATCGGTGATGTTGGCGAAGGTGTGCGGGGTGCCGGGTGGGACCATCACCAGCGTGCCCGCTGTCACGTCGTAGTCGGTGTTGCCAACGGTGAACCGCAGCGTGCCGGAGATGATGTAGAACCCTTCGTCGTGCTGGGCGTGCCGGTGCTGCGGTGGTCCGGGCGTGTGTGGGGGAATGATGGATTCGGCGAGACCGAGGCGGTGCGCGGTGTTGCTGCCGTCCTCGAGGACGCGCATTCGCGTGGCGCCCAGGATGATCAGCTCTCCCTCGCCCGGGCCGACCACCGAAACGGTTGTGCCGGAGTTGTTTTTGTCGTCTGACATGTTTCGATTGCACCGCCGAGTTGTCGTGGGCGTCCAAGACCTGTTCTGCGATGCCGATACCGGACGGGTATCGTGCCAGCGTGGAGCTGCGTACGCTGCGCTACTTCGTAGCTGTTGCCGAGGAACGCCATTTCGGTCGCGCCGCCGCCCGGCTGCACATGAGCCAGCCGCCCCTGAGCCGCGCCATCCGGCAATTGGAGTCGGAAGTCGGTGCGCCCCTGTTCGACAGGTCGCCCACGGGCATCGGCCTCACCCGGGTCGGGATGGTGCTGCTCGACGAGGCGCGCGCCCTGCTCGATCAGGCCGAGCGCGCCACCGTGCGGGTCGCCGCCGCGGCCGGAACCGCGAACCTCACCGTCGGCATCCTGGGCGACGGCACCGACCCCGGTGTCACCAGGCTTGCCGCGGCCTACCGCCACAAGCATCCCGAGGTCGACATCCGCATCCGCGACACCGATCTCACCGACCCCACCTGCGGACTGCGGGCGGGCCTGGTCGACGTCGCTGTGACCCGGCCCCCGTTCGACGACACCGCCCTGACCGTGCATGAACTGCGTGCCGACCCGGTCGGGGCCGTCTTGCGCGCCGACGATCCACTGGCCCGCCGCGACCACCTGACGCTGGCCGACTTGGCCGGCCGCCACTGGTTCCAGTTCCCCGACGGCACCGATCCCACCTGGCAGACCTATTGGAACGGGGGCCGGACACGCGAAGGTCCGGTAGTGCGGGTCGTTCAGGAATGTGTGCAGGCCGTGCTCTGGAACGGCACCGTCGGCATATCCCCGCTCGGGCACAGTGTGCCAGAGGGACTGGGCACGGTCCCACTGATCGACATGGCACCGAGCAGAGTGGTGGTTGCCTGGAATGAAGGTGACGCCAACCCCCTGATCCGATCGTTCGTGCAGATAGCCACGATCGCATACCTCGATCCCCCGCCTCGGCAGTGAAGGCGACCCGGTCCACGAGCCGGATGGAAAGCTCGGCGCGAGACGCACTCAATCGGCTACTCGAGCGGATGTCCTGCGCCACAGCCGATCACCGAGACAATCGATCGACCGGCGGCATCTCAGTGCGTTCGACGGGGTGCGCCGTCGTTTTCCGAACTCGGGCGTAAAGACTCACCCGTGGGATCAGGGGACTTGTCAATACGGCGCGCACCCAGCCCAGGCAATCTGGGACGCTGTCCTGGCGCGGCCGCGCCGCGCAGCCCAAAACCGGCCGAATGTTGCAGAACGTGGCGCATCGAATGTGAGAAGCAGCGCGACGAAATTGCCCTTGCCTCGCAGGTGTCGCACCGGAATACGCCGGCCGACTCGGATTGTCGCCGCCGACGCGGTGCATCGGTGACGATCTCGTGGTCGCCGCTTCGCCTCTTGGCAGATGACAGCTGTGAATCCTTTCGGGCCCCCGGCATCTCCTATGCGCGGGGACGACCATTCAGACCCGAAGAGGCAGTGGACGTGTGTCCGAACAGCACGCCTACGCCCATCACAGCACATCCACTCAGTCCATCCCGCAACGGCGAGGAGCCCGCATGTCCGCCCACCATCCACTGCAGCCAACTCCGGCAACACCCGGCAGCGGGCCGATGCCCCACCGTGGGCGACCCGTCTCGCGATGCTCGGTGCCCGCCTCGGCCGTCGTGGCCGCACTGGCAACCAGCATGCTGCTGGTCGCGCCCACCGCCGCCGACGCCGCCCCTACGGCCCGCCCGCCTGCCCATACCGACATCGAGTCGACAACGGCCGATCACTTCGACCGGTCGCCGTCGCTGACGGCACCCACCCACGTCGTCACCGTCGCGGGGCTGCCGATCGCCTACCGCAGCTTCGGACATGGACCGACCTTGTTGCTGACCCCATGTCTCGGACTCAGCATGGACGACTGGGATCCGGCACTGCTCGACCGCCTCGCCATGACCAATCACGTCGTCATCTTCGACTCCGACGGCGTGGGACGAACCCCGGCCGGCTCTTCGGCCATCTCGACTGTCCCTCAGCTCTCCGATCAGGCGTCAGCCCTGATCCAGGCGCTCCACCTGGGCCGCCCCACCGTGGTGGGCTTCTCCCTCGGAGGATTCGTCGCGCAACGCATGGCCGTGGACCATCCCGATGACGTCGGCGCCCTGGTCCTGATGGGCACCGGCCCCGGCGGAACACAGCAGGTGCTGCCCGATCTGCCCAGTCTGGTCCGAGGCCTGCCCGCGTTCGACCCGCTTGCGCCCGCCGACCAGGTCATTCCACTGTATTTCAGCGGCCACCCCGACGCTCTGTCAGCGTGGCGTCGACGAACAGGCTTGCGCCTCAACAGGATCGGGACGAACCTCACCGGCCTCAACCGTCAACGCGCCGCGATGACCGACTGGCTCATCAACCCCACCACCAACGTCATCAGCAGCTTGCCGGCCCTGCAGCTGCCCACCCTCATCTTGGGCGCGGAGAACGACGAGCAAGAACCCGCCGCCAACTCCATCGTGCTACATCGCTACATCAACAATTCGGAATTGCTGATCTACCCCGGGCTCGGTCACGCGTTCCCCTTCGAAGCACCAGAGCGCGTTGCCGAGGACATCGCTCGGTTCACTCGGTAGCTCGGCGTCGAGGTCCGACGGCGCAGGGAGCCACGGACATTCGGGCACAGTCGACCGAGCAGGACGCGATCGTGATCTTGAAGCCCACTCCCTACCGATTCAGGCGCATCCTCTCGTCGATCACTGACGGGGCCGAATCCGACGACGATTCGACCGCAACCCTGCAGGACGAACTCGTTCGCACGCACTCGGTGGCCGGGTCGGTTCGGGGAACTGCGACTTTCCCGGCGGGCGAGCGGTGCTCGACCGATCCGAGTGTCACCCCGGCGATGATGATGACCCCACCGAAGACTTGCGCCGGCCGGACCGTCTCCGCATTGATCACCACGGCGCCGAGCACACCGAACACCGGCACCAGGTTGAGGATGTTCACCGCGACGCTCGAGGCCATCCGGCGCAGGCCGTAGTTGTAGAGCAGGAAGGCGCCGACGGAACATGCGACGGCCAGATACACGAGCAGCGCCGAGGCCGTGGCGTCGGGTACCCGCCAATGCTTCAACTCCGGTAGCGAGGCGAACAGGAAGCCGGCGGCGCCGGCCATGGTCTGGTAGTAGGTGAGGGTCACCGCGTCCTGCCCGTGCCCCGCATACTTGCCCAGCATGTTGTACCCGGCCCACACCAGTCCGCCGAGCAACAGCAGAATGTCGCCTGACCAGCGACCGCTGCCTCCAACATCCGCCCCGTTGTGAACGACGAGGAAAGCCCCCAGGGTAGCCAGCAGCACACCGCCGACCCGGAGCGGCGGCATTCTGCTCCGAAAGACCACCAGCTCCAAAAGCATGGTCATCAATGGGTAGGTGGCCACGATCAACGAGGCGTCGGAGGCGGTCGACAGCTCGACGCCGATGTTCTCCAGCACGAAGTAGGCCGTAATGCCCAGCAACCCACTGAGGTAGATCAGCCGCCGCCGACGGGCATCCGGTCTGACGGCCGGGTTGCGGCGCAAGAACATGATGATCCCGAGCAGTACCGCGGCGAGCGTGAAACGGATGGCCCCGATGCTCAGCGGGCCGACGTCCGTCAGCACCAGTTTGGTTACCGCGTACGAGCTGCTCCACAACAGCGCGGCCATTACGACCGAACAGATCGCCAAGACTTCGGCCTGCCGCTCATCCACTTCCCGTGCTCCTTACCGTCCAAAAACTTCTGATCTCTGTTCGTCCGCTTCATCGGAGGCGAATTATGAACGGGGATATGGCAATCAAGGTAGCAATCAGCCGGGCATCCTGGCAGTATGTCCGAATTAGATTCGGAGTTTTACCAGAGAGACGGAATATGGATGAACTAGATTCGGCGTTACTTCGGCTTCTGCAGTTGGACGGTCGGCGCACCAACCGGGACATGGCCCAGGAGTTGGGCATCGCACCCTCGACCTGCTTGGAGCGGATTCGCTCCCTCCGTGAGCGCGGCGTGCTGCTGGGATACCACGCCGAGGTAGACCTCCCGTCGCTCGGCCGGGGGCTGCAGGCGATCATCGCCGTACGGATACGACCGCCTACACGTGCGGTCATCGAACAGTTCCAAGCCTTCGTAACGCGAATGCCCGAGGTGATCGAAATCTTCACGCTGACAGGCACCGACGACTTCCTCCTTCATGTGGCCGTTCGCGACACCGACCATCTGCACTCGGTGGTCTTGGACAAGCTGACCGAGCGAAAGGAACTCGCAGACGTACGCACCTCAGTGGTCTACGGACACCTACGGAAGAACGTCATCGAGCCGATTTGAAGCCTCCCGCTCGCCCCTCGCTGGTCGGCGGCGCGGTCGGCTCGGCGAGAAATCGAGAGCAGACAGCAGAATCTCATCATGGATCGCGCTGCCCGAGCGGCACTGCTGCCCCACTGGGACGAGCAGGCTCGCGCCTCAGGAATCGGGTGATGTCAGCGCAAGCGGTAGATCGCGAGAGCGGGTGGTGCGAGTACTTGCGTATGCGGCGAGTGTGAACATGGCCGTGAGTGCCAACCATCGCGTGGCGACGGCGCCAACTGTGGACAACAGATAGCCCGCCCCGAGCGCGCCGAGCGCGACCGCGCCGTCGCAGAACAGTGCCATCGTCGCGACCGCGCGACCGAGGGTCTGTTCGGGGATCACATCGAGCCGGGATATCGTCAACGCGACGTTGCTGACGACCCCCACGCCGCCGATGCCACACCAACACGCGGCCAGCACAAACGGATCGGCGCTGAGCGCCATTGGAACGAGCAGCGCCGTCCATGCCCACAGCGCGCCCCGATAGACATTCCGAGGAGGGAAGCGAGTGGTGAGCCGTGCCGCCGCGGCGGCGCCCAGTACTCCGCCGACGCCCGCGGCGCCGAGCACCACGCCGACGGTCCACGCGGGACCGCCGCCGTTCTTCAGTTCCACCAATATCAGCAGCAAGACGAGCTGAATGACGATATTCGACAGTCCGATCATCGCCGTCGACGTCCGCAGGAAAGGTTCGGTCCAAACGACACGGAAGCCGTCGGCGATCGTACGCCGGACCGAATGACGGTCGGGCTCGGCGGCTTTCTGCGGTGCTGTCGAGTCCGGACGGATCAGCAACAGTGCGACGAGGCAGTAGAGATACGACACGGCGTCGGCGATGAACGGCAGCCAGCGGGCCACGCCGTAGACCGCCGCACCTGCTGCTCGTCCGACCAGGATGGCGATCGGTTGCTCGGCCTCGAGGAACGAGAACGCGGCGGGTCGCTGTGCGTGTGACACCACGTCGCGGATCGCGCCCAGCTCACTGAGGCCGACGAAGACGTAGACACTGCCCTCGATGAACGCCGTGACACCGACTATCAGCGCGAGGCTCGAGAGCTCGGCAGCGACCGCCCCGGCAGCCAGGCAGGCCGCGATCAACCCGGTGATCTGGCATATCACCAGGGTCCGGATCCGGTTGGAATAGTCCGCGACGATGCCTGCAGGGATCTGGAAGATCAGACTCGGCAGGTTCAACGCGAAACCGACCCATCCCGCCGCGGCGGGCGAGCCGGTCACCGCGAGAACCAGCATCGGATAGGCGATTCGGACGCCGTGGAAGCCCACCAGCGATGTCGCGTTTCCGGACCACAGCAGCAGGAAGTTCCGGTTGGCGTGGATTCCCGATCTACCCATGAGTGCGCGGATACCTCGACAACCACCGCACCAGCTCGACGATCTCGACACCTTCGGCATCCGCCAGCAGTACCTGGCACAGGTGGGCGGCGACCTCGGCCCTGTCATCGAGAACGCTGAAGTCATCGTCCGGGTGGAGCTTCGGCAACGCCAGCGCCAAGCCCGCCCACAACTGTGGCCGGAGCGGGTCGACGCGCACTTCCTCGGTGTACAGCGCGACCGCCGCGGCCATGTCACCCGCCAGATAGGCCCGGTCGCCGCGCGGCTGCTCGGGGATCGACAGAGCTTCGGCCGCGGCGTGGTCCAGCAGCTTCAGCTGCGCTGGAAGGTGCAGGCGGCGATGATCGTTCGGCACGGTGCTCTGGTCCACCTGATCCGCGGGCGGCAGGCCGTCGGGCCGTGGCGCCCGCGCGATCCAGCGCACGGCCAGCTCGGCGATGCCGGCGACGTCCGGTGTCAGGTTCCGCACCTGCCAAAACGTCCGATGCGCTATCGCCACCTCGGACGCGGCGACCCTGACCGCCGTGGGCACATCCTCCTCTCCCCACGGGCGCATTTCAGCGCTGAGCGCGTTCAGGAATTGCGAACCCGCCTCCGTGAGCAGACTCGAGGTCGATGCCTGCGCCACGGCACCTTCCACCTGTAGACGCCACAATTCGAAATCGACATTCGCTTCCATCGATCGGTGGCAGTCGGCGTGACGATGTATTCGCCAGAAGTCGGTGACTCCGAAGAATGCGTAGATCCCGTGCAGCAGGCCCATGATCGGACGCGGGTCGTCGCGCCACGGCGCGTAGAAGCGGCACACCGAGTCGGGATCGAACAGCACGATCTGATCGGTCAGCAGCGTGAACTTCGTGTGCTGGACCTCATGGATCAGCGTGAGCGCCAGCTGGCATGGGTCCGCGGGGGCCGTGGTGTAGACGCAGCCGACTCCGTTGAATGCGGTGTGGCTCGTGCTCGCCGCGAGTGGTTGTGCACTCAGCGGCGCCAAAGACTGCAAGCAACTGCGCATCGGCACGAGGTACCGGTCGAAGTCTCGGCGCAGTAGTTCCCAGGCCGCCGCGAAATCCTGTTGCCATGTGCCGGCTTGGGCGGTCGTGAGCCGGGGTGGCTGCTGACCGTCCAGCAAGTATCGGAACGGGTCCAGGTCGTCGAGGAACACCTCCCGTTCCGCATCCGCCCCCCGCAATCGCCGCAGCGGCAGCCAGGCGGGATCGGACTCGTCATCCTGGGACGGGACCAGAACTGTGCTGGTTCCCCGGGTGAAGCGCAGCGCGCCGTCCCGTGTCCAGTGCAGTTCGCAGTGCCCGTTGTCCTCGGCAGGGCCGAGCTCGGCCCTGCCGATCCCGGGCAACATCACCACGCCGTTCCGCACTACGAGGTTGATGGAACCTTCGGGCAGACAGGCGATGGCGCCTGCCGCGGCGAGCCAGCCCAGGTAGCCACAGTCGGCCCACAGTGGGGTCGGCGCGTCGTCGGGCTCGGCATGGAGGCGCTGCAGGACCTGGGCGAGCCACGGGCCGACGTGCGGGTACGACAACAGCGTAGCGACCTCGGCCGGATGGGATCGTTGCAATTCGGCCAGCGTCTGGTAGGCAAGGGAAAGTCCTGCGGCGTCGGCAATTTCCGGCCGCGACGTGGTTTCGGCGATGAGAGTGCGCAGCAGGATCAGCCGCATCAACAGCGCGCCTTCGGTCAGCGTCGCGATAGCAGGCTCGGTTCCGTATCCGGAACTCGAGCTGGCCGTGACATCGTCGATCCCGGTGACTGTCGTTGGCATATGGGTGTCCCGTCGCTAGGTGTCAATGGCAGAGTCGAAGTCCGTACCGACACGAGATCACGGCAAATCGAATGGGCGTGAGTCCAGCGAATTCCGATGTCGGATGTCCGCCGAGCAGAAGATCGATGATGTCACCGAAGAATCGCACGCCGGTTTCCAAGGTAGCCGGGTCGCATCCAATCCCGCCGCGGACCAGAAGGGTTGCTCCCGGAAATGTCCTATCGATACAGGCAACGGCGCCATCTCTTGCTCCGTCCACCTGCGTGAACGACCACGGGTAGCATTGCACCAGACCACCCGTGGTCAATCTCTATATCGCGGGACTACTTACCATCAACTGCGCCGCTCCTGTCGGGCGGGTACGGCAAGATGCTCCACGAGATACCTCCTTCTTTCACTCCCGTGTACGGACAGTGAAATTGCCGATCGCGCAGTCGGATAATCGACCGTTCTGGGAGATTACCTTCGCTGGACGACATGCCATCGGCCCCGTTGGCTGAAGTCTATTGCAAGACAATGGGATTCCTGACAATCGAAACTCCCATGGTTGGGAATCGGGAGTATCTGGAGAGCATCGGCGAACGCGGCACGGCAGCGAGTGCCCTGATCCAAGGGAAGGGATCCGGCTGCGGCACGGTGACCGGTGCGATCAAGGATATGGGTGGGGTCTACCAGGACATTCGCACGAGCAGTTGGTCGCGGCATAGACGCCCGCATATGGCGGACCCGAACCGGGCGTGGCGAAGGCGCTGGACATCGCGGCGAGTGCGACCGTGACGGCCAAGGTCGCGGAGTTGGCAGACCTTGCCCGCCATGGCGGCGAGTTACGTCACTGTGACGGCCGCGTCGGTTGCCATTTCGGTGTTATCGGCGACTTTCGGAGCCGCCTTGGCCACGGTGACACGAAAGTTGTGCAGCGCCATGGAGCAGACCGCGACCTTCGAGGTGGAACCGGCGGATTTGGTTGCGCGAGATGATCGGGGGCGCACTCGCGGACTTGGCCCCACAGAATTGACGGCTACCCATCAACCTGCACACCGTGCCGCTGCGCCGGCATTCGGCAGGAATTGCCGCCAGTTGGCGAATTGTCCGTAATGGGCGGTATGCGACTTTCTGTCGAACTGGGCCGGTTCACGCTTGCACGCATCTTTGCAGCGAAGCGGGTTCGAGTTGAAAGCGACATCAAGAGCTGACCCAACGGCCCCCTGCAAATCTGAGCTCCATACGACCTCGCACTCGCCCATCACCGTGAATAGCTGTTGCGCGAGTGCGAGATGTCCTTCCCAACAACGGGGACAGGCGTGAGCGATCGTACGTTCCGCGCGATTAAGATCATTCTCGGGACGACAACCGTCGCCCATTGATAGATATCCCGTTTCACTTGTCGGCATTGTCGAGCCGATCAATTCTTGCAACGCCTGGCAATTTGCCGCGCCGTTACGGGAATACAGAAAAGGAGGTCCCGTAAATGGGAAGACTCGATGAACTCGCGGCGCTCAACACGGAAGAGCTGGCCACCCACTGCACTCCGGCCATGCGAGCCGCCCTCGAGCGCTACGCCAAGGGTTCGCAGGACAGGGCCCCCGGCGGATTCAAGTCGTTCATCAACCCCACCAAGTGATCACGCGGCCACGGGCGATTCGGTAGCAGCGCGCCCGTGGCCGTTCCCGCAGCTCGAGGGAGCGAATATGGAGTCCGGCCCGGTGCCGTTGGGCGTACCCGTGGTGCAAACGTCCTGGCCCGCAATTGGATTGGATGTCGAAGGACTGCGCCGCCGTGGCTGGGAGCCGCTGCCGTTCACGGAATTCGTTGTCAAGATCCACAGCCGTTGCAACCTGGCCTGCGACTACTGCTACGTCTACGAGATGGCCGATCAGAGCTGGCGCGATCAACCGAAGACCATGAGCCGCAGGGTTTTCGACGAGGCCCTTCAGATGATCGCCGATCATGCTCGCCGCTTCCAGCTGCCCGCGGTGGATCTTGTGTTCCACGGTGGCGAACCGCTGCTGGTCGGACATCGCGATCTCGAATACTTCGCCCGGTCGGCTCGCGAATCACTGGAGCCGATCACCGAGGTGCGGCTGGGCGTGCAGACCAATGGCGTGCTGCTCGACCTGGAGTTCTTGCGCATCTGCGCGCGCTGGAATGTTCGCGTAGGAGTCAGCCTCGACGGCGACGAGAGCGGTAACGACAGGCATCGCCGGGATCGGCGGGGCGCCGGGAGCTACACGCGCGTCGCGGCCGGGATCACGCAACTGACTGCGGACGAGAACCGGCACCTGTTCGCCGGCCTGCTCTGCACCATCGATGTGGCCAACGACCCGGTGCGGACCTACGAAGCGTTGCTGGCCTGTCGACCCCCGGCGGTCGATTTTCTGCTTCCGCACGGCACTTGGACGACGCCACCACCGGCGCGGACCGCCGACCACACCGCTACCCCCTACGCCGACTGGCTCATTTCGGTGTTCGATCGCTGGTTCCGGGCTCCGGAGCTGGAGACCCGGGTCAGGATCTTCGACGACATCATCGACCTGCTGCTGGGCGGCTCCGTGACATCCGAATTACTCGGGCTGGCCCCCATACAGCTGGCCGTGATCGAAACCGACGGCACTCTGGAGCAGGTCGACGAGTTGAAGTCGGCCTTCGCTGGGGCCACCAAGTTGCGCACCGCGAACGTGGGCAATCCGCTCGACCTCGCACTGCTGGAACCCGCGATCGTCGCTCGTCAGATCGGCGCGGATGCCCTGAGTGAAACCTGCCGGGCATGTTCGATCCACAGCGTCTGCGGCGGCGGGCACTACGTGCACCGGTATCGCGCCGATAACGGCTTCCGCAATCCCTCCGTGTATTGCGCGGACCTGACGAAGCTGATCCACCACATCGGAGCGCGGGTCCGCACCGACCTCGCCGCCGCCGCAGATCACTGACGACAGGAGTGCAACCATGTCCGCCCCGACCATCGGTATCGACCATGCAGCGGCCGAGCTGTTCACCGGTTACGGCACGGAGGCAGCCGTCGTCCGGATGACTTCGGACATGCTGACCATACGACTCGTACTACTACGCGCGCTCATCACCGAAGTCACCGCTCACCACCCGAAAATCGACGACGCCGCCGGCCTTTCCGATGCCTATCGGGTCCTGACCGAGCTGGAGGAGTCACATCCTGGCGCGGTCGAGGCACTGCTGGCCTACCCGCACACCGGGGTGTGGCTCGGCCGCGTGCTCCAGCGCTTGCGCAACGGCTCGGACGATCGGGAACCAACTCCGTTGTGGGCCGACTGCGGCTACCTCGGCTGGTTGGCGGCGGCCGCCGTGGTCACCAATCTGCCCAGCGGATCGATGCGGGTTGTCGTACGCAACGGCGAAGTCATGCTGCCCGGGATCGGGATGGCGCGGGTTGGATCCGCGGGCGACTACGGCCACTGCATGCTGAACTGGGGGGATGGCGCGATACGCATCGTCGCTGACGGCAGCGCCCCGATCTCGGTGGCGTCGCCTGCCGACGAGTCCGACCCGGCGTGGCTGCCGCTGCGGCGGTTGCACGGCGGAAACGGCGAACCGGAGGTCGTCCTCGATGATCTCGACCCGTTCCGCGACCTGCCCTCGGGTACGGCACCGCGGCTGACGACCGACGAATTCCGCACTTGGCGAGAGGATTTCGCGCAGGCCTGGCACGTCCTGCAACGAGACTTCCCCGGCTATCTGACGCCGATGCGTGCCTGCCTGCGGCTACTGACGCCGCTCACCGCGCGACCGGTGGCGGCGACCGTCGGCCACACCGCCTTCAGCGGGACCGGCTGTGTGTACACCACAGCCCCGAAGGACTCCTGCGAAATGGCGGTGTCGCTGATTCACGAAATCCAGCACAGCAAACTCGCCATGCTCGCCGATCAGGTGCTGATCGTGGATCCCGACCCGACGTGTCGCTTCTACGCGCCGTGGCGCGATGATCCACGGCCGATCCTCGGTCTGCTGCACGGGATCTACGCCTTCTTCGGGGTCACCGACTTCTGGCGGGTACACCGGCATGCCGATTGCCACCGATCGATGCGTGCGCATATCGAATTCGAGCGCGGGCGTACACAACTGGCGACCGCGATGGAGCAGGCATCCGGTTCTGGCCTGCTGACCGAGAGTGGAGAGGAGTTCCTGAGCGCGCTGACCGCAGGCGTCCGGCCGTGGGCCGACGAGGACGTGCCGGCGGAGGCTCGCGACGCGGTGGCCGAGATTCTGGTGGCACATCGCACTTCTTGGCAGGTGCGCAATCGTACATCCGACGACGCCGAGCTGGCCGAGCTGGCGGAGCTGTGGGTCGCGCGAGCGGAACCTCCCGCGGAACTGCCGTCCATACGGTACGTGGATCAGGAGACGATCCCGGATCGCCACCGCGATCTGCATATTCCGGTACGGCTGAGGATGCACGACCCGGCCGCCGCTTCGAGCGTCGCGCCCGCGGAACTGCCCCGCGGCACTCGCGCCTACCTGGCCGGCGAGCCTGCCGAGGCCGTCGAGTTGTACGCCCTGGATCTGCGCGTCGACCCGCTGCTCCCGCAGCTCTGGGCTGGTCTGGCCTCGAGCCTGCCGGAACTGTTTCCCGACACCGACTTCGGCGTTCTCAACGATCGGGCCGAGGTGGCGGCGCGCCTGTACCAGCGGCTGCTGTCCGACGGCACCGAGACCGACGTCGTCGAGCTGGTGCGGTGGTTGTCCGACCGCCCACGCACCGATATCTGAAACCAGGAATCGAGAGCACACAATGGAACCGACATCGGTGGCACTGGGGCTGCCCACAGTGCGGAAGTCATGGCCCGAGACGGGACTCGACGTGGCCGAATTGCAGCGCAACGGATTCGAGCCGCTTCCGTTTACGGAGTTTCTCCTCAAGATTCACAGTCGATGCAATCTGGCGTGCGATTACTGCTACATCTACGAAATGGCCGACCAGAGTTGGCGGGAGCAGCCGAAGGCGATGCGCCGGGAGGTTTTCGACGACGCGCTGCGAACAATCGCCGATCACGTTCGCAGGTTCGGCCCACCCGCGGTGAGTCTCGTCTTCTTCGGCGGCGAACCGCTCATGGCGGGTCATGCCGATCTCGAGTATTTCGCATCGCAGGCGCGGGCGGCGCTGGAGCCGATTACCGCTGTCAACCTCGCTCTGCAGACCAACGGCGTGCTGCTCGACGACGAGTTCCTGAGGATCTGCGACGACTGGGACATCGGCATCACCGTCAGTCTCGACGGCGATGAGCGCAGTCACGACCGCCATCGCCGGGACCGCCGCGGCGCGGGCAGCTACTCCCGGGTGGCTGCCGCCCTCGAGAAATTGAGGATCGGCGATCGGCGGCATCTGCTCAACGGTCTGCTCTGCGTCATCGACCTCGCAAACGACCCCTTGCAGGCCTACGAAGGATTACTCGCGTTTCAGCCCCCGAAAGTCAATTTCGAGATTCCACTGGGCAATTGGACGACGCCGCCGCCTGGGTTATCCGCAGATCCCGGAGCCACTCCGTATGCGGACTGGCTGATCCCGATCTTCGACCGCTGGTATGGCGCGCCGCAATTGGACACGCGGATCCGAATGTTCGAGAACATCATGGACCTGATACTGGGCGGGACCGTGGAATCAGAGGTATGGGGCCTCGGCCCCACCCGCATAGCGGTGATCGAAACCGACGGAAGTGTAGCGCAGATCGACGACTTGAAGGCGACCTTCTCGGGTGCGACCAAACTGCCTTCCGGCCAACGCAATCCGCTCGACCAGGCGATGCTGGTACCCGAGATCGTGGCGCGCCAGATCGGCGCGGACGCGCTCAGCGACACCTGCCGCGCCTGCTCGATACACACCGTGTGCGGTGGTGGTCACTACGTCACGCGATACCGTGCGGGCGACGGCTTCCGTAATCCCTCGGTGTATTGCGCCGACCTGGCCAAATTGATTCGCCACATCGAATCGCGAATGCGCGCCGACGTCGCCACGGCACTCCACGGGTGACCACTGCCAGGGCGCATGGATCATCGTCGGAGGCTGGGTGCGAGCGTCACGCAGACCTTGCCGAACGTCTGGAAACCGCGCCGGTCACACCCACGGATACGCTCATCCGCTGGGTGCGCGACCACGGTCGACCAGGGCCTGCCGCTTCCAGCGGTACAGGGTGGCCTCGGTGACTCCTGGGGCGCGGGCGACGTCGGCAACCCGACGACCTTCATCTGTGACACATCGCGATGCGCTGCTCGTGCCCGACGACAGCCAATCCAACGCGTCGGACCACCCGACCCGACCGAGCCGAAGCGCTGGACGGCACCAACCGGGGCTGGGGTTCGCCGGACACGCTGATCGCCGCACTTCACCGCCACCATCCTGGTCACCGGCACCCGACCTGAGGTCGTTCCACGTCGCCGGATCGGAGATCGACACATGAATCCCCGACAGCTGTGAGAACCGATTACAGAGACGCCCTCTCCACCGACAGCGCAAGCGTGGGCACGCATCTGCGTGCCCACGCTGTGCGGTTGGAGCGCAGACCGCGTCAGCCGACCGTGATCTCTTCCTTGACCGCACTCGAAGCGGCGACGGACCCCTTCTTGCGCCCGCCGGGCAGCAGTGCGGCGACGGCGAGGGTGCCGACCGCCAGCACGATCGCCGCGATCAGGCTGGTGTGTGACACGGCGTGGGCGAAGGCGGCATCGGCGGCGGACACCAACTGGGCTGCCTGTTGGTGCATCCCGGCTTCGTCGAGCCGCTGGGCCACAACGAGCGCGCCGCCGATGGAGTCCTGTACCGCGCCGGCGGCTTCCGCGGGCATGCGGCCGGTGACGATCGGTGCGATCTCGTCGCCGTAGGCGGTGCCGAGAAGTGAGCCGAGGATCGCGATGCCGAGCGTGCCGCCCAGTTCCACCGAGGTGTCGTTCACCGCGCCACCCACGCCGAGCAGCCGTTCCGGGAAGGCATCCATGATCGTGTCGGTGGCCGGGGAGACACTCAGTCCGATAGCCAGGCCCATCAGCACCAGTGGCCCGGCGAACGCCGAGTAGCCGGACTCGGCGTCGACCTGGGTCAACGCCGCCAAGGCGAGGATGCCGAGCAGCATGCCCGCCACCACCATCGCCCGAAGCCCGAGGCGCGGCGTCAGCACGCCGGTGATCGCCGAGCCGACGAAGACCGCGCCCGCCAGCGGCAGCAGCCGCACGCCGGTGGCGAGGGCGTCGTATCCGAGCACGAACTGCAGATGCTGCGTGACGTAGTAGATCGCGCCGAATGCGGCCAGGAAGAACAGCAGCACAGCGAGATTCGCACCCGCGAACGCACGATCGCGGAATTTGCGGATATCGAGCATCGGGTTGGGATGCCGCAGTTCCCAGGCGATGAACCCCGCCGCGGCGAAAGCGGCCACCACACCGGCGAGCACCGCGGAGGTGTGCCAGCCGTTGCGCGGACCTTCGATGATCATGTACACCAGCGCCGCGACCGCAACGACCGACAGTGCGCCGCCCATGAGGTCCAATCGCTGTGTCGTGTGCGCCCGCGACGGCGGGACCACTATCAGCGCCGCGACTATCGATATGACCGCGATGGGAACGTTGATCAGGAAGGTCGACGCCCAGCCGTGGTCGGTGAGCAGCCAGCCCGCTACCAACGGACCGACCGCGATCGCGAGGCCGGTGGTAGCGGTCCAGATCGTGATGGCCACGGCGCGTTCCCGCTTCGGGAAGGTCGCCACGAGCAAAGACAACGTCGCGGGCATGATCATCGCCGCACCGGTCCCCATGATCGCCCGCGCGGCGATCACCCAGTCGGCGCTGTCGACGGTCGAGCCCAGCACCGCGCCGGCCGCGAAGACGGCCAGACCCAGGATCAGCATGCCGCGGCGGCTGTACTTGTCGCCGATCGCACCCATGAGCAGCATCAAGGCGGCATACGGGATGGTGTAGGCGTCGACGACCCACTGCAGGTCCTGGCTGGACAAACCTAGGTCGAGGGTCATATCGGGAGCGGCCACGATCAGCGACGTATTCGTCATGACGCCGATCAGCACGCTCAGGCACAACACGGCGAGCGCGGCCCAGCGGCGGCTGTATACGGCACCCGGTTCCACCGGTGAGGTGACTAGCAGAGACACATCCGTTCCTCTCACTATCTGCACACCATTGTGCATTTGCACATTGCTGTGCAATGTATAGAATTTGCACAACGATGCGCAACTGTGGAAGGCTTCGACGTGAAGGGACTCACATGACAGCGACCAGGAGCACGACTTCCTCGACGACCCCGGGCACACGAGCGCGGGCCAATCGGAAGCGGATCCTCGATATCGCGGCAGCCGAACTGGCCCGCAATCCCGCGGCGAGCATGGAGGAGATCGCCTCGGCCGCAGGCGTCGTGCGCAGAACTCTCTACGGCCACTTCCCGACCAGGGAGGCACTGATCGACGGCCTCCTCGACCTGGCGTCAGAGGACATCGCACACACGCTGCGCTCGCTCGACCCGGACGAGCCGGTGACGGTGACCTCGGCCCGGTGCACGATCGCCCTCTGGCGGGTCGGCGACAAATACCGCCTGCTGTTCAAGCTGACCGAGACGAACCTGGGCGCGCGGATCGAGGAGCGGCTGGCGCCTGTGCACGAGCACGGCGCGGCCATGCTGCGCCACGGCCAGCAGCTCGGCGTGTACTCCGATCACCTCCCCGCCCAAGCGCTGTCCCGCGCGCTCGCCGGGCTGGTTCTGGCACTGCTCGAGGCGCGCACCGACGGAAGCTGGACCGAGGCCGACCCCGACGTGGCGGCTGCCCGCGCCTGCCTGGTCGCACTCGGCGTGCCACCGGGACAGGCGGGCGAAATCGCCGTCATCGCAGCCGGTTTGGAGAACGCTCACTCGTCATCGGCGCCTGATGTCGCCGATGACGTGCGGTAGAGCATCGACCGACCCCGAAATCACCGCACGGCTGGATCGCGAATCGAACGGGTCGATATCGCCGCCGATGCGCTAGACACCGAGCAAGGTTTCGGCGCAACGAGCGGCATCGGGCACTGATCAGAGTGCGGCGCGAGGCCGTGGAAACCGGTGGCTACTTCGAGGATGACGAAAGCGTGATCGGACGACGCTCGGCGAGCCCTTGACCACAGTTGTATGGATCCACGATGGCGGCGACCTGTGACAACCCCTTCAGTCCGGACATCACCTGCTCGATCTGGCCGGTCACCTGCTGCTCGGTCACCTTGGCCGCGACGTTCAGCTCGCACGTGTCCGCGGAATACTCGGCGCGAACCGCGGGAGCGACGCGCACAGAGCAGGCAGGCTTCCCCGGCAGCTCTGCACGATGCCGTCCGGCCGGACCCGGAGCGCGCTCACGTGGCCGCGGCGAATCCAGCGGTACAGATCCGTATGCGGCTCGGGGCGCAGCACGACACCGCCGCGTTGTTTCACGATCGCCTGATCACCTGGCGATAATTCGGCCGTGGTGATGATGGCGTATCGCCCTATAACGACGTCGTCCACGCGCCGCCCATCGGCCAAGCGGTCGTTCGGGACGAGCCGGCCGGTCAGACCTCTACGCATCCGCGGCGCCTCCACCAGCGAGGAACGGCGGAGGGGCGGGGACTCTCCGCTGGTGACCATGCCGGTGAGGCCGGGCACGACGCGCAGTCGCGGTGCGATGAGGTTACGCAGGCGGTTACCCAGTTCTCCGCCTTCGGTCATCGTCAGGCCGGTGAACTTGGCCAGCCGACGTGCGCGATCCGCAGCAGCCCGCGGCACTCACCGCGACGGCGCGGGAGTGCTACCAATTCGAAGGCTCGGTCTACGCGCCGGCTGCCACTATCGCCGACTTTCCGCTGGGCGGCCGCCACGATCTCTACCGCCGAACCGGCCACCTGCCGGTGCCGAGGATGCCGCTGTGGGGAGATCGAGATCAGGTCCCTTCGAAGCCGGGCGTTGGCGGGCCATCGAGACGTGGACCGCGCTACTCGGACTCGATCCTGAAAACCTCGCCCTGCGGATGATGATGCGGTCGAGTATCGGCGCGCTCGACGAGGCCACCGTCTATTGGCTGCAGAACAACGAACCGTTCGAGGTGGAGGGGCATGGCCGACTGGCGGGGTGCGGTGGTTGGCGCGTTGCCTCGGCTGCCGGATGAGTTTTGTCCGGCGGTATTCCTGTGCAGTTTGCCGTGTCTGGATTCGTGTCGGAGTGGCCACCGCGGGGCACGGTTGGCGCAGCCGAGTGCCTCAGGAAACGCTGAGATCGGCGAGGGATTCGCGTTGGGCTCCGCGGTAGATCGGCACGGTGGCCTCGGGGAATTCTTGGACAAGGTCTACGCCGCGCGCATCGAGTTCGTCCAGGAATGCCGGGAGATGCCGCATCGCCCCGGAGGGGAGGTCGTGCAGAACGACCAGGCTCCATGGTCGTGCATGAATTTCGGCCAGGCACTGTGACACCCAGTCGTCGGGTCGATCCCAGTCGTGCGGGACGTTGTTCCACAGCACGCAGGTGTAGTCGTTCGCTCGAAGATAGGTGATCGCGGCCGGATTCAGCAGCCGCCGATCGAGGATGCCTCCGCCGCCGTAGGGACGAAACAGCTTGTCCGGGTGGGCGAGTGACCCCAGCAGTGCTTGCGCCTGGCCGATCTCGCGCGCGGGAAGGGTCGGGTCGTCGCAGTCGCCGAACTGGATCGAGTGGGTCATGGTGTGATTGCCGACCCAGTGCCCTTCAGCGGCGGCCCGTTCGGTCAGGGCGCGCCGGCCCGGTTTCTCCAATTCGGCGCCCACGACGAAGAAGCTGGCCAGGATCCCTCGCTCGGCGAGGGTGTCGAGTACTTCGCCCGTGGTTTCGGTGGGGCCGTTGTCGAAGCTCAGCGTGACCTTCATCGGGCTCCTCGTGTTCAGGCACCGCGGGCGCGCAAGCCCGCTACCGCCATGTCGGCGACGAACTCCGCGTGCGCGCGGATGGCCTGCGGGGCCAGCGGATCGAGTGGGTCGAGTTTTATGGCGAAGGGCACCAGGCTGAACGGGGCGGTTCCTCCGTGCGCGACGAGAAAATGCAGGCTGCGGATGTCGGCGGTGGTGAGCACGCCCCGGTCGACCAGGATCTTCAGCGGGCCGGTCAGGCGGTTGTAGAGCGGCTCGACGTGGGTTTGAACCAGGTAGGCCAGCCGGGGGCTGTCGGTGGCCGCTTCGACCGAGACCAACCTCAGCACCTGCGGGTGGGAGGCGTGCAGGCACAGGAAACGCACGATAGTCTCCCGCACGGCACCCAGCAGATCGGTGGCGGCCAACTGCGCGTCCAAGGTCATACGCTTGTCGATTTCCCCGAAGGCCCAATCGACGGTGGCGACCCACAGCCCCTCCTTGGACCCGAAGCGCTGATGGATCAGGTTGTGACTGACCCCCAGTTCCCGATTCAGCGCGGCCACCGAGGTGCCGTCGAATCCGTACGCGGCGAAGACGTCCAGCGCCGCGGACAAGATGTTGGTCAGCGACGCCGGTGACAGATCTGCCGGCGGGCGGCCCCTACGTGGCTTGCTGGTCATGCGGTCAACACTAGCCAGGATATTGACGATCATCAACATCTATGCTTAATTGATGAACATCAATTTAATGTCATGACGCGATGGAGGTCCGCAATGAAGCGAGAAGACCACATAGTCGGCGACACATTCGCCTACCGATATCCGGGCCCGGATGCCGATCACGTGCTGTTGGTGCAGCACGGGACAGGAGGCCACGGAGGGATCTACGACCGATTCGGGGCGCACTACGCGAGGCTGGGCGCCGAGGTATGGACCATGGACGCACCCGGGCACGGGCGCTCGTGCACCGACCGCCCTGCCGGGCAGTTCACCCTCGCGGAATGGGTGGACGCAGCCCTGGAGGTCACCGACCACATCCGTGCCGCCACCGGGCTGCCGGTATTCATCAAGGGCTCGTCGCTGGGCACCGCCGCGGCCTATAGTGCATACGCCGCGTCGGAGGCGTACTCCGGGGCGATCCTGATGGGATTCGTCATCCCCTCCTCGCCCCTCATCCCACCCGATAACCCCTTCCGCTCACCGGTGTTCGATCAGATGGTCGCCCACTTCGGTGCCGCGCTGCGGTTCGACATCGATCGCTTCATCGACTTCGACCAGGACTACGGCTTTCGCGGCGCCGGCGCGCAAAAGCGCCGTGACCCGTTGAACACCTGGTCCTACGACCTGGCTTCGTGGGCGTCGATCCTGCGCTACGACCCTGCGGTGCCGTTGGCTGAGAACACCAAACCCATCCTCTACGCCGTCGGAGCGAAGGACCCTATATTCCCCGGCCCGGTCGCGCAGGCGGTCGTCGACGCGACCAGTGGACCGGTCGACTTCTACATCCAGCCCGACGGCGTCCACCAGCTGATGTTGTTCCATACCAGCGAATATGCCGACGTCGTCGCCACATGGTGCCGCGACCGGCTCGACACCCTCGACGCCGCGCGCACTCCTCACGCCGGCACCGCCCGGCACTGAGCATCACCGGCACATGTCGGCAGGCTCTATCCGCGCGCTTCTGCAACGCCGATCAGATCGAAAGCAGCACACCCACAATGAGACTCGCCAACCTCGACGGCCGGGCCACCATCGTCACCGACGACGGCGTCATCGACATCGCTCACGCCTCCGGCGGCGCGCTGCCCAGCGACCTCGACCACGCGATCGCGAACCTCGACCGGATCCGTGTGTGGTTCGACACCACACGTCCGAAAGCCGATGCGAGCCTGACTCGCGCCGATCTGCTCGCCCAACTCGAACGCCTCGGGCCACCGGTTGTCCGCCCATACCAGATCTTCGCCGTCGGACTGAACTACGCCGGACACAGCGCCGAGACCGGTCTGGCCGTGCCGACCCAACCGCTGGTGTTCACGAAGTTCACCTCCTCGATCACCGGTCCGGCCGACGACATCGCGCTGCCGACCGACACCTGTGACTGGGAAGTCGAACTCGTCGCGGTGATCGGCCGCGGTGGCCGCGACATCCCCGCCGTCTCCGCGCTCGATCACCTCGCCGGGCTCTGCGTGGGCCAGGACATCTCCGAACGGACCGCGCAGATGGCCGGCAGCCCACCGCAATTCAGCCTCGCCAAGAGTTACAGGGGATTCAGCCCCATCGGACCCTGGCTGACCACCATCGACGAGATTCCGGACCTCACCGACCTGGCCATCGAAACCGTGCTCGACACCGAGGTCGTGCAATCCGCGCGAACCAGCCAGATGATGTTCGACGTCGCATCGCTGGTCAGCTACCTGTCCTCAGTGTGTGAACTGCTGCCGGGCGATCTGATCTTCACCGGAACGCCCGAGGGCGTCGGCTACTCACGTAGCCCGGCCCGCTTCCTGACCCCGGGGACCACCATCCGCTCGGTTATCGAAGGGCTCGGCGAACTACGCAACACCTGCACGGCCGAGTAGGAGGCCACCATGTCCCTCGCGACCATCATCACCGCAATGCTGGTGCTCCTTTTCATCGTCACCGGTGCCAGCAAGGCCCTCGCGACCAGCCGATCACGCACCGACGCCGAACATTTCGCCATTCCGGTGCATCGATTCCGGCTGCTGGGTCTGTTCGAACTCGCCCTCGCCGCTGCTTTGGCGATCGGAGTGGTGGTGCCCCCGCTCGGCGCCGTTGCGGCCACGGCCGCCGCCACACTGATGGTTGCGGCGCTGATCTACCACCGCTTGGCCCACGACCAGGCCAGCGCGTATCTACCTGCTGTTGTCACCTTCGTCGCCAGTGTGGCGCTGGTGACGCTCATCGCGACGTCCTGACGATCGCCGCCCGATAGGAGAACCCTCATGTCACTGTTCACCCGCCGCGACAACACCGCGCGTCCGCGCCCGCCGCTGTTCAACGCGCTGGCCACCCTCGGAGGTTTCGGGCACAACGCCTTCGAGCGCTGGGCCGGAGTCGGTGTCTTCCTCGAACCCGAGCTCGGCCGCCGCGCCACCAACGTCCTATGGTCGTTGACGCCAGTACTGATGTGGCGCAAAGCCTTCCGCAATCGACCCGATGATGGGCCCGCGCTGGCATTCAACGCCGGGATCGCCGTGGCCTCGGTTCTGGTCCACTTCACCGACTGGCCGTGGTCGCTGCGGTACGGGTTCCTCCCCTGGCTGGACGAAGCCGAGGGCCTGCACCCTAACCAGCTACCCGCCTACAACATCGTCCTGTGGACGTGGTTCGCCGGCGGCCTGGGCAGCATCCTCGTCGAAACCCGCCGCGAGAACCTGAAGTTCGCGGCCGCCGGCCTAGCCGCGGGGCCACTGCTGCTGGCCTCGGCCCGCCACCACTTCACTTGGGCCCGCGAGCAAGCCCACAGCGGAGATACGGCCTGGAGCTCGGCCTTCGTCGAGAAGGCCAGCTGACGCCGGCCCTGTCCACACCGCCTGCATCGACCGGACCCGTGATGCACAAATTGACCCGAACCCGACGCATCCCCGGCAGCATCACCACCCTGCTCTTCAGTCGGTTCGGCAGATCGCTGCAGGACCTTATCTCCGGCGGGCGCCTGGTCTTCCACTCCTTCGCCGCGCTGGCCGAATTCATCCGCGAGCTGATCATCGACGGCACCGAGTAGGGCTTGGCCCGCCGCACGGACCCACCGGCAACACCTCGTCACACCACCGGCGATTACCGCCGAACAGATCCACCAGGCCCGTGCCAGGCGGAGGAGACCGTCTCCTCGGTCCCGAAAACTGATCGGCGTATCGCGAGCGATGATCTACAACTACCTGCGCGGATTCAACAGCTACGACTCAGTGGCCGATTTGCCGCGTCATTCGCCGATAATCAGTTCCGAGATGCTGTTCCATCGGATTGCTTCTGCGCTTCGACCGACGTTGCCCGTGAAGCCGGTGTAGGGGCTTTCAGCAGTCTTTGGCACCGGCACGGGTTTGGGTGCGCCATGCTGGTGCGGTGGCCGATTCGCGGAGCAGACAATACGACTACAACGCGTTCATTTCCTACAGCCACGGCGAAGACCGGGTGGTTGCGACCGCGGTACAGCAGGGTCTGCACCGTTTGGCCCGGCGCTGGTACACATTACGTGCGTTGCGGGTATTCCGAGACGACACGAGTCTGCCCGCGAACGCAGACCTGTGGGCCACCCTCGAACTCGCGATCCGGAAGTCCGAGTTCTTCATTCTGCTGGCCTCCCCGCAGGCCGCCGCGTCCACGGGGGTGCGGCGGGAGGTGGAGTTCTGGAAGCAGATCGGCACGCCGGAGAAATTCCTGATAGTCGTAGCCGCCGGTGAGATCCACTGGGACGAGCGGCTCGGCGACTTCGATCGATCGCGCACCACGGCGCTACCACCGCAGCTCGACGGATGGTTCCGCGGTGAGCCGCTGTGGGTCGACCTGCGCGACCTCGATTCCCGTCGGCTCACGTTGCGCAACAGTCCATTTCGGTCCGCGATAGGCAAACTGGCCGCACCCGTGCACGACAGGAGCCCGGACGACCTCGACAGTGCGGATCGCAGAGGGTTGAGGCTGCGCCGAGCGGCCCTCGTCATCGTCGTTTTTTCGACCGTGGCGACGGTAGTGGCTGTGGTCTTCGCGGGACAGCAGCTGCTGGAAGCCAGAAACCAGGGCGATATTGCGCTTTCGCGTCGGCTCGCGGCGGATGCCGCGGGGGTTCGACCGACGCAGCAGAACCTCGCCAGGCAGTTGAACATTCTGGCCTACCGGTACGCGCCGACCTCCCAAGCGTGGTCCGGACTGCTGGCCGCGGTCGCCACCCCACGGGAGACCTACCTCGGTTTCACCGATTCCGTGGCGGCGATCAATTCCGGCCGGATGCTGCTGGCTACCGCAGGCGAGTCACAAACCGTCACACTGTGGGATCTGACCGCTGCGGACAGGTCCAACGCGTTGAGCAGGCTGGCCCTTCGATTCACCTATTCGGTGACTTTCAGCCCGGACGGCCGGCTGCTGGCCACCGGCAGTCTCGACGGCACCGTTGGTCTGTGGGACATTACGAATCCGGCCGACCCAATTGCTGTCGCGCAGTTCGTCGGCCCGCCTGTCGTATCACTTCGATTCAGTCCAGACGGCCGCACATTGGCGGTCGGCGGGCAGATCCGGCGCGAGGGCTGGCGGGTTGACCTATGGTCGATCGCTGATCCCGCGCATCCGAGCCGGGCCGGCAGCATCACCGACGGTGTATCCGGTGTTCTGTCGATACCCTTCAGCCCGGATGGGCGCATGCTGGCCGTCGAAGCTCCCGACGGCGCGATCCGCCTGTGGAACGTGGCCGACCCCCTCTCCCCGGCGCCGGGCGCGGTTCTGTCAGGCCGTCCGGAAGGAGTGTGCGTCGCGGATTTCGGACCGGATGGACGGTCCCTGGTGGCTGGCGGTAACGACGGCCGGGTGGCGGTATGGAATTTCGCGGGTCCTGCCGCCCCTGCGATAGTGAAGAAGCACGAGAGTCCTGTATGCACTGCGGTCTTCAGTCGCGATGGTCACCACTTGGTCACCGCGAGCCGCGACAGCGCCAGATTGTGGAACACCGCGGACCTGGCGAGGATTCATATCGAGAAGGTTCTGGACGACGGCGTGAACATGGTGTCAGGGGCCGTTTTCACCGCCGACGGCCGCGATGTCGTGACCGCTTCCTTCGGCGGGCGGGTCCGTACCTGGCGTCTTTACGGCCCCGCGCTCACCGATCTGACGGACCAGGCCGCCGCGATCGCGGTGCGTCCGGACGGACGGCTGCTGGCATCCGGCAGCAGCCAAGAGGTGGTGCTCCGGGATCTCGTCGATGTCGACCGACCAGTGGTGACCGCCGTCCTGCCTGTTGCTACCGGCGTGGCACTGGCGTTCAGCCCTGATGGGCGCACGTTGGCCGTCGGCGGCTACGACACCTCCGTGTTCCTCTGGGATGTAGGCGATCCGGCTGCCCCGGTGCAAGTCGGGACCGTGAACATACGCAACAGTATGACCGGGCTCAGTGCAGCGCTGTCGTTCGACCCAACAGGTACCGAACTGGCGATTGGCGTACCCGACGGACTCGAGATCTTCGATGTCGGTGACAGAACCCATACGGTGCCCTTGGGCACGCTCGACAGCGAGTTCCGAATAAGCCGGGTGGAGGCCGTCGAACGGGGTTTGATTCTCATCGCCGGTGGCGACGGCAGCATGTCGATCGTAGACGCCACCGACCCGCGAACTCCCCGGATCGTCGCCACGTACCCGGACAAGAAGAACCGGGTCTCCGCGACGACCCTCAGCCGCGACGGTCGTGTGCTTGTATTCGGCGACGAGGACGGCCGAATACGGGTATTCGATCTGACACATCCGGACAAGGCGCGGCTGACCGCATCCATCGGCAGCCCGTCAGGTCTCTCGACGTATGCCATTGGCCTGTCCTCGGACGCGACCGTGCTGGCAGTGGGCGACAATCGTTCGGTTCGACTGTTCGACCTGCGCGACCGCTCCGCACCGCAGGAACTGTTCGCCTGGTCCCTACCCGCCGAGCTGTCCGTCCACCTGCGCGCGCTTCGGTTCGACGAGCGCGGACGGGTGCACGCCCAATACGACGATCACCCACCTATATCGTGGGACACCACGCCAGACGAACTCATCCCCCGCATCTGCGCGCAGGTCAGCGGGCCGCTCTGGGAAGGCGACTGGGGACTCTACCTACACGGCCGTCCCTATCGGCCGCCCTGCTGAACACGCCCGAACACCGGGTGACCGAAAAACACCGAACCGCCGTTGTCGCGGAGCAGTTCCCATCGAATGCCGGACTGGCCGCCGCCTCGAACGGTGGCGCGACTCGATGCGTCATCCGTTCTCGGTCACGGTGGTGTCGGGGTGACGGCGGCTGGTGTCAGGCTTGACGAAATGTCCAGTAATTGCTGAGCGGTCGCGCCGGTTGTCCCCGTCGTCAGGCTCATCCTCACCGAGGGTGGTCTTCGGGTTCTCCGCTGCGGTCTCCTCGCTCACGTATTCGCCGGTATCGGCGGAGCGGTAGCTCTTCTCGGCCACGTGAACCTCCTTGATCGTGTTGTCGAAGCCGTTGTCGAGGCACTATGTCGTGTCCTTCACCGAATAGCACCACCGCGCCGCTGTAAACGGCCGGCCCCCTCGTCTCGGCACCCGGTAACCAAAGGCCTCCACACCAGAAACTCACTGCGACCAGCTGCGACTCACCAGCACACGCTAGACGTGCTGAGCCGAATACCGCAGACACGCATCGATTCTGAAGGTCATTGCTGCCAAACTTGCTGGAGGCGCCTCCGGTACACCTCGATCGGCGTGGTGGCATCGTGTACGCGGCCGGAGCCTGGTGATCGGACCGGCTCGCACGACGAGCGCAGTGGGCGGCCGCGCCCTCAAACCTATCTCGCCCGGTTCGTCCACCTCATCGCCAAAGGCCGCGATGCGTCCGCCAGGGCACTCGGTCGTCGCGTGCCCAAGCCTGCCGATGGACTCGGAGGACCGAATGCGGTTCATAGACCAGAACAAGCAGCATCGAGCTGGCCCTGTACTACGGGCTTTGGTGCTTGCCGATCGGCGCCCGCTGCGGGTAACCACCCCGACCACGAAACACCTGATCGGAGAGATGAGCCAGAACCTGACACAGAGCGGATTCCGAGGCTCGATGAGGATGCTCTTCCGGTGGAGACCATGCGGCCGTACTGGACCAGTGCAACCACCACGTGTAGTCGGCTGGTTTCCGCACACGACCATTCCGGCGGCTGAACGCCGGGCAGTTCTGGCCCCGCCGCTTATGTCAGAAAGCCCCATTGCGTAGAGCCAGCGCTACCAAGGCTGTCGGAGGGGAACGCTACCGTTGCCTGATACGCGCCTGCACCGAAACGGGCGATAAGACGAAGGAGGCATCATTGGACGAAAGGCTCTCCGCCACTGGGCAACAGGCGTCCGGCTTTCGGAGGCGTACGAGACCGTCGAACGAGCTTCCCGTGACCGTGGGCATTGATGCTGCACTCGTGCGCACCGACGACATCGCGATCGCGCTCAGCGGTGCACGCGCCTACACCCAGGGAATCGAATTGTTTTTCCGGTTGCACGTTCGCCAGCCCGGCTCTGGAACGAAAACACCTGCAGGATCGCCGATCCCACCAGGAACACCGGCACCGACACACCCGCCGCGGGCAGCGCGGCGAACAGGCCGCTCAGCCACCGCACGCGCGTGTAGGCGGAGATCAACGTGACCGCGAGCGCCAGCAGCACCGCCAGGACCAGCGCGCAGGCGGCGAGCAGCGCGGTCTGCGGCAGCACCGACACGATCAGCGGCCACACCTGCTCGCCGGTGCGGGTGGATGCCCCGAAGTCACCGCGGGCGGCCGCGAACAGCCGGTTCAGGTATTGGCCGAGCAGATCGTGGTCGAGTCCGTAGTACTCCCTCGCGTTCTGCTTGTCCTGCTCGGTGACGAGGTCACCCTGGGTGGGGTCGAACAACAGATCCACCGCGTCGTAAAGCAGCACGAACGTCACGGTGTACGCGCCCCACACCACGAACACCGCTTGGCCGAGTTTGGCCAGCACATAGCGGAACATCGGTTACCTCGGCTCGATCCAGGTGTCGTAGAAGACGTTTCGCGACTGCGCCTCGTAGCCCACGTTGTGCACCTTCGGATTCGCCGCGGTGACCTGGGCCGGGTTGTACACCGGCACGGTGAGCACCTGGTCCTCCAACAGGAACCGTTGCGCCGCCTGGGCCGCGGCCGCCCGCCGCTGCGGGTCGATGGTCTTGCTGACCGCGCCGAGCGTGTCGATCGCCTGCTGGTAGACCGGATCGCCCTGGGCCAGCTTGGCCATGTTGCCGAACTGCGGCGAGTACACCTGTTCGAGCACCGCGACGTCCGCGCGGCTCTGGTTGGCCACCTGGATGTTCCAGCGCTGCGGCTGGGTGATGGCGGCCTGGTAGTCCGGGATCGGCAGCACGTTCAGCTTCAGGTCGACGCCGATCTTGCGCAGGTCCTGCTGGATCAGCTCGTAGGCAGGCTTGTTGTTCACCAGGTTGTTGATGCCGATCAGCGCCAGTTCCAGCCTGCGGCCGTCGCGGTCGACGCGGATGCCGTCGGCGCCCCTGCGCCAGCCCGCGTCCTCCAGGATCTGCTCGGCCCTGCGCTGGTCCTGCTTCAGTGTGCCGGAGAAGTCGACGTAGCCCGGCACCCGTTCGGACAGCACCGAACTGGACACCTTGTAGCTCGGAGTGAGCACGGTCTTGCTCAGCGCGTCGCGATTCCAGGCCAGCTTGACCGCTTCGCGCACCGCGCGGTCGTTGGTGGGGAACAGGTCGGTCTTGAAGTCGAAGGCGATGTCGCGACCGGGAATGAGCTGCGGCACGATCCGGTAGCCCTCGCGGGTCAGCGGCGCCTCGTCGGTGTTGTTCACATCCAGGATCGCGTCCACCCGGCCCGCTCGTAGCGCTCCGGTGCGCACACCGGCCTCCGGGATCACCGAAATCTCCACCGCGTCCAGATACGCCTCGCCGTTGTGTTTACGGCTGGCAGGCGCCCAGTTGTACCCGGAACGCTTCTTCAGCACCGTCTTCTGCTGGTAGACGTGCTCGGTGACGGTGAAAGGCCCGGTGGTGACCAGATTCTGCGGCAAGCTGCGCTGCTCTTTGGGCAGCTGCAGGGTGGTGTGTGCCCGAGGATGCCGGAGAAGTAGAGCGAGAGCGCCTGCAGGAAGCCCGCATTCGGGCGGGTGAAGGCTACCTCGACGGTGCGCGGGTCGAGCACGCGGGTGCCGGAGTAGCCGACCCAGTACGCGGTCACCGGCACGATGCCGAGTTCCTTGTTGCCGAAACCGAGCAGGTCGAAGTTCTCCTTCACCGAATCCGCGGTGAATTTCGACCCGTCGCTGAAGGTGACGTCGTCGCGCAGATGGAAGGTGAATCGGGTGAGCTCGGGATCGATGTCCCATGAGGTGGCCAGCCACGGTTCGATGGCGCCGGTCTCGGGGTTCTGGTAGGTCAGCTTGTCGGTGATATTGCTGGTGATCAGCGATTCGGGGTAGGAACTGCCCGAATGCGGATCGAGGTTGGCCGGTGCGTCCAGCACCGCGAACCGCAATGTCCCGCCCGCGACCGGCGTGCCGCCGTCGCCGCCGCCCGCGACCCGGTTGGCCGGCGCCGCGCATCCGGCCAGCACCGCGGCGGTGATGGTGACGGCGATGAGCGCCGCCGCCCTCGAGAACCTGCGTGATGACATCTGACAAACTCCTGACGAGTGGCCGTCCCCTTGCGGCGAATGCCGTGGGTGGCGAAGTGGTGGCCGAGAACCCCGGGAACAAACCGTCCGGAGCGGCGCGCGAAGTGGTTTCGCGTCAGCGACAACAGTCGGCGAACGCCTGCCGCACCGCCGAGCGCGTGGACACCGCGAATCGCATGGTCACGCTCCTTCACCGCTCGACGGACAGCGGACCGCACCGGCGATCCACAGTGCAGTCTGCACAGCGCCGGTAGCCGGAACAACCAAGCTCGTCTTCGAGAATCGTTCAGTTTTCGTGAAACCAGGAATGCCCGGTCTCCGCACGGTGGAACGGGATCACCGTGTGGTCCAGCGCCCGGCCGGTTCCCCGCTCACACAGTCGCGTGAGCATCACACCCCGGACCGGCCCATGCCGGAGTGCATGCCGAGAATCTCGCGGAATCTATTGAATACGACGTCAACTTCAAGTAGCGTGCCGACCACTGACGGTGACCCGCGTCACATCAGGTTCGTTTCTCACCCTGGAGATAGGTATGACTCCGAATTCGGATTCCGGCAGCCCGGACCAGAAGAAATTACGGCGCCTCATGGCCGCTGCCCTGGTGGGCAGTTCGATCGAATGGTACGACTTCTTTATCTACGGAACAGCCGCTGCCTTGGTATTCGGCAAGCTGTTCTTTCCCCATGCGTCGCCGCTGATGGGCACCTTGCTGTCCTTCAGCACCTTCTGGGCGGGCTTCATCGCACGGCCACTGGGCGGACTGATCTTCGGGCACATCGGCGACACCTTCGGCCGCAAGCCGGCACTGGTCTCGTGCCTGATCCTGGTCGCCGCATCCACCTGCACGATCGGCCTGCTGCCCACCTCCAAGACGATCGGCGTGGCCGCGCCGATTCTGCTGGTGGCATTGCGGTTCCTCCAGGGCATCGCCGTGGGAGGCCAGTGGGGCGGGGTCACTCTGCTGCTCACCGAAACCACCAAGCCGAACCGCAAGGGCCAAGCGGGCACCTTCGGCCAGATGGGCGTGCCCTTGGGACTGCTACTGGGCACCGGCGCGTTCCTTCTGGTCAGCGCATACGTCAAGGGTGCCGACTTTCTGAGCTGGGGTTGGCGTATCCCGTTCCTGGCCAGCGCCGCGCTGTTCCCGGTGGTGCTGTTCATCCAACTCCGCATCGAGGACTCCCCCGAGTTCCGCCGGCTGCAAACCAAAGCTGCCGTGGCCTCGACCGCGGTCGCGCAGGCCCCGATTCTCGAAGTACTGCGCACGCGCTCGAAGCGGGTTCTGCTCGGCGCCGGGCTGTTGTTCGGAACGAACGCCATCTTCTACATCAGCGTCGCCGGTGTGCTCGATTACGGTGTGCGCGAACTCGGCCTGGCCCGCAACAGCCTGCTGGCCGTCTCTCTGCTCTCCTCGGCCATCGGAGTGCCCATCATCTATCTCGCCGGCTCGCTGTCCGACCGTGTGGGTCGCCGCCCATTGATACTGATCGGGGCAGCGCTCATGGCGCTGTGGGCATTCCCCTTCTTCTGGCTGGTGGGTAGCGGCTCACTCACGGCGATCATGATCGCAACCACTGTCGGCAGCGGCATCGGCTCCGGGCTGGTGTACGGCCCGTTGGCGGCGTATCTCGCGGAACTGTTCGAGCCCCGAATCCGCTACTCCGGCATAACGCTGTCCTACCAGCTGGCCGCCATCCTCGTCAGTGGTGGCACGCCCTTCCTCATGACCGCGCTGCTGGCGGCAACCGGTTCGACAGCGTCGGTCTCCGCCTTCCTCATGGTCATGGCGCTGTGCACGCTCGGCTGCGCATGGGCACTGCCGGAAACCGTGTCGGCCGGTCAGCCCGCGACGGCCGGCGGGAACGCCTCCGTCTCCGTTCCGTCCTGATCAGCATCGTCTGATCAATCCGGGTAACTGCCAACAGGATTCACGTAAACGCCACCACTGGGCGTTGGCCTGCCGCAAAGTTGTAAACGCTCACGTACCCGACTTGGACGCGAGCGTTTACAACTTCAGGTTCATGATTGGATCAAAGACCCCCATGAGGACGAGAACATCTGCCGCGGTGGCCGGCGCTGCTGCCATCACAGCCCTGGCCGTTGGAACCGCAGGCGGATTCCCCGGAACGGCCCACGCCGACAGCGCGCCCGCTGGGGATACGCCGGTGGTGATCACGGTCGACACCACTGCGGACGAAACCGCGGCCGATCTCGGAAGCCGATTGTGCCGCACGGCTTCTGGTACCTGCACCCTGCGCGCCGCGGTGCAGGTGGCCAATGCCCGTCCGGGCAGCACGATCGTGGTGCCGGTCGGCCGCTATGTTTGGCGATACCGCCCGACCCGCAGAAAGTGCAGTGCCGCAACGCCGATCCGACCACGGGAGACCTGAACGTCACCGCGCCGACCGTGCGGAACTCCACCATCAGGGCGAATATCTCCGGTATCGCATCGGCCAACTGCGCGACGGCGTTCGCGCGGATTGTCTCCGAGGGTGGCGACACCAGCGACGACGCTTCCTGCGAGTTCACCGGGGCAGGCGACACAGTCGTGTCCTAGTCGGCAGGCGTAGCCAGCCCGAGTAATGCGCGGTGAATGTACATCACCGCGTCCTCGAGCGCGAGCAAATCCCCGCCGTCACGCAAGATCCGGCGCACGGCCTCGTTGGTCGCCTCGGTCACCGCCAGATATGCACGAGACCCGGCCACGGCGGTCTCCAAATAGAACGAGCCGGGCAAACGACGGTTCCCCACGCAACAGGGTGAGATACGCCCGGATCCCGCGCCGGAGGGCCTCGAGTGGCTCCACCGGTTCGGAGAGCACCTGCCTCATCACCTGCTCCAGATGATCGATCATCAGATCGCGACCCGTCTCCGCTGCGGCGAGAAAGCACGCCTCTTTGTCCGGGAAGTGCTGATAGAACGTCCAGCGCGAAACCTTCGCCGCGGCAGCGATATCCGCGACCGTCGCAGTGAGATAGCCGCGATCCGCGACAACGACGGTCACACCGAACAACAGCCGCTGACGCTGCGACCCCGTCACCAGATCACGAGCGAGGCTGTGCGGCAAGGTCGTCAGAGTCGGTTCCAGCAACTTCCTGCGTCGCACCCACATCTTCCATATCAGAGTGCGCGCACGGCTCGGCACAGACTTCACGAGCCGGGTGACGCAGGGACGACAGGCCTGTCCTGCCGACACCTGCGTCACACCCATCAAGGCGCGGGGAGACCTCGACGGCGTAAGCCGCCCAGCTCACCGACGGGCAACCGCTCCCCTGTCCGCCGGATCGTTCAGGCCTGGCAGCGACTTCCAGTCGATCGCCCGCTTCAGGATCTTTCCGGTGGCGCCCTTCGGCAACTGGTCCACGAACGCGAACAGGTGTGGAACCTTGTATGCCGACAGCTGCTCCTTGGCCCAACTCCGCAGTTCATCCGGTGTCGGCTCCGCTCCGGGCGCCAGGGCGATCACCGCGGCGACCTCCTCGCCGTAGTGCTCGTCGGGCACACCGATCACCGCCGCTTCGACGATATCGGGGTGCCCGTACAACACTTCCTCGACTTCACGGGGATAGACGTTGTAGCCGCCCCGGATGATCATGTCCTTGGCCCGGTCGATGATGTAGACATAGCCGTCGTCATCGATCTTGCCGAGATCCCCGGTGGCGAGCCAGCCGTCGCGCAGGTCGCATGCGGTGGCCTCCGGCCGGTTCCAGTATCCCCGCATGATCGTCGGACCGGACAGGTACAACTCGCCTACCTCACCGGGAGCGAGTACCGAGCCCGAGGCGTCCCGGACTTCGATTCGCATGCCGGGCAACGGAAGACCCACAGAACCCACCCTCGGGTCCTTCCCGACGGGGTTGAACGTCGCTATTCCCGACGATTCGGTAAGCCCATAGCCTTCCATGATCTCGCAGCCGAACCGGGCGCGAAAAGCTCGGATGACCTCCCCCGGGAGTGAGGCACCGCCCGACGAAGCCATCCGCAGACTCCCGAACTGCTCGGGCCCGAAGTCCCCTCCGGCGTGCAGCATCGCGTTCCACATCGTCGGGACACCCGACATCAGGGTGATCTCGTCCGCGCGCACCATCTCGAGCATGCGACCGGGATCGAACCGCGACAGCAGCGACAGCGACGCACCCAGGTGCAGAGCGGTATTCATGACGACCGACTGTCCGAATACGTGGAACAGCGGCAGCGCGGTGCCCATCCGCTCCTCGCTCGTCACCCCGAGGTAGTCGATCAAGATCGTCGACGCGGCGTGCAGGTTGGCGATCGTGAGCTCTACGCCCTTCGGCTTGCCGGTGGTACCGGAGGTATACAGCAGAACCGCGACATCATCCGGGGCGAGATCGACGGGTTCGGACAGCGGCTCCGTCCGATCACGCTGTGCGCCCGGCTCGAGCACCCAGAGCGGGAGTCCGCGCTCCCGCGTGGCCGTCTCGGCCGATGTCGTCGCCTCGTGCCACGCGATCACCAGGCGTGCCGTGGAATCGTCGAGGACATAGCCGATTTCGGCTCCGGTCGCCATCGTGTTCATGGTGATGACGATGGCGCCGACGAGGTGCGCACCCAGGTAGGCAACAACGAATTCGGGGACGCTCGGGGCCACCAGCAGTACGCGGTCGCGACTGTCGATCCCGGCGGCACGCAGTGCACCGGCGAAGGCCGCCACCGAGTCCTTCAGCCGGCCATAGCTCCATTCCTCGCCCTGCGCCCTGATCGCGATCGCCTCGGGCCGATCGAGCGCGTTCTTCCACATCGGACCGGCGACGTTGACCATCCGATTCCTCCTTCTGGCCTAGCTGGTAATCCCCCTCGCACCGTAATTGAACTCGGCGTCAAGTTCAATAACTGTCAAAAGGGAAATCTGCGACAACCGCATCGGCAAGGAAACCGTGTGATGCGACCAGAACAGCCGCTAACGGTCTACCGGAGAGGCCTCGTCCGCACTCCAGCCGAGGTTCGGCAGCTTCGTGGCGGCGAAGTCTGTCATGAAAGCCCAGACCCTGCCCAGCCGGCGAAACCGGCTGGGCAGGGTTGGCGTCACTTCGCCGGGGCCGGGGCCGGCATCGGCTGGTTGATCGTCGTGAAGTACTGGACTGCCGCCATGATCGCGACCGGAGCGGTGACGAGAATCTGGCCTGCCAACGTCCCCAGCGCGCCGAGGGCCATGATTCCGCCCACACATCCGATGGCGGCTGCCGGAATGAAGCCTCCGAACAAGCCGATAATCGCCGCGGAAGCGACGGTCGCCCCGGCGATCCCGCCCAGCACGCAACCGACAGCCGCGCCGCCGATGCCGCCGACGGCGGTACCGATCGTCGCGCCCATGAGGATCGTGGAGGACAGTCGCGCCCAAGCGGCTTGTTCCCGGTCGTACTGGGTCTTCCAGGGAGCCTGGTCTTCGTAGGGCAGCGCCACCGGCTTGTAGGCGGCGTGCTCGAGGTCGAACTGCGGCGTCAAGGTAGCAGTGCGGTCGCGGATATCGGCGGCGATCGGGAAGACGAAATCATCGACCCGGAAAGACAATTCCGAACCCGCCACCACAGCACCGCCGGGGGCCTTGATCTTCAGCACCCCCTCTTCGACGGCAATCGAGCCGGCCGCGAGATCGATCACCGATGACCGCTCTCCGACCGATACCTTGTAACCGACCGCCGCGGTATCGGCCGGTGCCGCCGATACCGTTCCGGCGGTTATGCCGAGCGTCGAGACGAGCAGCGACGCTGCTGCAATCGTTTTCCTCATCTTTTTCCTTCTTCTTTGTGCCTCGAACCAGACGTTCGAGAGACTGCGAACACGCACGGGTGCGATTCGATTCGGTTCCGCCGACGAAACCGTCTCCGACCGCTCCCGCGCATCGCGCCCGACTCCATCCACATCAGATGGAATCGAGGAATTTCACCAGCGCCTCGTTGACTTCCGCTGGTCGCTCCTGCTGAATCCAATGGCCGGCGCCTGCGATCACAATGTTTTCGCGCAGATCCGCGAGGACCGATGTCATCGTTTCGGCCGGCATGAACATGCGAACCGCATCTTTGGAACCGGTCAGGAAAAGCGAGGGCTGCGTGATGACGTGACCGTCGAGCGGGGCCGTGAGCTCCCAATTCCGGTCCATGTTCCGGTAGTAGTTCAGTCCTCCGCTGAAGCCCGTGTGCTCGAACGCCTCAACGAATACCCGCAGCTCGTCCTCCGACAACCACGGGGGACGCGGTAGTTCTCCGCTCGGCCGCCGTGCCAGAGCCTGCGGCGAGGGAGTGTCGTTATTGAGGAGTGTCCATCGAACGTCCTGCGCGAGCATGGCATCCGCGACTCCCGGCTCCTGGAACCAGCACATGTAGAACGAATCTCCCAGCCGGGAACGCAGAATCCCCAGCGGTGGAACCGGCGCGCGCGGCGCCGGTGGAACGCTCAGTCCAGCCACCGCCCGCACCCGGCCGGGATAGGCCAGTGCCATCTGCCAGACCACGGCGGCACCCCAGTCGTGTCCGATGAACACGGCATCCTCCACGCCGAGGGCGTTCAACAGTCCCACCAGGTCGGCGCAGATCGTCAATACGTCGTAGTCCTCGATCTCGGACGGCCGCGAGCTACCTCCGTAGCCGCGCATATCCGGGGCGATCACGCGATACCCGGCCTCGGCGAGGGCGAAAACCTGATGACGCCACGAGAATGCGAGTTCGGGAAATCCGTGGCAGAGAACAACCACCGGTCCCTCGCCATGATCGACGACCCGCAGTTCGATCCCGTTCGTGGCGATCCGCCGAGATCCGAGCGCCTGCCACGCCGCAACATCGACCGTCATCCGCACCTCCTCCTGCTCGAGCCTCGGCGCCCCGGTCACCGGCCGTCCCGGTACCGGGCGATCAGCTCGGCCGGGAAACCCAGATCGGCCTGCGCAACCGCCTTCGTCAGCGGCATGCCCAACTCGCCCAGTCGCGAACACCCCTCCGGTCCGATTGCTTCGTACGCGTACACGGCGAGTTGGTCAGTCCGGTCCTCGATCGATTGCCGGCGCCGCCGCCCTTCCTCGCTGAGGGCGAGTCCGGGCCCATTCAGAAGCCACCCGCGAGCACGCAACCGCTCGATGCCCGCAGCCCACTCCTCTTCGCTCCAGTACCGGCTGACGCGGAGGACTTCCGCGCTGATGGCCCCCGTCGCGGCATGCGTGATCAGCGCCTCCATACCATCGAGGCCTTCGGTGAACAGCAGCGCGACGTGTCCGTCGCCTCGGAATTCGCGCAGCAGAGTCTGCGCGTGCCACAGCACCAGGTGCGGAGCGTCCGGCCACGGCAGCTGCGCGTGTCCGGCGAACAGCGGACGTCCCTGAGGCCGATCGCAGGCGCGTTCCGCGGCACGGCGTGCGAGATCGGCCGCCTCCCGAACCGTTGGACCGTCGACGTCGTCGCCCCATGCTTGGCGCAGCGAGCGGTCGACGGCCTCGTACCGCGCCTCCAGGACGTGCCCAGGCGCGGCGGTGTGCCAGGCCGCGGGCAGCGCGGAGCGCACCGCCACCGGATTGAAGTTGAAGAATGTCGCGACGGCGACTTCCGCGGGTACCGGGCCCATCGCTGCCGAGCGGGGCGCGAAATATGTCGGGGCCCGCCCCTGCAAGCCGATTTCGGCATAGCACTCCTGCCCGTGCGGGCTGAAGTAGATCATCCCGTGAATCAGTTCGAGAGCACGGAAGGTGAGCCGGGCGGTCTCCGGCGAAACAGTGGACATCGTCATTCTTTCGAATTCGACTGGCAGAAAGGTCACGGAACTCATCGCCGCTCGCCGACCGGGCCGGCGCCCTCGCTTGCGGCGGGTGCGACACCGACCTCGCGAAGCGGCCTGCCTGCGACCAGAAGCCTGCGAGACAGATCGTTCACAGTCAGGAGTGGGGCCATGCGGTTCCCTCGATCGTCGTTGTTTCGGATCTGGGCTTCGACCCTCCCTCCGGCGGGCCGAACATTGAAGCTGAACTCAACATCAAGTTGTGACCTACGTCAAGTCTCGAACCGAAATCAACGTCATTTACGGTCCTGCCGGAACGGCGGAACCCCCGGAGGCGCCGGTGTCGGCTGTCGCCCTACCCGCAGGGCTCACGGGGGGCTTCGACGACCTTGCCGGGGGCGACCCCGGCCGGTGGGCCGGGAGCTATATTGTCGAAGACGACGGTTCGCCGTTCGCCGAAAGTTCGAGTACCACCGTCTGGCACACCGGCCTGCGACCGGTCACACGACACACAAAATCACACAGAAACGACCGGAAAAGGCGGGAAATGATGAGCACCATTCAGCGCGGAGGTCGCCTGAAAGGTGCTTTGTGCGGCTCGGACGGGCCTGGCTCACAGCGGGGAGATGCGCAGCGCGTTGACCCATAACCGGGTTCCGATGCGCGTCAGTTCGTCCAGGTCGACCCTCAGATCCTCCGGTGCGCCTTCACCGGTCACGAAGTAGTCGAACGCGAGCCGACTGATCATCCCGGACAGTGCGCGCGAGGCCAACAGCGGATCGACCTCCGTGTCTGCGAGTCCCCGCGCCTGCAGGGACTCGATGCTGCGGGCGTTTCGCCGAACGAACGCCTCCGCGCGCCGCCGACGCAGTTTGCGGAACTCCGGATCGATGCTGGCTACCTGTTCGAGCAACGCCATCAGCTTGGCATTGCGCTTGTACGCCTCGAAGTACGCCCGGTTGCTCGCCTCGATGATCCCAGCAGGGTCGGCGTCGGGGTCCACATGCGGCATTCCTGGATGCATCATGTCTTCCTGCGCCAACTCGAGGACAGCCGCGAAGATCTCCTCCTTGCTGGAGAAGTACGTATAGAAGGTGCCGGACGAGCATTTGGCCTCTGTGGTGATGTCGACCAGCCGGGTGTCGAGGTAGCCCGAACGCTCGAACACCGTACGGGCAGCTGCGATCAAGGCCGAGCGCGTCCGCAATCCCCGACCGGTGGCCGGAAGCTCGCGCAGCAGCGCGGAGTTCGCCATGGACGGCGGCGGGCCCTCGTGTTCGTCCCCTGCGGTCGATCGTGACATGGGAACAGTTATAGCAACGCAACCATCGGAGCTCGCCAGATCATGCCGCGGCGAACCGCAGGCGACGTCGACCATTGCGGCGGAGCCACGGTTCAGGGCGAAGCCGATCGCGACGATCCGGCCTTCGAAGGCGATGCACTCGGTCGACCCGCTGTAGGCGTCGCCGCCGACCGGGTCGAAAACGATATCCGCGCCGTGGCCGCCGGTGAACTCCTCGACTGCTTGCACGAAGTCTTCGCTTGGTTCATCAGCGCGTACTCCGCGAACGCGCCGCTTGGCAGTGCGGTGGTGCCGACGACCCGATCACCGACCACGGCGCGTCCGACACCGCTCCGACCGCGACGACCTCGCCGCAGAGCTCGACACCCGGAGTGAACGGCAGTGGCGGCTTGATCTGGTACTGGCCGCGACAGAGCAGCACGTCCGGGAAGTTGGCCGGAGCAGCCAACACCTTCACCCTGCCTGACCGTCACCGGCGGTCGGCTTGGCGACGTCCTCGAGCTTCACGACGTCCTGCGGCCCGCCGAGTTCGTTGACGCGTCATGCCTTCATAGAAGATTCTCCTGATAAGTGTCGATGGCCGGGGATTCATATCCCCGCGGCATCGGCGATAACGATGGCCTTGTGGACCAGAGCATCGATGCGCTCGACGGTCGGGGTGCCGGCTGCCGCCTTGTTCGCGGGGGTGTCCATCGCCCGGCGCAGGACACCTTCGGCGATGATCGCCACCTTCCATAGACCGAGCGCGTGCCAGAACTTCAGCGCCTGCGGGTCCCGGCCGGTCTCGTCGAGGTACATCCGGGCGAGTTCGTCCCGGTTCGGGAATCCCGCGAGTGTGGAGACCGGGAAGTCTCCCCCCGTGTCCTCCCCCGGCTCGGGCCAGTAGGCGAGCATAGAACCCATGTCGGCCAACGGATCTCCGAGCGTGGACAGTTCCCAGTCCAGCACGCCGATGACCTCACCGCTCGTGTGGGCGACGATCACATTGCGCAGGTGGAAGTCGCCGTGCACGAGCGCGAGTTCGGTCTGCTGGGGCACCGCGGCCATCAGCCTGCGGGTCAGATCGTCGAGTTCGGGCAATTCCCGGGTCTTGGACTTCTCCCACTGGCCGGACCACCGCGCGAGTTGGCGTCGCGCGTACGGCTTGTGGCTCGCCAAATCGGACAGTCCGGTCCGCTCCAGGTCGACGGCGTGGATTTGCGCGAGGGCGCGCGGCAGGGACTCCGCGATCTCGCGACGCCGTCGCTGAGGTAGTGACTCCGCGATCTCCATCGTGTCGACGACCTGGCCGTCGATGAAGTTCATCAGCACCAACGGCACGTCGGAGATCGCGGAATTCTCCGCGACACCGAGGATCCGCGGTGCAGGGACGGAAGTGCCCGCGAGCGCGGACATGATCCGCGCCTCCCGCGCGACGTCGTGTGCCGAGGCCAACAGGCGCCCCAATGGGGGCCGGCGCAGCACCCAGCGCCGACCGGCGTCGTCCCGCACGAGGTAAGTGAGATTGGACTGACCGAGACCGATCCGGTGGAAGCCCAGCCGGCCGGCGAACTCGATCCCGAGGTCGCCGAACCAGCGGGTGACCGCCATCGGATCGATGCCGATCGCATCTCGCGCCGAGGTCTCAGGCACCGAGCGTCGCTCCGTTCCGGTAGGGCACCACGTCGCCGAGCCGCTGGCCGCCGATGCCGCGCGAAGCGCCGGTGACGATCGCGGTTCTGCCGCTCAGATCCAGAAAAGACGCTCTGGCACGCGACTGCATGGGAGTCATGCTCAGATACCGTCCGGTCGCAGGTCGCGGTACTGGCGCAGTTCGCGGCGGGCGATAGCGCGCTTGTGCACTTCGTCCGGGCCGTCGGCCAGGCGCAGGGTCCGCAGGTGTGCGTACGACATGGCGAGCGGGAAGTCGTCGGTGACGCCCGCGCCACCGTGCACTTGGATGGCCCGGTCCACGATCTTCAGCGCGATGGCCGGGGCGGCGACCTTGATCGCGGCGATCTCGGTCTGTGCTTCCTTGTTACCGACGGTGTCCATCAGATATGCGGCCTTGAGGGTGAGTAGCCGGATCATCTCGATGTCGATGCGCGCTTCGGCGATCCAGTCCTGGATGTTGGCATTGTCGGCGATCGGCTTGCCGAACGTGACGCGCGACTGGGCGCGCTTGCACATCAGTTCCAGCGCGCGCTCGGCCGCGCCGATGGCACGCATGCAGTGGTGGATGCGACCGGGGCCCAGCCGGGCCTGGCTGATCGCGAAGCCCTCTCCCTCGCCTTTGAGTAGGTCCTCGACCGGAACCCGTACGTCCTTGAAGTCGATCTCGGCGTGACCTTCTCGGTCGGCGTAACCGAAGACCGGCAAGTTGCGCAGCACGGTCACACCGGGTGCGTCGATCGGTACCACCATCATCGACTGCTGCCGGTGCGTCGGGGCGGCCGGATCGGTCTTGCCCATGACGATCATGACCTTGCAGTTCTTGTGGAGGGCGTTGGAGGCGAACCACTTCCGGCCGTTGAGGACGTATTCGTCACCGTCCTTGACCATAGACAGTTCGACATTGGTGGCATCGGAGCTGGCCACACCTGGCTCCGTCATCGCGAACGCGGACGCCATAGTGCCGTCGAGCAGGGGTTTCAGATACTTCTCTTTGTGCTTCTCGGTGCCGAAGAGCTCGAGGACCTCCATGTTGCCGGTGTCGGGGGCGTTGCAGTTGCACGCCTCGGGCGCGATGTGGCTGCGGCCCATGATCTCCGCCAGCGGCGCGTACTCGAGGTTGGTCAGTCCGGCACCGGTGGCAGGATGTGGATGGAAGAGGTTCCACAGGCCCCGCCTTCTCGCCTCGGTCTTGAGTTCCTCGAGTATCGGCGGATGGAAATGTGGATCGCCGGCCGCGCGCATCTGCTCCTCGTACACGGTCTCGGCCGGGTATACGTGTGCATCCATGAAATCCAGCAGTTCGTTCTGCAACTGCTGGGCGCGTTCGGAGATGTCGAACAGGGACATGAGAACTCCTGACGGGTCCGGAGGGAATCGGGGGTGCGGCGCTCGTTGTGGCCGACGACAGCCTCGACGAGGTCGATGCCGCGGGAGGACCTCAGTCCTGCGCCAGCACCTTCGTCTGGTAGCGCCGCATGCCGCGCAGCCATCGGTCGTAGTCGGCGGCCTTGTGCCGGTACATGTCCAGCACCTGCGGGTGCGGCAGGATCAGGAAACGCTCTTCGTCGATCGCGGCGATCACGTCGGCCGCGACCTGGGCCGGTTCGAGCACCTCACCGGCGCTGGTGACGGCGCGGGTTGCCGCGGCGCCGAGGACTTCCCCGGACTCCCCACCGAACAGCAGCTTCGTATTGACGCCCTGTGGGCACAGGCAGCTGACCCGCACCCCTTGGTCTCCGTAGGTGACGCTGAGCCACTCGGCGAAACCGACCGCGGCGTGCTTGGTGACCGCGTAGGTGGCCGACCCGATCTGGGTGAGCAGCCCCGCCGCGGAGGCGGTGCTGACGAAGTAGCCCGCACCCCGCTCCACCCATGCCGGGACCAGCAACTGCGCGGCCCGGATGTGGGCGCGCAGGTTCACGTCGATCGCCAGGCTCCAGGCGGCTTCGTCGGCCTCGAGCCCAGGCGCACCGACGATTCCGGCGTTGGCGAAGTACATGTCGACGGGACCGAAGTGCTTGTCAGCCAACGCGATGAGTTGGCGAATCGCCTCGGTGTCCGATACGTCCGCGCCGGCGGACACCGCGGTACCGGGATGGTCGGCGTTGATCCGGTCGGCGACGGCCTGAGCGGTAGATGCGTGCAGGTCTGCGACGACTACGCGGGTACCCGCACCGACGAGAGCCCGCGCGATAGCGCCGCCGATGCCTCCGCCGCCACCGGTGACAATGGCGACCTTGCCTGCAACCTGCACTACCGAACCTGCTTTCGTGTCGATGGGGGCGCGCCGCCACATCCGAACGGACGGCTCCTACTACCAGCTGGACCCGATGCGGCCCCTGACATCTGTATAGTTGAAGTCGACGTCAGTTTCAAGCACTGCCACGCGCCGAGAATCGGCTCCAGTGCCGCCTCATCGCGAGCCGGACATGACCACACCTCCGTTGGTCACGCCACCCACCCCCGCTCCCTGCGAACGCGCAGGGTGGCGCGAAGCAACCAAGGTGCGCTTCGATAGATGTCGAAGGAATCAGCAGACGGGTCACGAAAGAGGTGACTTCATGCTGTTTCATACCTGTCTCGCGGTAGCTGGTGGAAGGTTCCCGGCATCCGCCTCGACCGTTCCGACACAAGTCGCGCGACGTCCTCGCGCTCGTGGCTGACGTCGTACAAGTTGGCGAACTTCGCCGTCTGGGCAGCAACAAGCTCGGCGAGATGCTGCTACTTCCAGTTGTGTTCGCACTCAGGGCATCAGGGTTGAGAGCACCACTTCCAGTGCCTTGCGCATATCGTCGGCCTCGATGCGCATCAAGGTTTCTTCGTCGAGCGCGCGGTGGTCGAGGCTGTCGTCCATGGCTAGGCGGTATTCGCGCTCTTCCTCTGCACTTTCGATGACATTTCGGATGAATCGACCGTTGCCGGCGAGGTCGACGCCGCGGCGGGGCAGGCCGCTCTGGTCGGTGCCTTCGGTGGCGTAGAGCGTCGCGCACGACTCGCGCAACAGTTCGACCGCATCGTCGGATACGGCAGAATCGCGTCTGGCGGCGATGAATTGGGCTATCTCGCAGAGTTCGCCGGGCGAGTAGGAGTCGAACTTCACGCGCTTGGCGAAGCGGGAGGACAGGCCGTCGTTGCTGGCCAGGAAGCGGTCGATCTCGCCGTCGTAGCCTGCGATGATGACGACCAGGCGGTCGCGATCGTTCTCCATCCGCGCCAGCAGGGTGTCGACGGCCTCGCGCCCGAAGGCGTCACCACCGGAAAGGCCCGCCTGGATCAGGGTGTAGGCCTCGTCGACGAACAGCACGCCGTCCATGGCCGAATCGATCAGCTGGTTGGATTTGATCGCGGTCGAACCCAGGTGCTGGCCGACGAAGTCGGATCGTTTGGCCTCCACGACCTTGTCGGTCTTCAGCAACCCGAGCCCGCAGTAGATCTTGGCCACCACCCTGGCGATGGTGGTCTTGCCGGTGCCAGGCGGGCCGGTGAAGGCGAGATGCTGGCCGCGGGGCATGCTGTTGAGGCCCTTCTCGGCCCTGATCTTGGCCATCATCGCCGAGGACTGCAGCTTGGCGACCTGCACCTTGACCGCACCCAGGCCGATCTGCGCCGCCAGTTCCGCGCGGGCGGCGGCCAGGATCAGCTCGGCCCTGTGATGCTGTTCCTCCTCGGCCGCCTCCGCCAGCGACGGCGCGGACGCCGGATCCCAACGGTCGGTGCGTGATTCGATCTGTTCCTTGGTGGTCACCATGATCCGGAACTTGGGATCGCGCATCGCGGTGGCGTTGGCGGCGAACCCGGGGACCTGCGTGTAGACGGTCTCGAACAACGCCCGCGCCTCGTCCTCGTGGCCTTGTTCGCGCAACGCCAGCCCACGGCAGTACATGGCCGCAGTCCGGGCCGCCGGAATCGGGCCGCGCTCGGCCAGTTCCAGCCTGCGGGTCGCCTCGCCGAAGAGGCCGAGGTGGGCGCAGGCGGTGCCGACCATGACGTGCGCGCCGGCCGCCATGTATTGGTCCTGCCAGTCGGCCGACCCGGCCAGCACGCCCATCACCTCTTGCCACAGTTGACCGGTGAAATAGAGCACGCCGCGCGCATAGGCGCAGACCTTGTCGTCGACGGCACGGTCGGGATCCTCGGTCAGCTGCCTGCGACGCTCGTCGAGTTCGTCGAGAACGCGTTCGGCCGCATCGAAATCCCGGTCCTCGACGAGATGCATCGCCTGGGCGAGCCAGATCTCGGTGAGGCTGGCGATCGGATAGTCGATGTACTGGCCGATCTGGAACCGACCGGCCAGTTGCCGCGGCGGCAGACCGAGACGGCGCTGCTCACGCAGATGCGAAGTCGTCGAGGTGCGGTGTAACTGGCGTAGCACTTCCTGGGTGGCGTCCCCGGCGGCGACGCGCCCGAGCCAGGCGTCGCACATGTCGGGATCGAGCTCGGTCGCCCGGCGGAAGGCGACCTTGGCGTACTCGAGATTCTTCGCGGCTTGCTGGCCGTCGACCATCAGACCGAGCGAGAGGACGCCCGCATCGAAGACCTGTTGCGCTTGCCGAATCGCTGACATGCCCGGAAATTAGCGCGGACTCGGCTGTCCAGCCCAGCGAACCCGGACGGCGAGCACCGGCCATTCACGGACAGTTCACCCCGCCGCGCGGGCTCGACGCGATAACCGCATGTCGTTGCCACACCGCGGGTTACGACAAAGCGAACTCCGCCTCGGGCCACCGCCGCGCGGCACCGTGATTGCTACCTTCCTGATCGTCGTAACCAGGGAATTCGGGAGTCATCACGTGATCGAGTCAACGGCGATCGAGCCGCAGCTGTGCAGAGTCTCGGTGATCGGCGGGAATACTCAGGTCGATGTCGCGCTGCCCGCCACGATCCCGATCGCCACTTTCATTCCAGATGTGGTGACACTCATCGCCTCTCGCAATCCGGACCTGTCCGAACACGAGGAGGACGGGCCGCTGGTCGCCCGGCACTGGACGCTGTCCCGGCTGGGCCACACCGCGATCGACCCGGTCCGGACGCTCACCGAGGCCGAGGTCTTCGACGGCGACCTGCTGGTGCTGGCCGCAGTGGATTCGGTCGACTCCCCGGCGCTCTTCGATGACGTGATCGACGCCGTGGCCCGGCTGACCGACAACTCGTTTCGCGGCTGGACCGCCGAGTCCGCGGGCCTGGCCGGGCTCGGCGGCGCGATCGCCGCGGTCGCGAGCGCCTGCCTCCTGTTGCTGTACGCGGCGGGACACGGGGCCGGCGGATGGGCTGGCGCGGCGGGCAGCGGGTTCGGGCTCCTCGTCCTGGTCGGAGCCGGGCTCGTCGCCCGGTGGTATGCCGCGACACTGCCCGCCACGGTCCTGGCGCTGTGCGGGTTGCTGCTGATGGGCGCCGGGGCCGCGGCGCTCGTGCCCGGTCTGCCGGGCGCACCGCACCTGCTGCTGAGTTGCGCCGTCACGATACTGCTCGCGACGGTCGCGATGCGGGTGATCGCGGTGCGCCCAACCATGTTCACCGCCGTCATCACGATCGCGGCGTTCGGCCTCGGCGCCGCGGGTACGACCACGGTATGGCAGGTGGCACCGTCCAAAACCGCGGCCGGAGTCATCTTTTTCGCACTGCTCGGCATCACGCTGACGCCGCGGATCGCGGTCGCGGCAGCGCGGCTGCCGGTGCCGCCGGTGCCGACCGCGGGCGGAGTGATCGATCCGCGCGACCATGAGCCCCGACCGACCATCGAGGGCATCGGCGCGATCGGCGCGACCTCGATTCCCTCGGCGGCCGGGCTGGGCGAACGGGCCCGCCGGGCCAACGACTATCAGTCCGGGATGATCGCCGGGATCGTGACGGTGACGGTGATCGCGACGATCATGGTGGTCGCGACGGCCCGGGACCACCTCTGGCAGACCGCGTTGCTGGCGGTGGCGGTCGGCATCGTGCTGGCCCGGCGCGGGCGTGCCTTCTCCGACCTCACCCAGGCCGCGCTGCTGGTGCTCGGCGGCTGCTCGGCGCTGATCCCGCCGATGGTGCTGCTCGGCACCCAACTCACCGATGCCGCGCTGCCCGCTGCGGGCGCGCTGCTCGTCGTCGCGGCACTCGCGCTGCTGATCGGGGTGGCCGGGCCGAAGCTCGAGATCTCGCCGGTCGTGCAGCGGGCCGGCGAGCTGCTGGAGTACCTCATGATCTGCCTGATCGGGCCACTGGTGTTCTGGATCATCGACGTCTATGCCCTGGCCCGCAATGCGTGACCACGCACGATCGGCACCGGCCGCGCTCGCCGTCGCGGCACTTACGATCACGGCGGCGTTGCTGCCCACCGGTCCAGCCAGGGCCGTCGCTCCGCCCGGGGTCGATCCGGGCCTGCTGATCACCGGCGCCCCGGTGGCCCCGCCGGAACCCTCGCAACAGCGACTGCTGTGCTCGGAACCCAACTGGACGGGACCACCTCCGGCTGGGGTGCCCGCCGCCCAAAAGGCGCTCGGGCTGGCCGCTGCCTGGGAATTCGGTCGCGGCGCGGGACAGGTTGTCGCGGTGATCGACACCGGAGTCACTCGCCATCCGCGGTTGACGGTCGACGCGGGCGGGGACTACGTCTCCGATTCCGACGGCACGACCGACTGCGACGGGCACGGCACCCTGGTCGCCGGGATCATCGCCGCACACCCGTCCCCGGACGGTGGCGATGGTTTCGCCGGTGTCGCGCCGGGAGCCACGGTGCTCGCGATCCGGCAGACCAGCCTGGCCTATCAAGCCAAGAACAGCTACGGCAATGACCGGCCCGATGGCATGTCGGCCGGCGGGTACGGCACCGTCGCCACCCTGGCGCATGCCGTGGTCCGCGCGGTGGATCTGCACGCAACGGTCGTCAACATCTCCGAAGTGTCCTGCCGGCCCGCCGGTGCCGGCCCGGTGGACGGGATGCTCGGCGCCGCATTGAAATACGCTTACGACCGCGATGTCGTCGTGGTAGCGGCGGCGGGAAACCTGCAATCGCAGGGCGCGTGCAAGCAGCAGAACGGCGCCGGCTGGGATTCGGTCAGAACGATCGCGACGCCCGCGTGGTTCTCGCCCTATGTCCTTTCGGTGGCCTCGGTCGAGCCGGACGGCTCGCCGTCGCCGTTCACGCTGTACGGGCCGTGGGTCTCGGTGGCCGCCCCCGGCAGCAACCTGATTTCACTCGACAGCAAACCTGGTGCCACCGGCCTGGTCAACGGCACCCCACAAGCCGACGGTCAGGTATCGCCGGTGGCGGGAACCAGCTTTTCCAGCGCCTACGTCGCAGGCCTGGCGGCCCTTGTGCGCGCACGCTTTCCGCAGCTGTCCGCCAAAGAGGTGATGGATCGCATCATCGGCACGGCGCATGCACCCGGCGATGGCCACGACGCCCGGATCGGCGCGGGCATGGTCGATCCGGTAGCCGCGCTCACCGCCGTACTGCCGAATCCGCCGCTCCATGATCCGGCGGCCGGCGAACAGATCGCGGGCCCGGCCCCGATCGCACCGGTGAACCCGTGGCCGCGGCGCATCGGCGTGACGGGCGCCGCGATCTGCCTGACCCTGCTCGCCATCTTCTCGACGCTGTCGATCCCCTTCCGCCGCAAGCAGCGCATGCCGCTCGTTCTGCCCGGTGACGACTGAACGGAACAGCTATGAGTACACAAGGTTTCATTCGGCTGGCCCGGATCGCCCCGCCGCGGCCGCCCGGCGGCGACGTGGTGCTCAACGCACCGCCGGAGATCACCGCGCCGGTGCCCGGCCCGCTGTGGCAGCGCCTGCTTCCGCTGGTCATGGTGGTCGCCATGGTCGGCATGATGGCGCTGATTTTCACCATGAGCGGCCGGTCGATGCTGACCAACCCCATGGCCATGATGTTTCCGATGATGATGCTGATGTCGATGGTCGGCATGTTCGCCGGTCGCACCGGTGGCGGTGGCAAGAAGGCCGCCGAGCTCAATGAGGAACGCAAGGACTATTTCCGCTACCTCGATCAATTGCGCCGTGACGTCCGCGGCACCGGCACTGCGCAGCGGGCGGCGTTGATCTGGAGCCACCCCCACCCGGTCGACCTGCACGCCCTGATCGGCACACGGCGGATGTGGGAACGCCGGCCCGGCGATTCCGACTTCGGGCATGTCCGGATCGGCGTCGGCAGCCATCGCATCGCCACCAAGCTGGCCAGGCCCGAGACCGGCCCGCTCGAAGACCTGGAACCGGTGGCGACGGTGGCGCTGCGCCGGTTCGTGCGCACTCACTCGGTCGTGCACGGCCTGCCGACCGCCATCTCGCTGCGCGCGTTCCCCGCGGTCAACATCGAAGGCCCGCGGGAGCACGGGCGCGCGCTGCTCCGGTCGATGCTGATGGAGCTGGCGACTTTTCACGGTCCGGACTTCATGATCTTCGCCATCGTCACCGCCGACCCCGATGCGGACGCCTGGCGTTGGACGAAATGGCTTCCACACCTGCAACATCCGCGAGACCGCGACGGGATCGGCGCGGCGCGCATGGTTTACGAGTCGCTATCGGAGCTGGAGACCGCGTTGAGCGAGGACCTGCTCGAGCGCGGCCGGTTCCTGCGCAACGCACCGCCCACCGCGGGCCGGCTGCACGTGGTCGTCGTCATCGACGACGGCTATGTCAGCGGTTCCGAGCGCACGATCAGCGACGCGGGCCTCGACTCGGTCACCGTATTGGACCTGACCGCGCCACCAGCCGGGCTCGCGGTCCGGCGCGGCCTGCAATTGGTCGTCGACGAGGAGGTGATCGGCGCGCGCACCGGCGGGTCGGTGGAGAATTTCGCGGGTCCCGATCGGCTGAGCCCCGAGGTGGCCGCCATCTTCGCGCGCGCCATGGCTCGGTTCCGGATCGCCACCACCGCCCAGATCGTCAATCTCGGCGACGACGTCTCCGGCGATCCCGGTCTGATGTCGCTGCTGTCGATTCCCGACGCCGCGACGATCGACGCCGAGTCCGTGTGGCGGCCTCGATCCGCGCGCGAACGCCTCCGTGTTCCGATCGGCGTCACTCCCGACGGCACGCCCGTCGAGATCGACATCAAGGAATCCGCGGAAAGCGGCATGGGCCCGCACGGACTGTGTATCGGTGCCACAGGTTCGGGCAAGTCGGAGTTCCTGCGCACGCTGGTGTTGTCGATGGTGACCACCCATTCACCGGATCTGCTCAACCTCGTCCTGGTCGACTTCAAGGGCGGTGCGACCTTCCTCGGCCTCGACCCTCTCCCCCATGTTTCCGCGGTGATCACCAATCTCGAGGAAGAACTCTCGATGGTCGACCGCATGCGTGACGCTCTCGCCGGTGAATTGACGCGCCGGCAGGAACTGCTCCGAGCGACCCGGAACTTCGCCAACGTCACCGAATACGAGAAGGCGCGCACCAACGGAGCCCAGCTCGATCCGCTGCCCGCGCTGTTCATCATCGTCGACGAGTTCTCCGAATTGCTCTCGCAGAAACCAGATTTCGCGGAACTGTTCGTAATGATCGGCCGGCTCGGGCGATCGCTGCGGGTGCATCTCCTGCTGGCATCGCAGCGCCTCGAGGAGAACCGGCTGCGTGGTCTGGACTCGCACCTGTCCTACCGAATCGGCCTGCGCACCTTCTCCGCCGGCGAGTCCCGCCAGGTGCTCGGCATCACCGACGCCTATCACCTGCCCGGTCAACCCGGCGCCGGATATCTCAAGAGCGATTCCTCGGACCCGCTGCGGTTCAACGCGACCTACGTGTCGGGCACCTATGTGCCGCCCGCCGGTGACCGTGCCGTCGCCGAGGCGACCGGCACAGCGGGCGCGGTCGACCTCTTCACCGCCGCGGCCGTCGCGGTCCGCGCGGCGCAGCCGGTCCCGGTGGAACTGCCGGACCTGAGCGAACTGCTCGGCGAGACCGCGACCGAAGCCCCCGCCCCCACGCACGAGCAGTCACTGCTGCAGGTGGTGGTCGAGCGGTTGACCGGGCACGGCAGACCCGCGCACGAAGTCTGGCTGCCGCCGCTCGACATCTCGCCCACCGTGGATATGCTGCTGCCCGAACAGGATTGGCGTTCGGAGAGCAACCGCAACGGCAATCTGTGGTTGCCGATCGGCATCGTCGACAAGCCCTACGAGCAGCGGCGCGATGTCCTCACGATCGATCTGGCCGGCGCCCAGGGCAATATCGCGGTGGTCGGTGGGCCGCAGTCGGGCAAGTCGACCACCCTGCGCACCATCATCACGGCCGCGGCGGCCACCCACACCCCCGAGCAGGTGCAGTTCTACTGCCTCGATTTCGGTGGCGGCACATTGTCCGCGCTCACCGGTCTCCCGCACGTCGGGTCGGCGGCAGGTCGCCTCGAAGGCGACCGCGTCCGGCGGACAGTGGCCGAACTCAGCATGCTGTTGCGGCAGCGTGAACGCCGCTTTCTCGACCTCGGCATCGAGAACATGCGCGACTTCCGGAAACTGAAGGCGCGGCTCGCCCAGCTGCCCGAGGACGAACGCGCGGCGCACCCGCTCTCGGCCGACCTGTTCGGCGATGTCTTCCTCGTCATCGACGGCTGGGCGGCGTTCCGGGAGGATTTCGACATCGTCGAAGGCCAGGTGCTCGGTTTGGCCGCGCGCGGTCTGTCCTACGGCATCCACCTCGTGCTCGGCGCCAACCGGTGGGCCGAGATCCGGCCGGTGGTGAAGGACCAGATCGGCACCAGGATCGAACTGCGCCTCGGCGACCCGTCGGACTCGGAGATGGATCGCCGCGCGGCAGTGGGCGTTCCGATCAATCGCCCGGGCCGCGGCATGACTCCCGACAAACTGCACATGTTGATCGCGCTGCCCCGCCTCGACACCGACGTCGACCCGAGAACCCTCGCCGAGGGCGTCGTCGCGGCCAAGGAAGCCTTGGCGCGGGTCTATGGTGACCGCCACGCACCCCCCGTGCGCCAACTCCCGCTGGAACTGGACCGGGCGCAGGTGCTGGAAACCGCACGAGCGCAGGGCCTGCGCCTGGACAACAAGCGGGTCCTGATCGGACTGAGCGAATCGGAACTGGCGCCGAAGGTGCTCGACTTCCAGGAGCAACCGCACCTGCTGGTCTTCGCCGACGTCGGGTGCGGCAAGACCACACTGCTGCGCAATATCGCGCAGGGAATCGTGGAGAATTGCAGCCCGAACGATGCCCGGGTCATTATGGTCGACTACCGCCGCACCATGCTCGGCGCCATCGATGGCCCGCACCTGGCCGGATATTCGACCTCGGCGCAAACCTCGGTCCCGACCCTCAAAGAGGTCGCGGGATTTGTGTCCCAGCGGATGCCGGGCGCCGACATCACCCCCACGCAGCTTCGGGAACGCAGCTGGTGGACCGGCCCGGAGGTCTATGTGATCGTCGACGACTACGACATGGTGGCGTCGAACAATCCGCTGCTGCCGCTGATCGATCTGCTCCCGCAGGCCCGCGATATCGGCCTGCATGTGGTGATCGCGCGGCGAGCCGGTGGCGCGTCGCGTGCGCTCTACGACAATGTCCTTGGCCCGCTCAAGGACATGTCGGTCGACGGCATTCTGATGAGCACCCCCAAGGACGAGGGTGTGCTGCTCGGTGACGTCCGCCCGGCGCAGTATCCGCCGGGCCGGGGCATGCTGGTGTCACGCACGCGTGGGCGCGAGCTCGTCCAGATCTGTCAGCTGCCCGCCCTGTGATCCGGTCCGATCGGAAAGGCCTGTGATGAACGAGCCGAGCGTCCCCGCGCACCTGCCGAGGATCGTGGCCGAGCGCGGCGATCGAGCTCCGGTCGTCGCGGTCGGCAGCGTGTGCATCGTCGTCGACGCGCGCATGGTCGATGCCGCGGGTCGCTACACGGTGGCGCCGGCTGATCTCCAGGTACTAGCCCTGGCCGCACTGCTCGCCCGGCCCGGCTTCACGCGCCGCGACGAACCGGTACCCGACCGGCTCCTGACGCCCGAGCAAATCGCCGAAATGCGCCGCCGATCCGACGCTTTCGAGGAATCCCGGTTCTGAACGACGGTCGCTGAGCCGGCGCACACCCGCTCAGCGACCACACGCTCAGGTCGCGACCGCGACCGCCGCCTTGACCGCGCCGGCGAGCAGCCGCATCGATGCGGGAGCGCCGGGATTGATCAGGACATCGATGCCCTCCTCCGGCAGCGCCGCGGCGAGTTCGGCCATCGAGACCTCGGTCCAGCCTTCGACCTGCGCGTGCCTGCGGTGCTCGGGCGCCGAGGTCACCAGCACGCAGGGGATCTGATCCGGGGACGCCGCGACGACCGGATTGCCGTTCTCGTCGACCGCGACACCGACCACCGCACCGCGCAGGGTCGCCAGCAGCTGGCCCGGTTCGGCCCGCTTCTCCAGGACCAGCCGCAATGTCGCGTCGATCGGGTCGATGAACGACGCCTCGTCGGCGGGGCGATAGTCCGGATTGGGCTGGAATTCGCCTGCGGTGCCGGCGGTATCGACGAACCAGCCACCCAGCACCGCGTGTGCGGGCGGGCGATCGTCCTCGTCGGCGGGCTGCCAGCCCGGATCGATCAGGAACAGCCATTCCGCGTCGTTGTCGTTGCTCTGCTCGGTCATTGATGAGCCCTTCTCGGTCAGTCTTCTCAGCTGGATTCGGTCGAATCGGGGTGTGGCGGTGGGTGCCGGGTATGGTCGTGCCGGATCTGCTGGCCGTTGCGATAGGACATCCAGCCGGCATTGTGGCTCGCACCCAGCCAGCTGATCCGTATCGGCGGCCCCTCCTCCTTGTCGACCCGCAGGACATGAAAGTTGACGGTGCCAGTGCTCGCATGGACCGGGCGCCCCGGGAACACCCTGCCGAAGACCTCGGCGAAACCGGATCCCGCAACGCCCGCTGCCGCCTTGCATGCCATCAAGACGAACGATTTCGGCGTCTCCAGCGCGGCGGCGAGCCCGGAGGCAAGCGCGGCGCCGAAAGGGTGCGCGGACTGGACGATCGAGGCAAAGGTCCGCCCGTCGACGTCGATGGTCACCCCGGATCGCAGGTTGATTTCGAAGAGGTTCGCATCGGCGTGCGCACTGATATATACCGGTCCATTCTTCCCGTTCGCATAGTCGAGGGCCCACGGCGCACGGACGTTTTCGGTGCGCGACGACTCTTCACGCAGGATTCGTTGCACCACCACACTCAAATCGTCGTCGCCGTCGCGCATTCTGGTGACCACGTTGTGGAAATTCTCCGTCCGCGCCCACAACAGCTCGCCCGCGAGATGGTCTGGCTGATGAAAACTGACGCCGATCGTGTCGCCGTGGTGATCGAGCATCGGGTTGACGAGTACGTCCGCCCCGAAGAAGCCGATTACCCGGTGGTCGCTGGTCACCGCGAAGTACGGTTCCTCACCGAAAAATGCCTCCGTCGACCGCAACTGCTCGACCCAGTCGCCGATATCGGTGTCATTCGCCGTCTGTTCGACGAATGCCGCCCTGCCATCGGTGGCCGGAGCGTCGTACCTCGTCGCGGCGTGGTCGGTCGCGACGGCGTTCAGGTAGGACATCCACCCCGCGTTGTCGCCGACGGCCAGCAGGCCCACCCCGCGACCACTCTCCGCATGGACATCGACATCGCCGCGAGACCCGTAGATCCGGCGGTCGGGGAAAGTCTGGTGCAGTGCGGCCGAGAACTCCTCGCCCGCCGAGCCGTTCGCTACCGCACAAGCGATCATGACGACCGACCGCGACGGACCCGATGTCATTGCCGCCTGAAAGGTCGGCGACGCCTGCACGATGGCAGCGAAGGTCGTACCGTCGACGGCGATCGACCGCCCGGCGCGCGAGCGGACTTCGAAACCGCGGCTGTCGGCGTGCACCGAGATGTAGAACGGTCCCGGCTTGCCCTCCTGGTACTCGGCCACCCACGGAGCCGGGACGAACCGGTCCAACCCGATCCGATTCCGGTCACCGGCGAGCGCGGCGGACCCGGCTTCGCCCGGCCGAGTGCGAAAAACCATCCCGTGGCCGTTCGGCGCGTTCCCCCAGGTACGCAGCACCTCCAACTCGTCGGGCCCGTAAAGGAAGGTGATGCCCACCGTGCGGCCCTGCTGATCGAGGATCGGCTCCTGGATCAGATTCTTCGCGCGGAACCGCACCACGGTGTGATCCGCGGTGCCGGACAACTTCTTTCCACCGCCCAGCTGTCCGAGTACACCGAGGTGCTTCTTCCAATCGATCGGATGCGAGACGTGCGCGACCGCGTGACCGTCGCCCTCGTCGGCGCCGGGCAACTCGACGCCGAGAAGTTCGGCTGCGTCGGCCGACTGTGCCGGTTCCGGTGCCTCCGAATGAGTTCCGACAAGATCGTCGACGCCAGGCGGGGCGAGCCGGTCGAGTCCGAACAGGCCGCGCGCACCCGGACCACAGATCGCGAGGGTGGCGAATTTGTTGAGATGCCGCAGTTCCACGTCCACCACCCCGTCGGCCTGGAAGGTGATTCCGGGCAGCGGAGGTTGTGCCGATCTGTTCGTGCCCCATGGGTTGCGCAGCCGCAACGCCACCGGGTTGCCGTCCTCATCTCGCTGCACGCCGAGTGCCGTGTAGCCGTGATTGCCCGCCAGGCCTGGGAATTGGACGGTGTCGTCGCGACCCCAGTTGCGCGTACCCAGCATCACCAGATCGCCTCGGCCCAAGGCGAAGTAGACGCGTTCGGCGATGTGCCTGCCGGTCTGCTGGTCCAGCTCACGGGTGCGCCAGGACGCCGCCCGGTCCACGGAATCGACGAGGCGCTCGATGTTCGAAGCCCAGCGCGTGCGCTGCTGCGGGCTCAACTCACGGTGCAGGAAGCGCCGGAACCCCTCGGTCGAGCCGGGGTTGTCCGGCCGGATCAGCCGGTAGAACTCACGCACGGCCGCCCACACGTCGTTCCCGTTGCCGGCCACCAGTGCCAGCACCTGCGCGCGATCCGCGTCCGCACCCATCGGATTCGCCTCGCGTGCGCGATGGTCGCGCACCCGACCTTCCCACTCGCCACGCAATGCGGAGACCGCGCGAGCGAACTCGTCATCGCTGCCGGCCAGGCTGCGGAGCTCGTCGATGTCCATCCGCATCGGATGATGGAAATAGGCATCGGTGACCGCCCGGGACGGCTGGAACCGCAATCCGCCGGGCAGCGTGGCGGGCAGCATCGTCGCGGCGGTGGCCCCGGGACTGCCGCCGTCGAGTCCGGCGTAGCCGAATTCACCGACGAAGACCGCGTAGGCCTTCTCCAGGACCGCGGGCCACAACACCCCCAGGTCGGCCGCGTAGCGAGTGCTGTTGTCGCCGTTGACATAGAGATCCTTGGAGACCCGCACCCAAGCCGCGTCACCGTTCTTGTCGAAGAACCGGACGGCGACGGAGTCACCGAGATCGGTCATCATTTCGCGGAGCAAGGGCAGCGGGCTGCGGGCCAGCGCCATCATGTTGGCGGCCAGGAAGCAGTTGCCCAGCGCGCCCTGCCGCACGTCCGACACCCGGGGACCACTGATCTCATCCCAGAGGGGATTGTTCGACCGGCGCAGTTCGGGGACGAGTGGACCGAGGATGTCGCTGTCGAGGGTGTGCCAGGTAGCGGCCTTCGGACGCCCGAGCATCGTCCGGCTCGGATCCGGTGTCCCATCGGAATTGTGCGCGTGTTTCACCGCCACGACGGCACGCGGAGGTAGCCAGACCGGGGTGTCGCCGGACCCTTCGATTCCGATACCGGCACGGGCCAGGAAGTAGGTGGTCTCCCAGAAGAATGTGGCGGCATTCTCCTCGAATGCCTCGGCGAGCAACGTCTTACGGATCCGGATCGGACTGGCGTCGTGCTTCTGATCCAGCGGAACCAGCCCGATGTATTCGGCGCCGGTGCCGGGATGGCTGAATGTTCCCTGCACGGCGCGCCAGCCGCTGCCGACGTCGAGCCGGTGCGCGGTACCGAGTCCGTCGATCAGCACGCATCGATCGCCGCGAACGAACGCCTCGGCGGCCGGGGCGACGTGCAACGGCAACGCCCCCAGGGTTTCCGTGGTCGGTGGGTGATGCTCCGCCATCGCGGCGGGTGGGCACAGCGCCGTTGCCGTCGAGCCTTCGTCCGGGTCGGCGAACAGCGCGGCGAGTTCGTCATCGCTCCACTGGATCTCGGCGTTGTCGGCGAGCAAGCCCGCGCCCGGCGCCGGGTGCCGGGCATCCTCGGACATATCCTCGAGATCGGCCAGTTCTTCGAGACCGGACCCGTCGTGCAGCCTGCGTCCGCGCACCGCGTGGTCGAATGCGTCGTCGAACATGTTGCGGGTCAGCCACTTCCACAGGCGAACTTCGTTCGCGGCCGCTTCCTCGGGGGCTACCGCCGCAACCACCTCGGTGGCTTCCTGGTCCGAGGAATAACGCAGCGGAGCGCTGAGAGCGCCATCGATGGTCGGTCCGGAGCCGACCACGCCACTCGAAGCGGCGGCCGGGCCTGAGTAGCGAGTGGACGCGTGCTCTGTTCGAGTGCCGTCGCTGTGCAATGTCACCCAACCGGCATTGCGGTCCGCCGCGAGCAGGCGATAGTCGACATTCGGCCGTGCCGTATAACGCATAGTCGACTGCCACACCGAGGTAGCGGCGGCATGAACCGGCACTTGCGGGAAGTTCTGGTGTAGCGTGCGCGCGAACTTCGTCGCCGCCGAACCCTTCGCGGGTTTGCAGGCCAGCAGAACGATCGAGGTCGCCGCGCCGGTGCTCAGCGGGCCTCGCAGTCCCGGTGACCACTCGACGATCTTCGCGAACGTCGTACCGTTCACCTCGAGCGTGGTTCCGGTCCGAAGCCGGATCTCGAACGTGTTCGGACCCGCGTGGGCGGTGACGAAGACCGGTCGGTGTCCGGTCCGGGTGAACTCGGCAACCCACGGCGCGTCGACCACCTCCTGTCCGACCCTTTTCGGACCGTCGAAGGCTTGCTTCCCGGTCTGCCCCGGTTGGGTGCGCACCACCTTGTCGTGCCATTCCGTCGCTGCCGCCCAGCGTCGATTCGCGTCGAGTTCCAGATCGCGGTTCTGGAAGCAGACGCCGGTCAATGCTCCGGTCGAGCCGAACATCTCGTGCGCGACGACGTCGGCGTAGGTGAAATTGATCGGCAACTCGAAGGCGTTCTTGCCGTGCAGGACGTCCGGATCGTTGGATACCCGCCACGAGTTCAGATACGTGCGCCAGCCACTGCTCACCGCCGGGGTGACGAGTGCCCCGGACTCCGCGGTGGTGTCGGCCACCGTCTCCTCGGCAACCTCGGGCACCACGCCGGTCGGCGTCCCCGTAGACCGCCCGGGTGACCCACTCACCGCGGCGGACGCATGCTTGATCGTGTTCTGCTGCACCACCTTCGCGCCATCGGGACCGATGGTGACCCAGCCCCGGTTGTCGTTGACACCGAGAGTGGCGATGGTCTTCTGCGCCTTCTTGACGCCGACCTGCACCACGCCCGCGCCCGCGTGCACCGGGGCGGTGGGCAGCAGATCGCGCATCGCCAGGGCGAAATCGGTCGCCGCCGTCCGCTTGCCCGCCTTGCACGAGATCAGCACCAGCGACCGGTCCGTCGCCTGACCACCTGGCCCCAGCGCCTCCCGGAAGTCCTCGGCGGCCTTCACGATCTTGGCGTAGTTGGCACCGTCGACCCGCACCGATCGAGTCGACTCCTGCTTCGTCCCCTTCTTCCAGATGATCTCGACCATGAACCCCTTCGAGTCCGCGTGCGCGTCGATATAGACCGGACCCGGACCGTTCTGGGCATAGTCGGTCTTCCATGGCGCGTCGACGAAATTTTCGCCGAATTCCAAGCGCCGCTTGGTGACCTGGTCCACGGCCTGACCGGTATCGGTCAGCACCACACTGTCCTGCCCGGATGCCGCGCGCGCCCACTTGATCGCCTCGCGCTGCCCCTCCGACTCGAGGACGAACGACACTCCGATCGTGGTGCCGTTCTTGTCGAGCAGGGCTCGGGTGAGTACGTCCGAGACATCGAACTCGGTGTGCCGCTTGCTCGCGCCGCGCACGCCTTCCGCGGTGGTCGTCGTCAGGGGCGAGCTCACCGGTGGATCGAGGACTTCTTTCCATTGCCGCACGATCGGATTGCGGCTGGAACCCAGTGAATTCGACCCTGCGAGCTCGGTGGCGGCGGTGGTCGACGATCCGGTCGCACCGGTGGGATAGCGGGTGCCGGCGTGCTCGACCCGGGTGCCGTCGCTGTGCAAACTCACCCACCCGGCATTGTTGTCGGCGGCGAGGTAGCGGTAACGAACAGTGGGCACGGCCGGGTTCCGCCAGTTGGAGATCCAGACCGCGCTGGCGGCGGCGTGCACCGGCGCGGCCGGAAACCTCTGGTGCAGCGTAGCCGCGAAGTCGGTGGCCGCCGAACCTTTCGCAGGCTCACACGCGACCAGCACGACCGAGCTCGGACCGCCGGCGGCGCGCGCGGCTTCCAGCGCCGGGGACTGCTCGACGAGCTTGGCGAATGTAGCGCCGCTCACCTCGAGCGTCGTTCCGGTTCGCAGCCGGATCTCGAAGGCGTTCGGACCAGCGTGGGCGTTGACGAAAATCGGTTCCCGGCCGACCCCGCCGTATTCGGCCGCCCACGGCGCCGCGACGACCTCGTGCCCGACCCTGGTCTGACCAGCGAAGACATCCTTGCCGGTTTGACCGGGCCGGGTACGCACCACCTTGTCGTGCCACTGTTGCGCACCCGCCCAGCGCTCGGCCCCCTCGATCTCCGACTCGACGTGCTTGTAACTGACCCCGATCGGCGTCCCCGCCGGTCCGATCAGGTCCTGGGTCACCACGTCGGCGTAGGTGAAATTGACCGTCACGCCCAGGAAGTTCTTGCCGTGCAGCGCATTCGGATCATCGGATGCGCGCGACGAGTTGAGATAGGTTTTCCATCCGCTGCTGATCGCGTGGTCCGCCTGCCCTGGCTTGTTCACTATCGGCGGGGCCGTGTGCGGGAGTACCTTCCAGGGAATTCCGGCTGCATGGAGCTGATCCCGCAGGGCTGATTCCGGCTCCCACTTGAAGACCACATGATCGATGTCGGCACTGGTGACGCCACCGTGCACCTGCGCCTCCACATACCCCCACTTCCGGAAGTCCGGATGCGTCAGGTCTCGCCGCAGACCGACATGGGCGGCCGGCAGGCCGGGCCTGCGGGGCGGGTAGACGCCGAAGGACTCCGGTGCGGGATCCTCGAGGCTCGAAGGATAGACATTTTGCTTATGCTCGATGGAATCTCCCACGCACACCGTCGTGCGGGCCCGCACTGCGGACTTCAGGACCACCACGGCGTCGCCGTAGACATTCAATCGTTCGTCGTTCAGCTCGCCGACCGGCTGTTCACCGCCGACGCGAACGTACCCGTAGACGGCCCGCTTATCGATCGGATGGTCATTCACGTCATGGCCGAACCAGCGGGCTTCGAGCAGCGCTCGGTCATTCATTCCGGTGTCGGTGTCGCCCAGATCGAATATCGTTTTGAACCGGCCATCCCGCAGTACTTCCAGCAGCGACTCCTCGAAGATCCGCACGGCGATATCTTTGCCCGCGAGCGCCGCGACCAGCTCGGCCTTCATCTCCGCGCGCGCCGTATCAAGCGAAATCTCGTGCTCGGCAGCAAGTTTCGCCGTGTGCCGATCGATGCTCCCCAGCTGTTTCGCGCGTGCCACAGCGATGGTGCGCTGCTCCTCCGGCAGTGTCGCGAAGTGATTCTCCAACTCGTCGTGCAATGCCTTCCGCTGCGCCGTCAACTTGTCACGCAGTGCGGAATCGTTGCGACTGGCTGCGATCTCGTCGGTCAGCTCCGCGAGCCGCTCGCCCAGCACACGACTCCGCGGGTCCGCGAACACTACCGCCGGCGCGGGTACGTGGCCGTTGACAATCGCCGCTTCGGGGACATCGTCACGCTGGAGCGGGCCGGTCGCCCGGCGTGGCGTCACGCCGATCCGATTCGCGTCCACGGACAACCAGCCGACAGTCGACCCGCCGTACAGCGTGAACTTGGTCGAGTCGAGCGGATCAGGACGTCCGTAGACGGACCCGGCGGGCAACATCGACGTTGTCCCGGCGGTGACGACATGCGCCCCCGTCGCCGTCGAGCTCACCACCACCGTGCCGTCATCGCGCGTCCGGGTGGTGAAAAGCTCAGCCACCAGTGCGCTGTCGAGCACCACCGGACCGGAGTCCGGATGTTCGATCTCGTGCACGAGGTTCTGCTCGTGCGAATAGGTCCGCACCACCGGCATTTCCTCGGTCCCGAACGCGACCAGATGCCCAGTTGTATCGGCTACGAACAGGCCCGGGAAGTCGACGACGGCGAGCGGCGCCGGCGGACCGAACTGATCGTCGCCGAACAGCTGCGGCAGTTCGGTACCGCTCAGGTCGTCCGAAAGCGAACCGGTAGCCGACTCAGAGACATCGGCATCCTGCTGCCCGAGGTCCGCCCGCTGCTCGTGTATCGGCGACGGGATATCCAGGTCCCGTGCGGATGTGTGTGCTGCCACGCTCGCGGGGACGGCGGTCGGCGGCAGCACCGTGCGGCCCATCCGCCGTGCGGCGTTTTCCGCTTGCAGGTGCGACGCCGCGGCCCGCACCGCGGCCTCGGCGGCTTCGCGTTCGGCCGTCGCCGCCCGGTGCGCGTCCTCCGCGATGGTGTAGTCGCCGAGGGCCGCGTCCCGGACCGTGCGGGTTTGCACGGTGCGACGCAGGTCATCGGCATGCTCCGCGCGGTCCTTTGTGGCCAACGCCTCATCGAGCCGGACGGTCGCGTTCTCATGGCTGGTGACCGCGTCGGTGTAGCGGATTATGGTCTGGGCGTGGTGCGGAGCGGTGGCGAACAGCGCGTCGTCGGCGGCCAGGAAGTATTCGACACTGCCCTGCTGGCCGTTGCGCGCGGCGCGGTTCTCGGCCTGGATATCGATGTCACGCACATCCGACTTGCCCGAAATGCTGACATGCAGGCCACCGGCCGCGTTGACGGCGTCGCTGATCTCGATATCGACGCCACGGCCGCCTTGACGGTTGATGATCAGGATCTTGCCGAGCTGCCCCGCCTTGTCGAAGATCGCTTTCAGGTCGGCTTCCGCGGTGGGGCCCCGGTCCGCGAACCACCGGGCATCGACGACCTCGTGCGGAATATTCGCGAGCTTCAACCGGGCCGAGATCTCGGCGACCTCACTGTTGCGGTTGGTGATCACCAGTTCGGGACGCGCCTGGGCACCGTGCCGACCGATGAGTTTGTCGGCGATCGCATCATGCTTGGCCGACTGGTTCGGAGCCAGATTCGCCTCGAGAGTGTCCAGTTTCGATTCCGTGAAGCGCGGAACCGTGACTACCGGCTTCATCCCGTAGTTGTCGACCAGGTGGCCGGACACCCCCTCGGCCGTGCCCGAAGCGCCCGAGAGCCATTCGTACCGCTCCGCGAGCATGGTCTTGGCGGTGAGGCTTTGTGAAGACACCGAGTCGCCCCGGATCGTGATCCCGTGCTTGGCCTCGATCGCCTGAGCCAGACCGCCGTTCCACCGGCTCTCGGTCGAGGTCGCCGGATCGAACATCACCTTGTGGGTGGTTTGGTCGATGATGTAGACCTTGTCGACGCCGTCGCCACCTCGGTGCACGATGTAGTGGTCGTTCTCGACGAACTCCCAGTGCGCCGATGCGGCGGAATTCACCCGGTCGATCTGGACGGCGAGGTCGTCGGGGCTCGCGCCGGGATCCTCCTCGGCGAGCAGTCTTCTGACCTTCTCGGCGCCTTCGGCGTTGAGCTTCGCCGGGCCGCCGACCTGCCCGTCCGTCCGATCGAAGTCCGCGGGGCTCAGATCCCCGGAAGCAAGCCGATTGTCGAGGAAGTGCCGAGCCGCCATGATGCGGGAGGCGATATGCGGATCCGCGGCCAGGCTGGGGCCGTCGGAGATGATCCAGGTGGTGTCGGCGTAGTACAGCGCCTCGTCGAGCTCGTCGATGACGGCGATATCCCCGCGCATGAACTTGCCGCGGAGTTGCCCGAATGCCGCATCGTCGAGGGTGCCGATATAGATAGTCGGCTTCGCCGGATCGAGGCCGGTCTCGTCGGCGCCGTTCGGATTCATCCTGATCACGTTGAACACGTCCGGACCGAGCACCCCGAGAACCTGTTTGTACAGATTGACCGCGTCGTTGGCCAGAGTGTCGCGAGTGGTGAAAACGTGCACCGAGTCACCGGCGGCGGCCTTCAGAATCGAATCGGCGAGGAAGACGAACGTCTTACCCTCGCCCGCGTCCATATTGATGGGGCCCTCGCGCATTCCCATCGTGCCCATGACCTGGGTCCAGCGCAGGACCTTGCCCGGCGCCACCTCCGCACCGTCGTCGTCGAACTTCGTGGTCCCCCGCCGGATGGTTTCGACGGCGGCGGTCACCGCGCGGTGATATTTCGCAGCGCTTTCCGCGTCGCGCGCATCGTGGTGGACGCTGCCTCGCAGCGCCTCCCGCAGGTCCTCAGGTGTGGCGTTCTCCCAATCTTCACGCCTGTACATCCGGGTGATGTCTTCGGCTTCCCGGAGGAAGTCCCGCTGCGGCTCATCGGAGACGGCACGGGTGACCGGCTCGGGCAGCTCAGTCGAATCAATCTCTGTCGCAGACGTCTTTCGCGAAGTCAGCGTCGGTTCGACGGCCTGCGTCCACCCCTCGCGATCGGAATCGGTGTACTTGCGTCCCTGCTGGTCGTAATGGGCCAGGTCGCCGTAGATCCCGAGCTTTTCCAGCGCGGCTTTCACCCGAGTCGGCGAGGGCTGGTAGGCACCTGCCCAGTCGTGCACTGCGACCATTTTCCCGTTGACGAATTGCGCTTGGAAAGCCACGTAGACGCCCGCGTTGTGGAATTGCTCGTGGTGCATGTTCTTGCCGACGTACCAGTTGCCGTCATGGTCGCCGACCACGGTCCGCATCGCGGGCGCGGATATTTCGGCCCAGCGCTTCAGAATCGGGCCCTGGCGCGGCACCTCGATCGTCGTGGCGCCCTTGCGCGGGATCACGTCCGATCCGGGATCCGGCTTACCGTTGGATTCCGGATCGGAGGCTTTGAACCAGAGGCCGTCCTTGTCGATCGTGTACCGGTGATCGGGCAGCTCGTCGGTGTTGAACCGGAACACACCCCGGGAGTTTCGTTCGTCGTAACCGCGGACGCCGCCGCCCGCGCCCTCGCCGAGATCGTCGGCGTCGGCCGTCTTCTTCTGGCCGAAGCCAGGGCGCATCGGCAAGTCGCCGTCCTGGAATGGCCGGAACAGCTCCCGGCCTTCGTGCGGGGACTTGTTGCCACGGAGCATCTGCATTGTCTGCTCGAAGCCCAGGACTTCCCGGATGAAGGCCTTGCCGCCCGGCCAGGCCGGATCGAGCAGCGATGTCTCGACCAGCCGCCAGCGCAGGCCGGTGGCCTCGTCGATCCTTCCGACGAGAGCCAGGTCGTCGCTGACGCCCTTTATGCCTTTGGCGCCCGCGCGGGCCCGCGGTTCGGCCACGGGCGCGGCCGAGGTTTCGCGCGCCGGAGCCTTCTCCCCTTTGTCGTGGGGATTCGGAGCACCGGCTGGTTCCTTGACCGGCGTTGTCTTGTCGGTTGCCGCGGCCGAATTCTCAAGGGTCGGCCGGGTTCCCTGCGTAGCGTCCGGCCGGTTCAGGGACACCGAATTCATCTCGGGTTGCGCGGATTCCGCACGCCGCTGGACCGGGTTCGACGGCACCTCGTCCGGCTTGGTCGCGACGGTCGAGTCGGCTTGTTTCGCTTGAATGGACTCCGGAGCATCGAATGCGCCACCCGCCCGCGGTTGCGCACGCGCCGAGTGGTCACCGGATACGTCGTCCTTCGGTGCCGTCGGCACGTTGTCTCGGCTTGCAACAACTTTGGTGTCCGCGCCACGTTGGGCGGATGGCGACGAACTCGTGGACTTGTCCCCGCCGGTGGCGTTCGACGCCGCCTGCTGGGATGCGGTTGCCGCGTTGTGTGGCTGCGGTACGAACTGACCGCCGTCGAGCTGCTGCGACGCGGGCCCGGCCGTCTCGGAAGACTGCCGTTGTGCAGTCGATTCCGATTGTTCATGGTTCGCCAGCGCGTGACCGGTGTTCGGTGCGGAAGAGTCGTCACCACCCGATTTCGCGGACGACGACTGCTGCGACAGGTTGTCCTCGGCAGTGTTCCGGTGCGTTGAGCTCACGATCGAGTCATCGGTCTGGTCACCGCCCTGGTTGGATGCCGAGGACCCACTGCGGTGTTCGGACAGCGATTCGTTCGGCTGCGCGCCACTCCCTCTCCCCGCGTTGCCATTCGGCGAGTCCGAAGCGCTCTTGGGTGCAGCCGCGGGCCCGGTATCCGAGGCCGAGGGCGGCACTTCGGTCGGTGGTGTCGATCCGGCCGGTCTGCGCGGGCCGCCGACGGGATCGACGTGCACTTTGCCGCCGCCGGCGCCACGCCAACGTCCCGCGCCGGAGCTGAACGCGCCCGCGGCACCGGCGCCGAGCATCCTCGGGTCCAGTTCGAATTCGCCACCGTTGATGACCTGGTTGGCGATGCCACCGCCGATCATTCCGCCGACACCACCGGCGCCGCCCTCGACGGCGCCGCGCATGAGCTGCTGGAACCTGCTGTCGAATTGCGAACGGGTGATCTTTCCGCCCAGGAGCTTGAACAGATCACCACCGAGCTTGCCGAACATCGCGCCGAACGCACCACCCAGCGCACCGCCCAGCGCCGCGAACCACAAATCCTTACCGTTGACACCGTCGCGATGTCCGGCCGCCATCTGTCCCAGCTGGATCAGGAGCGTCAGAATCACCTGCTGCCCCATGGCTTTCAGCGCGGCGACGAGCATCTGCCGCAACAGCTGCTTCAGGTATTGGAAGACAATGCGGTACCACCCGATCAACGCCGCCTGCGTCGGGCCGGCGGTCGGCGGGAACAGCCACGCGAGCGCGATCTCGTAGACCAGCTGTACGAGGCCGACGATGATCATGATCTTGTTCTGTTGAATCGCGCAACCGACCTGATCGCACGAATCAGCGAGCTGACCGAGCGATTTGGCGATAGCTTGCAACGAGGCCTGATCCGACTCATCGGTGAGGTTCCGCAGGGTGCGCGACATGGCCGAACCCGAACCGGCCGACGGATACGCCGAGAGGATATCGTCCACCGCGTCTTCGATAGTCGAGACCAGCCCGGTCAATCCCGCCGAGGCTTCCGACCAGGCGTCGGCGAGGGCGAACATGCCGTTCTCGCTGCCCTCCGGCCAAGCGCTACCGGCGACCCAGCTCAACCACCGCAGGTCCTCGGGCAGGTTGATATCGGATTGCCGTACCGCATCGGGAATCGACATCACCGGCCGCCGTCTCGCAGACCGGGCCCATGCCACGGGTCGGCAGCGTCGGGCTCGGGCTCGAACTGTTCCTCGACCGGCGGCTCACGACGCTCTTGCCGCTTCTCCTTGCCAGAGACCGACTGACCACTACTCCCCATCGCGGGCGTCCCCGGCATCCCCGGCATCGCGGCCTGGGGCAGTACGCCCGCACGCGACTGGGCGCCGATGCCACCGGCTTTCGGCACCAGCTTCTCCCCGTCATAGGCCGCCCCGAGCATCCGCGGCAGCGGCGCCGACGGAATGCCGCCGCCCTTGCCGCCGGTCGTCGGACCACCGGTCTTGTCAACTGGCACAACCGTTCCCGGATCGATCGCGCGGTATGCGTTCGGACCGAGAGCACCGGGGAACGCAGGCGCGCCGGGGGGTGCCGGGATGCCGCCGAGCGTCGGTCCCGGCGTCGCGAGTGCGTCGATCGGGTTCGAGGAGGAAGCCTCTACGCTCAGTGGCGTGGCAGGATCGGGAGTACCGGTAGCCGCGAGATTCGGCGTGGAAGGCCCGTTCTGCCGGTCGGCATCCGGGTTACCGGCCGAGGAACCAGCGGGATCAGAACCACCGCCGGTGGACCCACCCGAATTCTGTCCGCCTCCATTGCCGGACTGCTGGTCCTGACCACCCGGCGGCGGGCTGGACGGGTTGTTGTTTCCGGTGTTCTTACCGAAGTTCGGATCGGAGCTGAGCGGGCCCTTGTACGGACCGGGGTCGCCACTGGCGTTCTCGTCTACGTAGTTCTTCAGAATCCACTGGGCGTAGAGGTCCTCGCCCGCGGCGAATGCTCTGCCCGCCTGCTCGATTGTGGTGCCATAGTTGACCAGTAGCTGTCCGAAGATCGGAATCGCCCCGGTGGCGTCCGATTCCCGACTCGCGTTGCCCACCAGCGCTTCGGCCGATGCCGAATAGCCTGTCGCGCCCTCGGCGAACTGTTTACCGAACTCGTCCGCCCCCCAGGGACTTCCCAGCCGCTGCAAGGAGTCGCTCAGTGTGCTGAGAATGTCGAACAGACCCTTCGGCGCGCTCGGCAGTTCGGCGAGCCGCTTACCCTTGTCGATCAGATCCTGCGGGTCGACCTTGATCGGGTCGCCACCGGAGTTGTAATTGGCCCGGCCGCCGTAGGGGTTCGAACCGCTGTTGGGCTTGCCGCCAATGTTCGGGTTCCCACCGCTCGGGCGGTTGTTGACCGGTGGGCCGCCGCTCGGCCCCGCACCGCCGCCTTTCGGCGCGGGCTTCCCCGAGCCGCCCTTGCCGGACCCGCCTCCTGGAGCCGGGGCGCGATCGTCCCTGTCGCCCTTCGGATTCTTCTCGTCTTCATCTTTCTTATCTTTGTCGTCCTTATCCGAGTCCTTGACGCGCTTTCCGTCTTCGGGCTTGCCTTCGCCATCGAGATCCCAGGGCAACCCCGACGATTGCCAGACCTCACCCAGATCCAAGAACGACAACCCCGCCGGCAACCCGAACCGCCCCGACTCACCGAACAGCGAAAGGAACGGGTTGCTACCGGCGTCAGGGTTAGGTGCCACAAGGCGATCGTGCCGTCGCCCTCGTGTCGCTCGCGCGGCGCGCCGACGGAGTTCACCAAACCTTCAGGCGTTCACCCGGATGTAAGGTTCGGCGCGACCGCAGCCGGAAAGCTGGCCGTGACGACCAGACCGCACGGTTCGGCTACGTCGACGAAGAACAATCCCCCGTACTGGGCCGCCATGGTCGCCGCGATCGGCAGGCCGAGACCGGAGCCGCCGGCCGTCGCCTGGGCTCCGCGAAAGAATCGAGTGGTCAGCTGATCGAGCTCATCGGGTGACACCCCGACACCGTCGTCGCGGACCGACACGATCACCGACTCGCATTCTTGGCTGACGGTGATCGCGGTATGGGCATCTCGGCCCGCGTAGCGTACGGAGTTACTCAGCGCGACATCGAGAATCTGGGCGAGCACACTCGCCGGAACACCCGCTTCGGCAACCTCGGTAGTCGCGTCGAGGGTGAGGGTCATGTCGGCGCGCTGGAACGCGGCATGCCACGCGTCCACTCGATCCCGTGCCACCGCTACCGCGTCACAGTCCGACGTGTTCGAGCGCGCGGCGGCGTGTCCGGGCGCGGCATCGGCCACCGCCGAGGCCAGCAAGCCGTCCAGCAACTCCGTGAGCCGGTCCACTTCGCTCACCACACCGGCGAAGGTGGCCGACGCGTGATCCTGGGCGATCATCGGCTGTAAGGCCTGCAACCGAACCGCGAGCGCGGCCAGTGGATTTCGCAGCGAATGCGCCGTATCGACCACCAGTTTTCGCTCGGCCGCGGCCAGGTCGGCGACGGCTCGGGTAATCGACGCGACACCGACCGCGAGTTCGACGATCTCCCGCGGCCCCCGGCCTCTGGACCGGGGACCCCCCGGCTCCGCGCGCCGCACCGGCAAGGTCGAGGTCAGCGCGTCGACATCGCGGCGCAGCTTGGACACCGGTCGCAGGATCCACCCTGATACCCCGAGCGCCACGCCGCCGAACGCCAGCAGGGCGGTGGCGGTCACGCAGGCGAGTTGAATCCAACTGTCGGTGATACCACGGCGAGTCGCCGAGGTCGAGATCGCGATGACGACCACACCGCCGGCTTGCTGCGAGGTTCCGATGGGCTGGCCGACCACCATCGGGTGCGTACTCCACGGATACAGCGTCTCCGGCGGGATGAACCGGTGTGCGTTGTTCGATACCTCGATGACCCGTGGGTCGGCGCGGTTCACCCCGACATCGACCATCACCGTGCCGCTGCCCGCGATCACCAGGACACCGTTGCCGGTCTGCTCGAAATAGCTCTGCGCCTCCCCCTCGAGGCGTGCCGGATCAACCGACGCCGTCGCCGCGAACTGGTTGGCGACCTGGATCCGATCGATCACCATCGCCTGGGTCCGGCTCGACGCCAACTCCATCCCGATCCCGATCGCGAAGCAGATCATGCAGATCGCCGCCAGCAAGGTGAATACACTGACCAACCGAACGCGCATCCGGCGAGGTCACCGAGTCCAGCGGTAGCCGAAGCCGTGAATGGTGGCGATCAGTCCTGGGCGGTTCAGTTTGGCCCGCAGCGCGCCCATGTGAACGTCGAGCGAACGAGACGTGGACGGGGTTTTCTCGCCCCAGATCTCGTCCATGATCGTGTCCCGGGCCACCGCGACGCCCGCGCGCTCGACCAGCACGCGTGCTATGGCGAATTCCTTCTGGGTCAGCTGTACCGGCAGACCGGCCACTTCGACGGAACGAGCTCCCAGATCCACCGCGACATCACCGGTAACCACCACGGCCGGAGCGGACTCGGTTGTTTGCCTGCGTCGCACGACCGCTTCCAGGCGGGCGGCGAGTTCACCGAGCCGCGGCGGTTTGACCATGTAGTCGTCGGCTCCGGCACGCAGGCACGACACCACCGCCAACTCGTCGCCCTCCGCGGTCAGCATGATCACCGGAACCGTGCTGACCTTGCGGAGCTGGCGCAACACCAGGTAACCGTTGACGTCGGGCAGCCCGATATCGAGCACGACCGCGTCGTAGCCTGCGTGCGAAGTCAGCAGATCGAGCCCGTGTGACAAATGGTCGACGGCCGGGAAACCATGCGCTCGGAGGCCGTCGACAACAGCGCCGGCTACGCCCGCGTCGTCCTCCACCACCACCACACGCACGAACCCGGTCCCTTCCACACGTCCAGACCCGCACCTGAACACGAGGTGAGACTACCGCAGACGATCACGCCTGCCGTCGCGGAGTGGAGCGCCGCCGATCGGTCAACATTGTTGTCCGGCAACGGTCCTCATCGAGGCGATCCGAAGTCAGGCAGTCGCTCTACCTGCACCGGCGCGCGGCTCGGCCTGCGCGGCCGGTGCGACCGCGATCGGCGGATAGCCGCTCGGCCGGGGGACGGGCGGCAGGCTGGTGAATCGTCGACGCAGGTTGTTCAGCTGCCGATAGACCTCGCGCTGCTCCTCGTGCAGCCTACGGATCTCGTGGTGTAGCTGTTCTGCCTGATCGACAAGCTGGGCATAGAAGTGGCGACCCTGCTCGAGTTGGGCCCGTTCGGCTCGCGCGCGGGTCAAGATCTCTTCGGCCGAGGTCCGCGACACAGCCGATCGGGCCGTGGCAGCACTCGGCCGGATCCGGCGCGGAACGGGAGTGCCATCGTCAACCTCTTTCACGACAACCCCAGCCTCTCGATAGAATAGTCAATGCGCCCCGAAAATGAATTATGCGCACCGCATCGAAAGCGATCAAGCTCGCCGCGAATTCTTGATATCGACTTTGCGATTATTTACATATCTCGAATATTCTTTGGAATCTCTTGACAACCCCTCGAGTTCCCAGCACTCCGCCGGCGGGCGCGCGCGGTCAGGGCGACGGTTACGAGCATCATCACGACGACCACGACGATGGTGGCCAGCAATGCGTGCCGGTAGCCGACCAAAAACGCGTTCTGCACCGCTTGGGCGAGCGGCCCACCGAGTGTGTCGCCAACCGCGGCCGCCGTTGCCACGTTCTTGCCGAGCGGTTGCCCGACCGCGACGATGCCTTCGTGCGCGGCGACTTTGGCCGGAATGACGAGCTCCGCTCGATATCCCTGGTCCACGAGACCACCGGCTACTGCCAAACCGAGGAGGCTACCGAGTTGGACGACGGCCGACTGTGCCCCGAAGAGGACGCCGTTGCGAGTCGGGGGCAGCGCGGTAGCGATCGCATCGAGCGCGACCGCCATGACAATGCCCATACCCACGCTCATCACCGCGACCATCCCCACGATCCGCTCCAGGCTGCCCGCCGCGTCCGCGGTCAAACCGACAGCCAGGCCATCCAGCACCATCGTCAAGCCGATGATCAGCGGAGTTGTCGCGCCGGTACGGCGTTGCAGCATCGCACCGGCCTTGGCACCCAGCGCGGAGGCCACGCAGGCGGGCAGGAAGATGAGCGCGCCCGCCACGACCGGGTCGGTGCCACGCACCGCCTGCAGGTATTGGATCGTCACGAAGACAATGCCGAATTCCGCCACGACCGCCGCGGACAGCGCGAACATCGCGGGCTGCGCCCGCGGATCGGCTCGCAACAGAATGTCGTGCGGCAACTCGCCGCCACGGCGGGTAGCCGCCGCCACAACCAAGAGCACGGCGCCTGCCCCCAGCAGCGCCACGACGGGAGCCGCGGTCCAACCCCAGTCGGGCGCCTTGAACAGACCGAGCGCGACCAGCCCTGAACCTATCGTCGCCGCAACGACACCCGGCCAATCCACCGGGGCTTGCGGATCGCCGGGCCAGCGCGGGACGAACTTGACGATGCCGACCAGCAGCGCCACCGCGACCACGGCATCGGCGAGGGCGACCCGGGGCCACCACAGATTGTTCAACAGCAGGCCGCTGACCAGCGGAACGACTGTCACGCCCGCGGCCAGACAGCCTGCCCACAACAGCAGCGCCTGGGCACGTTGCCGACCGGCATTGCTGACCAGCACGAGGATCGACAACGACGCGGGGACGATTGCGGCGACACCCGCACCCATGACGATTCTGGCCACCAGCAACGGAATCGAGGTCGCGGCCAGCAGCATGTGGGCCAGCAGACCAGCGAGAAAGGTGACATACCCGGCAATCAGCACTCGCTTGGCGCCGCAACGGTCGGTGAGCACACCACCGACGAGCAGAAACACGATGAGCGACAACACATAAGACTTCGGGATCCACAGCGAGAACTCGAGCACGTCCCGGTCACCCAGCTGCTGCAGCAAGGTCGACACGGCGATGCTGTGCAACGAAACGTCCTGGCTGATCAGGAATCCGGTGCCGCCGACGAGTGACAGGACGAGTGCGCGCCGCCCGCGGCTCGACGGCAGCGCCGGTTGCGTCCGGGTCACTCGGCCTGGACGGCTGATCTCGACTGCCATGGTGCGCCTTCGACTCGATAGCTCGGCCACCCCCGATCGGAAGTCTCGACTATCGGTGGCGATCTCGCCAATCGGCGCGGTGCCGGTCCACTGCGGTCGGCGTCAGCCCAGGTGATCGCGCAGTGAGTTGATTGTGGCGAACAGATCGTCCGGTTTGGGCGCCTCGGCCTGATCGATGTCGAGCGGTGCCATCAGTTCCTTGGCTTTGCGCGCGACCTCGAGCACCGCCGCCCGCGACGCCGCGGTGACCGCGTCCGCGAGCTCCGCCGGGGTCAATTCGCCGATCGAGCCGGAAAACTTGATGTCGGTGGCGATCCCGTCGGCATTCACGGTGACGCGCACCCGCCGTCGCGCAGTGGTGGCGACGCCGACAAGTAGCGCACGTTCGGCTTGCAGATCGGCGATTTCGGCCATCTTGGCCTGAAATTCCTCGACGGCAGCGTTGAAATCATCATCCATCGTGTCGGGTCCTTCTGTCGCGCTCACAATTCGACGGGCGGCTTCATCGGTCGAGAATCCGATGACTATCGCTTCGACGGTCATTCAGCGGGTTTTGCGACTGCGAAGTAAGCGGTGCGGGGGTGTGCTTCGGCAGTTGCGCCCGCAGCGCTGCCAGGCCTTCGAACAGATCCTCTGGCTTGGGCATTCGCGACCGCAACTCGGCTGCCGGGGCCAGGAGCGTTTCCTGCTCGGCGGCCACCTTCGCGGCCGCCGCCTGCGCCGCCTGCACTGTCGCGCGGGCGATTTGGCCATAGCTGAGCGTGTTGATGTCGTCGGCGTAGTACGTCTCGATGATCGAGCCGGAAGCATTGACCACGACGGTGATTCGGCCGTGTTCCACGGTGGCGGACGCGGTCAGCGCGTCGCGCGCACCGCGCAGACTGCGCATCTGGCTCAGGGCCCGGCTCACCGCATCGATCAGTTCAGCGGCATCGGCCGCCGTGCTCGCGTTCTCCGGTCGTATCACTGTGCCGCCACCTCTGCCATCGCTGCCGCCCGTTCATCGAATTCGACCCGTAGTCCGGCGTATCGCGATAGATACGCGATCACCGCCACGGGGTCTTGCGGGCCGTCGAGATCGGGCAGCAGCACCATGAACCTCGCCGGGTCCGGGTCCTGCTCCCCCACCAGCGCGATCAGCTGGCCGCTCCGCAAACGCAAGACCAGCACCGCCTGATCGTCGTCGGGAACCTCCGCAAAGCCCGCCTTCACCGCCCACTCCAGGGCGGAGATGCCGATATCCAGCCAGCCGATGAGCCTGCTCGACCCCGGCGTCGGCCAGGTGCGCGGGTCGACCGCGACCGTGACCGGGTCGGGCCAGGGCCGCCGCCGATCCAGCTCCGCCAGCAGGCGGGCAAAGAAGCCCAGGATCTCGTCGCGGTCGACGCCGTCGGCCGCCTCGACGGCGGGATCGGGCACCGTCTGCGTCGAAACGGCCTGCGCCAGCGCCGGATAGAACTCCTCGACCGTCTGGGCATAGCTGACGCGGTCGATCAGGTCTTCGGCTGCCGCGCCGACGACCTCGGCAGCGGACAGATCGTCGACATGGGCCATCGATGCGCAGAGCTGAACCAGCGCCGCGGACGCATAGTCGGCGAACTCGGGCGCATCGGTCGGCCCGACCGGTGCGGGCACGATGACGGGTTCGAGCGAGAAGAACGGGCGGTCGACCTCCGCCACGGCCGGCCTGTTCGGATAGTCGTCCCCGGTATCAGGTCGATAGCGTAGGTAGAGTTCGGTTTCGGCACTGCTCAGTCCGGGCCGCTCACTGTCGCCTGGTTCGCCCTCGACGAACCCGACCTCCCAGGCCAGGATAGTCGCGAGCTGCGCCGGCGACAGCAGACCGGCGGGCATCGGCTCGTCGGTAACGGTGCAATCGCCGTCGTCGGCCGTGGCGCTGACCAACATCACCCGCAGTTGCTCCGGCGGTGTCGCACAGTGCCCGGCGGCGTCGAGGGCGTCGGATCCGACGATGACACACACCCCGCCGGCAGCGACAACCACGCCGCCATCGCTTCGCCTGCCCACAATCCGCGGCATCAGCAAGTTCCCTTCGCGCTCGACTGCCAGGAAAGTACCCAGCCCACGCACGGGCGGCGACCGGGCATGATCTGGTCGCCACAGCCGTTCACCTTCTCGTCACCCGCGGACACCGGCTACGCCCCGCCGGTGCGGACGACATCCCTGGCGATGAGGGCGGATTGGCGATCCAGCATCGGCCCGGCTGGCAGTTGACTGATGATCTGCCACGGCACCAGCTTCGGCTCGGCGGTCTGTCCGAGCACGACTGCCGTCGCGGCGTCCGGAATACCGAATCGAACGCCGGTGTCGGTGACATAGAACAGGCCATCGCGCCGGGTACTGTCCAGCTCGATACCGGTGGCCTGCACGAATTCGCCGCTGGCAGCGGGTATATAGGCCGTGTGGGCAGCCTCGCCCCCGACGAGACGCACCGGTGTCCGGCCGGACGCCAGCGGCAGTTGCCTGCCGACGAGCAAGCGCAGGGTGGCGGCTTGATCGCTCGCGCTACGCGCCCAGCTCGCGCAGGCCACCGGATCGGTATCCATGGCGACGATGGACGGGACGCCGGCCGGGAACTGCCCGATCGGCAGGGTGTTCAGCACCGGCAGACCGCCGATCGCGTCCGGGGACAGCAGCGGAATGACGGTATGCCCCATCGAGTTCGACGTGCGCAGTACCTGCGCGGTGAACTCCGAAATCTTCTGCAGCCCGTCGGCGAGCACCACATACGGCTGCGCGCCGTTGACGCCTTGGACCCGGATCACCGACCCCACAACGACATTGCCGACGCGCACGGCGCTGGGCGCACCCGCGTCGGGTATCGCCGGAGCGAGGAGTTCGGGGGCGGCGGCGGTCGCGTTGAGCAGTCCGGCACCGATCGGCCGCGGCCGCATGTCGCGAATCTGCAAGGTAGCCACGACCGCTTCACTGCTCATGTCGATGCGTGCGTGCTTGCCGTCGTAGATCAGGTAGGTGGCGCCGTCATAGGTCGCGAGCACCGCCTCATCCGGTGAGGCGGGCCGGATCTGCGGGCCGAGCTGTGGCACGCCGTCGAGAACCGTACTGCGCAAACCGTCGGTCGCGTCTTCGCACAGCGTCCACTCGGAGCGATCGCGATCGACCGCCCCCGGCAGCGACGCGGGTGCGCCGGGGATGCCGAGCATCGGTCCGCGCGGTACCGAGGCCAGCTTCGAATCCGGCACCGACGTCGGTGATTCACTGGTGCCGGTGATCAGCCTGGCCGAAGCCAGATTCAGCACCGGGTGCATGGTCTTGTCCACCATGACGTAGAGGGCACCGCTGTCGCCGGCCATGATGATCTTGGCATCGCCGAGTTGCCCCTGCGGCCGCAGGAACGCCAGGACGCCGCAGCCTGCCGTCACCAGCACTGCCAGCACCAAACCCGTCAGCAACGAACGGAATTGGATGCGCATGGGATCGTGCAGCATTCGCACATCGCGGCGAACCAGCGCGTGCTCGAAACGCTGCAACAGAAATCTGTATCCATTGACCTGCGCCCGGGTCGTCAACTGTGCCGGCATTTCAACTCCTCCGTGCGCACGAACACGTGCGCATGAACACCGTGTGCCTGAATGTGCACACTCGTACGACATATGAGAGGCTACCGCACCACACAGGCGAGCGCCGAATGGAGATGTTCTGAATGAATAGCGAGATAATGCCGCCGGAAGATACCCGGGAATCACCTGTTGTGCCATTGCCGACTTCGGGTCCGAGCGAACTGTTCACACGGATTCCATTGTCCATCGTGCTGCCATCGGCGGCCGCGGGAACAACGGCCGCCACCACAGCCATCGCCCTCTGCGCAGATATTCGAGTGGCTCTCGGCATCGGGATCACAATTGCGTTGCTCGGTGGCGTCCGAGTTTGGAAAACCAATGTTTGGCGAATTCTGGGAATGCGCGGCTCGCTCTGGTGGCGCAATCGGCGCGGTAGTGGTAATGAACCACGCCCCGAGTCGTTCGATGTCGATATCCCGGACTCCGGTGGCGCCCGCTGTGGCATGCGCTGGGACGGCAGCCACCTGATCACCATGGTCGGGCTCGGCGACACCGTGGTGCGGCCGACCCTGCTCGGATCGGCTCGGATCGAGGCGGGCGCGGCCATCTCACTCGCCGATGTGGCGCGGTGCCTGTCCCAGTTCGATATTCGGCTGGCCGCCGTCGACGTCGTCACGCTCGGTGTCCGCACCCAGGGCCCGCACAACGTCGTCCGGGTCTACGAAAAACTGCTCGGGCCACTGCCTGCCGCCGCTACCCAGACCGTCTGGCTGGTCCTGCGTTTCGACCCGCTCGACAACGTCGGCGCGATCGACAACCGGGGCAACGCACAGGAAGGCATGATCCGCACCGCCCTGGTCGCGACGCGCCGGGTCGCGGGTCGCATCGCCGCCAGCGGCGTCGGGGTATCGATCCTCACCGCCGACGAACTGGCGGCCGCGGAGGCCGCGGTCCTGCACGACAACGACCCACAGCAGTGGGCTGAGGATTGGCGCGTCTTGCGCAGCGGCGGCATCGAACTGGCCGGTTACGCGGTCCGGCCGCACCTGCTCGAACCGGGGGTGCTGGCGGCGGTGTGGACATTGCCCGGCAAGTCGGTGCTGACCCGCTTGCGCATGACACCGGCCGTCGATTCGGACTCGCCGGGCCGGCGTGGCACCATGGTCGCGCTGAGCGCGGTCGTGCGGCGCGACCTTGCCGGCGTCGGTCATCACGACGCCGAGGAACCGCCCGCCGAACTCGGGTTGCGTCCGTTGCGCGGACTGCAGCGCCAGGTCCTGCTCGACGGCGGGAACCTCGAGCCATCCGCCGCGCTACGCGGGGTACCAGCGGCGATGTCGCGATTCACGGTGCAGGCCGCAGGGTGCGGTCAGGTGATCGGCGCTACCGATGACGGGCTCGGTGTCGCGGTGCCGCTGTTCGGGCCCGCGGTCCGGCGGGTGGAGATCGTCGGGTCGCTGCGGCTGACCCAACTGATGGTGCTGCGCGCGATCGCGGTGGGTGCGCAGGTGATCGTGCACAGCGTTCGCCCCCGTGAATGGGAATGCCTGGTCGCGGCGGTCGGCGCGCCTGCCGCGCTGTCGTTGCCCGCGTCCGGTAGCGCGCGATACACGGCCGCGGCGACGATGATCGTTTTCGACGGTGTCGCCTCGGCCGGACAGGTGTCGGAAGCGACGGCCGTCCATGTCCGTTCGCCGCGGGAGTCAGCGGCGGTTCTGCTCGGCGCCGATGTCGCGCTGATCGAATCGGCGGACGTGCCCGGGCGGGTGCACATTCGCAGCGCGGGCCGGGAACTGACCGTCCAGGTGGTCTCGATCCGGGAGGAAGTCGAGTATCTCGAGGGCGCTGGAACCGACGCCGAAACCGAGGTCGGGCCGCAACCAGAGCCGGCACTGCGATCCGCATGAGAACGGGGGCCCGCGGCCAGTTGGCGGCGGGCCCCCGGGGACTCCTCGGTGCCGGATCTACCAGACGAAGTCGTCCGCGACGTGCTGATCGGTCGCCCGGGCCTTGTCCAGCGCGGCCTGCACGTTGTCACGTCCCTTCTTCAGCAGTACGAGCAGCTCGTCCAGGTCGGCGATCAGGGTCTTGTGCTTGGCCAGGAACGAGCCGGCGGCGCCGCCTTCGCCGCTATGCCAGCCCTCCCGCACCAGCGAGGTCGCCGCGTTCTGCGCGTTTTCCCGCTCCGTGGTAATGGCCGCGTGGTAGTTGTCCATATCGGTGATCAGCTGGATGACGCCCGCCGGGTTGTACAACATTGTGCTGGTTCCGTTCTCAGAAGTGGTTTCGGTCGGTTCCGGTCAGAGGTAATTCGTGTTCAGCGTGGTGAACCCGCCCATGCTCTCGTTTTCGGTTGCCGCGACCTTCGTTTCACCGGTACGCAACGCCTCTGAGACCTGGCCCAGATCGACATTCACTTTGCGGATCCTCGCCTGCAGTTCGTCGGCGAATTTGGTGAACGCGACGTTGGCTTCACCTTCCCAATCCTTCTTCGCGGCGATCACTGTGGCCTCGAGGTTGTCGACGCTCTTGTCGATGGGCGGAATCACGTCGGCGTACGCGTTCGTGTACTTCTGAAATATGGCGAAATCAAGGTGGAGAGCATCTGCGCCGGCCATTGACATTTCCTTTCGGATGATGATGTGTTGAGAATTCCGGAGAAGTGACTCCGGACGATGGGTGGATGCGCGTACCGATTACGGCATCCAGCGGCCCTCCGGCAGCGCTTCGATCTGCGCACCGACGACATGGGCCAACCGGCGATCACTGCCGGGGGCCAAGGTCGTCCACGGTTGCCCGTCAGGGGCCATGCTGCCGCCGCCGATGATCCGGCCGGCCGCGGTGTCGTACACGGCGACGGCGGCGGGCGATCGCTCCGCGCTGCCGTCACGGTGGGAGTAGCACACCAACTCGGCGACCGAAATACACTGGCGCAGTGCCAGCCCAAGGGCCAGCGCGTCCGATTCGGACATGCCGAGCTGGTAGGCGGCGCTGGCCTCGGTGGTTCCCGCGTCGTCGAGCCGTCGACGCAGTTCGGCGGTGGGGGCGGTGAGCACCGGGATGTCCGCGGGTGGACGGGCGCCGAGCGCGGCCAGCAGCGGCCGGGCCAGTGCGACCGGATCCTCGTCACCCCACACGGTGCCGACCTGGATTTCGTCGCCCACTCGCACCGCCACCGCGTGGTCCAGGCCGCGCCGGGCCAGGCAGATCCGATGCGCGCCGGCGCGCCGGATCCGCAGGGCCAGTTGCCTTTCCGGACGGGCCAGGGCGAGTATCGCCGTGGTCAGCTCGTCGTCGAGGACGTTCCCGTCCTCGTCGAGCACGCCGCGCGCATAAAGCTCCGCGACAGCGGCGACGCGGGCGGCAAGGAAGTCGGCGTGCTCGCTGTGTTGTGGGCGCAGGGCGAGAACCACCGGAAGGGTTTGCGCGCCGAGCGTTTCGGCGACGACGAGGGCGGCATCGACGGTCAGGGTCATCATTGCGACGCCCCGGCGGTACGGGACTGCGCAACGCCGCCCAGAACTGGTGGTGCGGTGGCGAGCCCGGCCTGGACGACGATCTGCTCGCCGAGAGCTCCGGCCTCGGCTGCCACCGCCCGCTGACCGGCTTGCGGCGACACCGGAACCGGCGAAGTCGTGGGCGGCGCGAGCATCGACGGTGGCGGTACCTGCGAGGCCGTTGCCACGACGGGAGCGCCGGCCGTTGCCGCCACGATCGGCGAGACGGGTTGCGGCATCGGCGTGATCACCAGCGACTCACCGCCGACTGTCAGGGTCGGAGCCGGAGCGACAGTCGATGCCGACAGGTCGACGACCGGCGAACCCCGCAGTGCGGGAGAAGAAACGGCCTGCGCGTCGGGCGGCGGCCCCGATGACCCGTCGCCGACCGGCTTCGGCGCCTGCTCAGCGAGTAGGGCGGCTCCCGCGGAGACGACGGGGGCCGTCTCCTGCTCCCACGCTGCGGACAGCTTCGCACTGCCCGCCTCGTAGGTGCGCATCACCTGGGCGGCGTGGTCGCGCAAGGCGTCGATCTGATGCTCGGCAGTGTCGAACAGTCCGGCAAGCGGTGCGCCGAGCAGCGTGCCGCTGACCGTCTCCTCGGCCATCCGCACCGCCGCCGCCACCTCGTCCACGTGCGGCATCGTGAGCTGAGCGATCTCGTAGGCCGCGGCCTGCTCGGCGGCCGTGGCAGCATTGTGCTCGGCGGCGGTGGTGAGGTCGTCGAACCAGTCGGCCAGCTGCGCCAACCGGGCAATGCCCTCCGCGCTGGAATCCGATCCCCACGCGTTCCCGACAATGGCGAGAATGGCGCGATACTCGGCACCGGCCTCACCCAGGTGCAGTGCGAGCGCTGCGTAGGCAAGCCCCGCCTCGGCCATCGGCACGACGCCGGGACCGGTCGTCAGCTCGCGTGCCAGCTGCTGGGCCGGTACGGCGTCCCACATCGTGCCGGTGAAACCGGCGTGCGGAAGTTCGACCATCGCGTCACTCCTCGTCTCGATGTTCGGCGCGCGGTGCTACGCCAGGCGCTGGAACGACTGCACGGCGTCGTCATCGGAATCCCCGACGAGGTCGGCGTGGGAACGCAGGTTCGCGGCGATCTTGCGCAGTTCGCCGACGCCCCCCAGACAGGACTGCTCGAACGAAGCGCTGACTTGTCGCAGCACCTGCGCGGTGTGCCGCGACACCGGGTCGGCGGCTGCCGGCACCGGACGCAGCGCGTCACTGCGTTGAAGTAGCCCGCCCTCCAGGTCATCGGCCAGCATGTCCAGCCGACCGGCCGCCATCCTGGCGAGTTGGTGATCTATCGCGATGCTGCTCATCAACGTTCTCCTCTTAAAGGCTGAATGGCGTATCCGGGTCGGCGGTCGTTTCCACGCCGATGATGGGTGCTGCGGTCTCGGGCAGGCCGCCTCCGACCAGTTCGTCGCCATAGCGGGCATCGACAGGCGACTCCTGGCGGCCGCCCCCCGGGCGTGCCCGGTCGTCGCCGATCGAGCTGGCACCGGGTGCGAAAGGCGGTAGTACTTCATGCGAGTACGTGGAGGCCGACGCCGAAATCAGCGGCGTGCCGATCGGGCTCGCGGTCACCGTGATGACGCCTTCGGTTTGCCACACGCCCAGCGGAGCCGCCGCCGGGGCGACCGCCGCTCCCCCACTCGTCGACCCGACCGGCACGGCTGCCGCAGCGGAGCGCGTCGGAGCCGGCGCCGCGGGGTCGGCGCCAGGCTTGGCCGGGAACTGCGCGGGGACCTCTTTCCCGACGGTCTGCGCGACCGAGATCAACGGCGTCACCACCTGCTGCAATCGCGACAGCAACTGCGTCACGGTGGGCTGGTTCGGCGAGGAGGGCGCGACCCCGGCGGTGGCGAACGCCGATCCCGGGGAGGACCGCGAACCGACCGCCGACACATCCGGCGCCGAGGGACCGGCCGCCGAAACCGTCTGGGTGAGCGAACGCTGGACCTTGCCGAGGTCCGCATGTTTCGGGCTGCGAGTCGGCACCGGCTTGCCCGCCTCGGTCATCTCCGCCGACTGCGCCAGCAACTGCGCCTTGGTCTGGGCGGTGATCGCCGTCGCCTCGGTGCCCGCCTCGATGGCGGTGGCCAGCAGCGCCGCCTGGCCGGGCGGCGTCACCAGCGTGGGCCCGAGCGCTGCGGTGGTGAGCGCGAAACGCGTCGCTACCGCCGCCATTTGCGCATATCCGGCAGCGACGGTGCCCGCGGCGCCGCCGGTGGTCAGGTTGATCCGCGCGGCCTGCTCGGAGATCGATGCGGACGTCGCCACGGTGTCGACCGCCGCCGCCGTCGCCGCCGTTGCCCCTGAGCTCTCCATCGACTGCAGCAGCTGAATGCCCGTGGAGGCCAGCTGCATCGCGGTGCGCACCGCGTCGGTGACATTCCGCATCAACGTTTGCGGATTGAACTCCCCCGCGCCCAGGTTGCCGTTGCCGTAGCCGCTGATCAGGTCGGTTACCGGTTTGAACAGTGCCGCCGGGTCGAGCGGCGGGAGGACCGGCAGACCCGGCAGCGGTGGAAGAGTGGGAAACTGCGGCAAGCCGATGCCGGCCAGCAACTGCTGGGTCGGCTGATCGAGAAACGGAGCAGCCGGCGTATTTCGGAGCGCGTCGAGAACGGTCGGATGTAGCGGCGCCGCGGAGGGTTGCGCGGGAGTCACTGTTCGGCGCCCGTCAGCGTACCGAACGAAGCCACGCTGTGCTGCTCGGTCAGTTCATAGGACGCCGCCGCCACCCGCGCGGTATCGGCGGTGGTGGTGAGGATTTCGACGAGCTTGGTCAGTGCGGCGAAGTGGTTGGCCTGAGCGTACGCGAAACTCGTCAGGAATTCGTGACCGATCAACCCGAAGGTCGGAGCGATGGCCGCTATGACAGCGGCCTGGTCGACGGCCCCCGCGACGGCGACAGTCGCCGCCATCCCGTCCGAAATCTCGCCGTATCGGCGGAATGTCTGCGGCTGCACATTGAGGACGTTCATCGCGGTACCCTCCTGGGCTGGTTCTGTGATCTCGATACCTAGACGGCTCGCGTCAGAAATCTAATTCGGGCCGCGGTGTCCGCAAGCGGTGCGCGAGCGGCGACCCCGGCTGTTCACCTGCCCGTTGACTCGTCCCTGCGGGCAGGGCAGCGCTAGCTGTTCACTTGACCGTTGAATTCGTCGATCAGTTGTCCGCGCGCTCCCAAAGCCCGCCGCACCGCCGCAGCGGCGGTGGCAACGAGCACCCGTTCGAACTCGGACGGCGACAGCATCGCAATCGCCTGTGTCAGACGGACATCGAGCAGTCGGCCCACCCCGTCCACCGACACGGTGATGGCCCCCTCGGCATCGGTGTGGTCGACCCGGATCGCGGCGAGATCCGCGGCGAGCCGTCGCATCCGATCCAGTCGTGCGCGAGCACCCGCCTCGAGGGCAGCGAAATCTGTCACCACGAATCTCCATCCCGGTCGAGCCAGCTGTGCGGCTCGTACCCGTGCTCCGATTCCGCTGCGAGCTCGTAGTGTTCGACCGCGTCCTGGGACGGCAGTTCGAGCAGGTCCAGCGCCGATTCCGGGACACCGATCTCGGCCAGGTACGCACGCCGGAGCAAGCCGGCCCGGTTGGCCGCGAGCTTGCACAGCCGCAGAATGTCGTCACCGAGATCGTCCGGGTCGCGCCGGAGTTGGTCGGCGGTGAGCCGAACCGCCAGCGGCACAGCCGAATCGGTCGCGCTCACCACGATGTCGCCACCGCGCAGTGCGGCCTCGCCGGTCGAATAGGGCGTGAAATCAGATTTCGGTGCTTCCAGTTCCGGCGCGTCCCGATCGAGCGTCGTCTCCGGGTCGGCCTCGGCCCCGTCGAAAACCGGGCTCTCATGGATCGTCGCGCCGAACATCGAGTCCGCGGACCACTCGGCGTCGATTCTCGGGGGTTGTTCAGACACGTCGCTCGTCCTCCATGGTCTGTGACACGGTCGCGATATCGGCGGCGATCATGGACGCCAGCGCCGTCCGATCGACCGCTGTCGCGACCGGTCCTGCCGTCTCGGCGACGGCGTAGCGGCCGTCATCGACCAGATCTCGCCATTCGATGCGGTAGGGCGTGATGCCGCGCGGCCCGAAGATCGAACTACCCATACGGGTTTCGATCACTCCGAGCCGCTCCGCGGGCCGTCGCAGCCACGCCGCGCTGGCGCGATCGGCCGCATAGTTGTCGTAGACCGGAGACCGGCCGTAGTGGTGGTCGGCCTCCGCGCTCGCCGGGCTGGTGATCAACGGAGTATCCGGCCCCCGCCCGGCCGCCCGAGCGGGGAGCGCGCCGACCACCGCACCGGCGAGCCGATCGGCATCGCCACTGGTGATCACATAACCGCCACTGTGCCACCGCGTTTCGCCGGGTAGCTGGCGAATCAGGACCGCCACGTCGCCCTGCCGGGCTCCGACCAGGCGAAGCCGGCCTGCGGGGTCGCCGCAATCGCGCGGGTCGAACGCCACCGCTGTGACCCGAATATCGGCATGGGCGACCCGGGTGAGGGCGTCGTGCAGGGCGCCGTCAGCCGTCTCGTCCAGCCCGGCCAGCGCCGCCGCCGCCAGTCGCGCCCAGCCCCGCGTGTTGTCGCCACGATTCAGCGCGAACAGCGGCAACGGTAGCCGGTCTTGAAACAGCCTGTCCCACAAGGCGATCAGTTCCGTATCAGTGAGCTGCCAGGTGCGGCTCACCGATCGAGCACCGGTCTGATCGCGAGCCCCGGCTGCCCGAGCGCCTCGTCGAGATGCTCGGTCGAATCCAGCAGCTCGGACCGCTTCTTCTCCTTCTCCTCGCCATTCGGGCGGCCGGGGTGACCGCCGAACGGGACACCCGGTTCGCGCCCACCAGCGGGTCCGGCCCGTCCGGTCAACTTCTCGTCCGGAACGGCGGTGAGGCGGGGGAACAGCTTGGCCTCCTGGTTTTTCAGCTGTTCCAGGGCGAATACGCGACCGGTCCCACCTCCTCCGCCACCGCCCTTGCCGACGAACGGGACGTTTCCTGGTGGCAGGAGGGCGGAATTCATCAGCCACGGGGTGCTGCCCGATTCTTTCGAGGTCAGGTCGTCGGGCAGGTTGCTCAGCGTCTCGAATGGTTTGTCCTTCAGCCCTTCCGGCAGGTTCGGGGTGTTCGGTCCCGTTTCTGTTTGGGGATTCGGGAGCTCGGAGGAGGGATCGTCGCCGTCGACGGGCGGGTTGCTACCGCCCGTCGGATTGTCGCCGACGGGCGTCGCGTCACCGCCGTTGTCGTCAGGGCCGGTCGGCGGCTCCCCGCCGGGATCACCGCCGGACCCGTCTGCACCGGGCGTGTCGAGCGCCTCGATCGGCGCGGTTCCGCCGACGTTCAGGCTCGGCGTCACCACCTCGTTCGGCTGAGGTAGCGCCACGATATGGGTCGTCAAATGCGTGTAGTTCTCGGTGTAATGCGTCTGGAAATGCTCTTGGAACCGGAGCAGGTCCGCGTCGTTCTGCGTCCTGGTCGTCGAGGGCGGTGGTTCGGGGGTCTGCGGCATGCCGTTCTTCGTCCGCTGCAGCCAGCCCGAGCTGAACACCAGCGAGTCACCCAACAGATTCATATCCGTCGTGAGCTGCTCGGAGGCGAATACGTACTGCGTGGTCGCCAGAATCGCCGCGTCCGCACCCGCGCCGGTCCATTGATCCGACGCACCGGCGATGGTGGTCCGCAGGGTGTCGAAACCACGGTCCAACCCCTTGGACAGCCAGTACCACACACCACCCGCGTCGGCGACCGCCTGCGCATTGATCGACTGGCCGACGTTGTACAAAATCGACCAATCCAGCTGCGAGCCCGCCTCGGGCCAGAACAAGGCCGGGTCGTAGAGCGTCGTGGTATCCGGCTTGTTCGAATGTCGGGGAATCTTCACCGATTTGGGCGCTCCGCTGGGTGGCGTGCCCGGCGGGCTGTCGAAGGAGATCCCCTCGAAGCTCACGGCCGAGTTGTGCTCGGTAAGGGCGTATTTCTTGCCCGCGGCGAGAAACGTGTTGCCCATATTGGTGAGGATGTTGCGATGCCGATCCATGCGTTCCAGCAACTCGGTGGCGATCTTTGAGTTGAACAGGGCCCACATCTGCACCCCCGAGGCGCACGCGGCGAACACCGGACTCGCGCGTTCATAGTTGCCCTGCACCCAGCTGTGCACGCCGACAACGACATTCAGCATGTCCTCGACGTGCTGTGCGCACTTCTGCGCCGTCCCCGCCTCGAGCAGAAGCTCCGCGCCGCCCAAGCTCGCCCATTTGGTGTTGTCCGAGACATCGGAATCAAGTGCCATGTCGCAACTCCTATCAGCGCAATCAGTTCGGATCGGTCATCTCAACGGCCGTCGTCGTAGACGCTGAGCCGCGAGATTCCACCGCGCGACTCGTCCCCCCGGACGCGCTGCAGTTCACCGCATTCCCGTTCGATGAGCCGCACCAGCCGCTCGGCATCGGTCGCGACCGCGGCCACCGGCGGCCCGGCATCGACGATGTAGCGGCCATCGCCGGGATGGTCTTCCCAGAAGATCCACTTGGTCACCTGCCCGCGCGGGCCGAAATTCGAGTGACCGTGCGTGATCTCGATCCGGCCGACCGTGGATTTCGGCGCGGCCTGCCACCCTCGGCTCCGAGTGTCGACATCGCGGTCGCCTTCGTCGTACAGCGAACTGCGACCGTGCCAGTGATCGAACACGGGCTCGGCCGTCGAGCTCAGCAATTCGACCTGCGACTGGCCGCCCGCCGCCATCGGGGGAAGCTTGTCCACGATCACTCGTGCGAGCTCCACCGCATCGCACTCGGTGATCACCAGTTCGTCGTGACTATAGGGCGACCGCACGCGGAATCCCTCGACCAGGATCGCTCGGTCGCCGAACAGCTTGCCCGCCATCGTCCACTGCCGGGCCAGATCATGGGGCGCGCTGTCATCATGGGCGAGCACCGCGATCCGCACATCGGCCTGCATCGACTTCACCATCGCCTCGGCCAGCGCCGGGTCCCACGCGGCCTGCAGCTCACCCCAGACCCGAGCCTTGACGAATTGGAAGTCGAAATGTCCCTTCACGTCGGCGACGTAGGCGAACGGCCAGCTCGTGCGGCGTCCCACCAGTCGCTCACGCAGCACCAGGTATTCGAGGCCGGTGAGGCGCCAGGTCCGTGCCATCAGTTGCCACCCTCCGCCGCGATACCCGGGACGCCCGCCGATCCGGGCTCGCCGACGACGTCATCGATCGACCTCGCCGTCGTGAAATCCTGGAAGACCGCGGGCTGATTGCCCGCCGCACGTCCTGGTACCCCCAGCTGAAGTAGTTCGAGCGCCTCGTTCGGGCTGGGCAACAGCGCCCGCGAGTCGACCGGCCCGGTCGCACCCGGTGGGAGGAGTAGCTCCTCGACCTCAGCTATATCCTCGCCGATCCGCTCGGCAGCCTCGGCCAATGCCTGCTTCACCGTCAGGGTGCCGTCCTCGACAGCTTTGGTCAGCGCTTGCAATCCCGGGCCGAGCTGGGCGGCAAGTTGATTGCCGAGCTGCGCGAGAGTCGTGATGCCGGAAGTGATGAGCTGCAACACCTCCGAGAACATACTGAGCATCTCGGAGGCGGAGAGAGCGCCGCTGGCGCCGGTCCCGGGGGCACCGCTCGGACCGGTACCCTGGCCGGGATCGCCCGAGGGTGCGCCGCTCGTGCCGCCGTTTCCACTGGGCCCGCCGTTTCCACTGCCCGAACCCGCGCCCGATCCGTTGCCGCTGCCGCCGGCTTCGCTTCCGGATCCGCCGCCGGTGCCACCGCTTCCGTTTGCGTTGGATTTGCCGTTGTTGTTGTCTCCGCCGCTGTTGTTGCCGTTGCCGCCGTTGTTGCCGTTGCCGCCGTTGTTGTTTCCGGTTCCGCCGCCACTGCCTGTTCCACCGTTGGTGGGGGGTGCCGCGGTATTCGGGTCGACGAATTCGGGGACCTGGCCGGCGAGTTCACGCATGCCGGCGACGAAACCTTTGTTGTTACTGGTGTCGTCGCCCTTGTCCCACCACTGCTG
>NZ_JBFAXY010000023.1:0-143604 GCF_040681035.1 Nocardia sp. NPDC051911
CAGTCGACGACGCCGCGGAAGCTCGGGCCCGAGCGACCGCCGCTGGCGACTTCGTCGCGGACGCGGCGGCCACTCGGACGCGAGCCGGGCCGCGAACGGCGGATGCTCGGTCTCGCTTCGCTCGAAAGTCGTGGTTGAGGTGGTGTGGTTCCGTCAGGAATTAGCGCGCGAATTACGTGCGCCGTGGTGGGCGTGGCGAAGATGCCGCCACACCCCCCGCTCCGGCTTTCTCGCGGCCTGCGCCGAATCGAGGGACGCCTAGCCTAGGGACCTCTTGTGGAAGTCACGGATCAGCGGGACACAGACGACCGTGTTTGTATCGATCGATCCACTGCCGAAACGGCTGGTACGACCTCAGCTGGCTGTATGGGCGGGATGTCTCGAACCAGCCCGGCCCAGCGGGGGCCGGGTCAGGCGGCGGGCAGTAGCAACTTGGTGCGGCCGGGGTGGTTCGTGGCGATCCAGCTGACGCCGAGGTCGGCGCACAATTGGACGTCGTCGGGGTCGTCGACGGTCCAGCAGTAGGTGGCGCGGCCGGCGGCGGCGGCCTTGTCGACCAGGTCGGGGTGCTCGCGCAGTGTTTTCACCGAGGGGCCGACGGCTGTGGCGCCGACGGTGGTGGCCGCCGATCCGCCCAGGTAGCGCGACGATTCGCCGAGCAGGACGGTGGGCAGCAGCGGGGCGGCGCGGCGGATGCGCCACACGGCGGTGGCCGCGAACGACATGACGACCGCGCGGGAATGATCCGCCGAGGCGGGGGTGGCGATGCCGAAGCGCTGGAGCTCGGCGAGCAGCTTGTTCTCCACCAGCGCGCCGTAGCGGACCGGGTGCTTGGTCTCGATGAACAGCTTGGTCGGCCTGCTACGCCAGTCCAGCACCAGGCTGATCAGCTCGCTGAGGGTCAGCACCGAGGCCGGATCGCCGTCGGCGCCGAAATCCAGTGCCCGCAGCTCCTCCAACGTCATCTCGCTGACCAGACCGCTGCCCGAGGAGGTCCGGTCGACGGTGCGGTCGTGCACGCACACCAGATGTCCGTCCCTGGTCAGCCGGACATCGCACTCGACGCCGTCGGCGCCCTCCTGGAGCGCCAACTCGTAGGCGGCGAGCGTGTGCTCGGGGCGCGCCGCCGAGGCGCCTCGATGCGCGACGACGAACGGCGCGCGACTGCCCTGGCTCACTTGGCCATAACCTCCTCCTGCTCACGGTCCTCAGCACCGTTGTCCTCGTGCGCGTCGGCGCCCGCCTGTGCACGTCCGCCGGGATGCACCGGCTCGATCACCGGCACCGCGGGGTCGACCGCGATCAGCCAGCGGCGCGCGGTCCGGCTGCGACCGAGTAGGTCATGCCCCTCGATCGTGCGCAACACCCAGAGGGTCAGCAACGCGACCGCGGCGGCGACCGCGTCGGTGAACGCGGTGAACAGCACCCCGTCCGCCTCGGCTTGCAACGAATCCGCGGTCCGCCACAGTAGCGCGGCCACCGTGACGAGGCCGCCGAAGACCCACGCGGCCCACCAGATCCGGACCGCCCGTCCCGTCCTGGGATCACCCTGCAATGCGGCCACTTCGCTCAGGAAGACCCCCGGCCACAGCAGGTTGACCACCGGAATCAGGCAGCCGAGCGCGAGCGCTCGCGGCGAACGCGGGTCGCGCCTGCCCGTGGCGGCGTAGGCCGAGCGCCTGATCTCGATCAGTCTTCCGACGGTGGCCGCGGCCGCCAGCAGCGCGAGCACGACCGCGAGCACTCCGGCGCCGATCACGAACGCGTCGGAGGCGAAGAGGACGGCGGGGTGGATCAGGCGCGTCCGGTTGCGCAGCAACACCCCGTAGCGCGCCAGTTCCGCGACGGCCGCGAGTCCGAAGACGACGGCGGTCGCGACGAGCAATCTGATCACCGAGTGGGTCAACTTGCCGAACGGGCGACGCGCCGCGCCGCCCGCGTGCGGTGGCGGGTCGATCAGGCCCCAGCGCGGGATCTGCGTGTACCGAGGCGTGCGGCTCGGCGGGGCCGGTCGGACGGCCGACTGCGCTCGCCGACCGCGCTGGTCGGGCTTGCGCGCCACCCAGCGGTAGTTGCGACGGTCGGCGGGCGCGTCGATCGGCCCCGGCGAGAGGAGTACGCCGCGGCAGCGCGGGCACCAGTGCATCGGCGCCCCTTGCACGGCCCAGCGCGCACCGCAGCGCGCACAAGGTTGCACCACCGTACTCACCCGCGCACCTCGTTCTTTCGTCAGTAGATCTTCGCCTCGTGGTCGCCCTCCGCGACCAGCGGGCGGCCGGCGTGCTGCCATGCCACCATGCCCCCGTTGACCTGGATGGCCTCATAGCCGATGTGCGTGAGATATTCGACCACCTGAAGCGACCGACCGCCCTGCCTGCAGATGATGTAGAGATCCGCGTCGTACTCCAGCTCGTCGATCCGGGCGGGAACGTCGACCATCGGGATGTGGATCGCGCCCGGGGCGTGTCCGAGCCGCCACTCGTCGTCCTCACGGACGTCGAGCAGGATCGATCGCGGCGTGTCGGCCGACGCGGGCGCGCTGCTGTCGAATTCGGCAGGCACGTCCTCCACCGTGACCGACGGAACGTGGGGGCTCGTCACAGATTCGATCCTGCCATGCGTGGCGGACCGCCGTGCAGTTCCATGCCAGGGGAGCGACCTCGACAGCGAGCCACGACTTCGGGTATGTTCTCCCCTCCGGAACTCGACCGCGCACCCGCCCGATGCTGGTTGTGCATAACTCGGGCGAAGTTATCCACATAATCCACAGCTCGATCCACAAGGCGCAGGTGTCGAAGGCGTTTCGCCGGATTGAACCGGCTTTCTAGCAACTGATCAGCTATCGACCTGGGGTCGTTGCGAACCCTTGGTCCGTTCTCGGCATGCTTTACCTGATCGAAGTACGGATCAGTCCCTAACGGTCGAGCGATGCGAATGGCCGATCCGGGACTCCCCTCCATACCAATCCCGGAGCGGCCATTCGTCGCCGACATCGGAACCCGCGGCCGAAGAGGGCCCGATATCTACTTGGACGGCGCCGAGGCGCATTCGGTTCCATCGAATCCAGAACGCCGCCGAAATCCCGCGATCCGGCGAAGACGATCGGTAGCCTGGGCGCATGAACGTGAGCAGGGGGCTACGCCACGGAATGGACATCGCAGGGCTCAATATCGCGTTGTCCGAGGCCACGTGCCTCGGCCTCGCGATCGACGAGGCCGCCGCAGAACTGCGACTCGACCTCGAAGTGCTGACTCTTCCCGAACGCGGAACGGCGGCGGAGGACTATCGGGTGCAGGTGACGTTCACCGGCGTGAGCCGGGTCGCCGCGTCACTGCGGACGCAGCATTGGGACGACCTGGAACCCAGGGTGCTGCCGCTGCGACTGGAAGGCCTGGACGAGGCGATCCGGAGTTTCGGCGGCGGGCGGCTGCACGGTTGGGAGTTCATCGATCTCGACGACAGCAGTTGGGCGCTGTGGAGCGAGTTGCTCAGCTTCGACACCCGCATCGGTGATCGCGAATCCGCACACGTTCTGGAGTTCTCCCAGGAGGAGGGCATCGATCCGCGCGAATTGGACGTCCGGGTGTGGTTCGACGGCATCACCGTGTACGACGCGCGGGGCAAGCAGATCCCGCTGGCGGACTTCGTCGCGGGCGGCGCGCGGTGGTGGCGGGCGCACGATGCGGGCGACCCGCGAGCCAGTCGTCCGGGAATCGCGCCGCCGCTCTGAGCGCCGAACCGTCGCGAGTGAACCGCACTTTTGGGTGCGGTTCGTCGCACCTCGGCGCTCAGGCGCCCGTGCCCACCGGGCAACTCACTCCGGTGGCGTGAACGGGGCAGTATCCCCCGGGATTCTTGGCCAGGTACTGCTGGTGATAGCCCTCGGCATAGTAGAAGGCCGCCAGCCCGGGCAGCGGCGTGATCTCCGTGGTGATCTGCCCGTATCCCGCCGCGGCCAGCCGCTTACCGTAGGACTCGGCCGTCGAGCCGACGAGGTCGGCCTGCTCGGCGCCGAAGGTGAAGACGGCCGAACGATATTGGGTGCCGCGGTCGTTTCCCTGCCGCATGCCTTGGGTGGGATCGTGGTTCTCCCAGAAGTGTTCGAGGATGCCCGCGTAGTCGATCACCGCGGGATCGAACACGACGAGCACCGCTTCCGCGTGACCCGTCCGTCCGCTGCATACCTCTTCGTAGGTGGGATTCGGCGTGTACCCGCCGACATAACCGACTGCCGTGGAGTAGACGCCGTCGAGTTCCCAGAAGCCTTTCTCCGCGCCCCAGAAGCAGCCCATCGCGACGACCGCGAGCTGGAGCCCCTCAGGAAACGGCGGGCGGATCGGGTGACCGTTGACGTAGTGGGTATCCGGCACGTCGAGCGGTTCCGCCCGGCCGGGCAGGGCTTGCTCGGGAGCGACCATGACGGGTTCGGGGAGGCTCAGGCGCCCCACTAGTTCGTCGTACCACGACATGGTTCGATGCTACGCGTGCGTTTCCAGTGGGGCCGATGTGCGTGATGTGACGGTGCGCGACCCGCTAGGTGTGAGCGGCGTCACCGGAATGCGCGAGCGTGGGCCCGAGTTGGAATCGACCGGGTGTACGAATGATGGTTGGCTGTGTCCGGAACGGGGCACAACCAGCCCGACATAGGAAGGGACAACGTGGCCGAGTACACGCTGCCAGATCTGGATTACGACTACAGCGCCCTGGAGCCCCACATCTCCGGGCAGATCAACGAGCTTCATCATTCCAAGCACCACGCCGCTTACGTCGCGGGCGCGAACACCGCACTGGAGAAGCTGGAGGCCGCTCGCGAGTCGGGCGATCACAGCGCCATCTTCCTGCACGAGAAGAACCTCGCGTTCCACCTGGGTGGGCACGTCAACCACTCCATCTGGTGGAAGAACCTCTCCCCCAACGGCGGCGACAAGCCGGTCGGCGAACTGGCCGCGGCCATCGACGACCAGTTCGGTTCGTTCGACAAGTTCCGCGCGCAGTTCACCGCCGCGGCCAACGGCCTGCAGGGTTCCGGCTGGGCGGTGCTCGGCTTCGACACCCTCGGCCAGAAGCTGCTGACCTTCCAGCTCTACGACCAGCAGGCCAACGTCCCGTTGGGCATCATCCCGCTGCTGCAGGTCGACATGTGGGAGCACGCTTTCTACCTGCAGTACAAGAACGTCAAGGCGGACTACGTCACCGCGTTCTGGAACGTCGTCAACTGGGCCGACGTGCAGGAGCGCTTCGCCAAGGCGACTTCGCAGGCCAAGGGCCTCATCTTCGGCTGAGCCTGTTCGGCACGCCGGAACCGGGTCCGCGAATCCGTCCGCCACGCGCGGCCGGATTCGCGGGCCCGTTCTGTTCTCCGGTGACGCGGACATGTTGCCGGGAACGCCACCCGCCCCGCGTGTATCCGGAGTCCCTGAGGTGGGGCGGGATCCGTCGAGTGCGCAGCCGGATTGCCCTCCTCCACGCCCCCGGCCGCCCGATTGGCACTCTTTGGTACTTGTGTGCCAGGTGACTCGTGGTTCATATTCGGGAAATCCACCCCAAAGGAACGGGCAAGGTCGCCCCCGGGTACGACAACGGGAGGCAGGAATGCGCACGAACGAACCGATCGGCATCACGCCGTTCCATTCGCGCGGGTCGCTGCGTGGCTTCTTGATTTCCGGCCGCTGGCCGGACACCACCAAGGAGTGGGCGCAGGTGCTGGTCCTAGCGGTGCGTGTGGCCACGTTACCCGGGCTGCTGACCACCTCGACGGTGTTCGGAGTCCGTGAGGACCTGCCCGACGACCCCGCCCCGGGCACGGTCGGCTTGGTGCTGGCCGAAGGGCCCGTGCTCGGCGACGAGGCCGTGGAACCCGGACGTTTCGCCGACCATGTGCCACCGGCGTTGCTGATGCTGCATCCGCCGTCCGAAACCCGCCCGACGCTGCCCGAATGCGCGGGTGCGGCCTCCGGCTGCGTCTTGCTGCCCGGCGTGCCCCACCTGGGGCTGGAACACCGTGCCGCGTGGGTCGAGGCGGAGTCGGACGGAACCGTGACCTCGCTGGTCAGCCGGGTCGGACTGGACCCGATCAGCGATCCCGACACCGCGGTTCTGGCTATGCTGCTGGCCGCGTGAGGGTAACCGAAATTCCGCACGTGGATCGCCAAACTTATTGTGCGCATTGCGATTTCGATTACAGCGGGTTGGCACGAGCGGAACGTGGCGGTAGAGTCGCAAGCAGCGAAGGGGAGTAGCCCCCAATCACACAGTCGACATACTGACCCGCCGAGCCCGCTCGGGCCGGGTCCGGCTGTGTGAACCGGCTTCCGGCCGGTGGGCGAGACCTTCGGCCTGGACAACCATTTCGTTGTCGGCCGGAGCGTCCCATATCTCCGGTCGGCAGGCCGGAGACCTTGGAGCCGCCACACATGATCGCCACCGTATTGCTCACCATCGGCGTCGTCTTCCTCGCCGAGCTCGGTGACAAGTCCCAGCTGATGGCGCTGACGTTCGCGCTGCGCTACCGCTGGTGGGTGGTGCTCGGCGGCATCGCGACAGCCTCCGCGGCGGTGCACCTGATCTCGGTCGGCATCGGCTATTTCCTCGGTGCGGCGCTGCCCACCACGGCGATCGCGCTGATCGCCGCCGTCACCTTCCTGGCCGTCGGCCTGTGGACGTTGCGCGAGCACTTCGGCACCGGCGAGCAAGACCCGGAGCCGAAGGCGCCGAAAGTGGGCGGTGCGCCGTTCTTCGTGGTGCTGTCCGCGTTCCTGCTCGCCGAGCTGGGCGATCGCACCATGTTCGCGACCGCCGCGCTGGCCACGGACTACGACTGGGTAGGCGTCTGGCTGGGCTCGACCATCGGCATGGTCGCCGCCGACGCGCTCGCCATCGCGGTGGGCATTCTGGTCGGCAAGCATCTGCCGGAGCACACGATCGGCATCGGCTCGGGCCTGCTGTTCCTCTACTTCGGCGCGGCGACCCTGCTCGGCGCGACCGCACCGGCCCTCGGCGGTGTCGCCGTCGCCGGGCTCGCGGCGCTGGTTCCCGCGCTGGCCGGTGCGGCGCTGCTGCTCACGCGGATGGCTCGCCGCTCGAGTCCAGCGCAGCCCCGTACAGTCCGCCACCCTGACGCAACAGCTCCAGCAGTGGTTCCCGCAGCGCCTGCAGACCGCTCGAGTCTCCGGCCGCGATCCGAGCGGTGACCATCGAACCGACCGCCGCGGCCAGGGCCTGACAGGCGAAACGCTGCTGGTCGGTCCGCGCGTCGAGCACGGCGGCGATCAACTCAACGAATCGCTCTTGCAGCTGGGCCCGGCGCGCGATGGCGGCCGACCCCACCGCGAAGACCTCGACCAAGAACAACCGCGCGCTGGCCGGGTAGTCCACCAGATACTGGAGATAGGCGCGCAGGATCCGATCCATCCGAGCCACGGCGTCGGTATCGGCCGCCGCGTCTTCCCTCTCGGTGGCGTCGGCGATCCGGTCGAGCAACAAATGCACCGCGCGCTGATAGGCCGCTTCGAAACAGTCTTCTTTGGAGCGGAACTGCTCGTAGAACGTCTCCCTGGACACGCAAGCCCGCTTGAGGATCGCCGCGACCGACGTTCCGATGTAACCGTTCTCGGCCATGGCCTCCGCCGTCGCGACGAGGATTCGTTCGCGCTGCGAAGCGATCACCTGCTCCCGTGGCAGGCCGTGCCTACCTCGGGGGAGGCGTGCGCTGGTGGCCGATTCGGTCATTCGGTGACTCCGGGTGTTCGGTCGAGCTGACTGGGCTGTTCCATTCTGCTCGGTCGGTTCCGCCGACTTGCCGGAAAGGGCCCGCGCCGGAAACGAGTCGCGGGAGCCGTGCAGGGCCGTTCGCCGCGTACCGGTTAGGGTGCCATTGACGAAGGGCCAACTGGCTGTCACAAACGAGAGGACCATCGTGGAGATTTCGGGTTCCGCCGCCATTGTCACCGGAGGCGCATCGGGCCTCGGCGCCGCCACCGCCAAGCGTCTCGCCGATCTCGGCGCCACCGTCTTCGGGCTGGATGTGCCGCAGTCGATCGAGCGCGCCGGCGACAACGTGCCCGCCGGGGTCACCCTCATTCCCGCCGATGTCACCAGCAACGACGAGGTCGGCGCGGCCGTCGCGCAGGTCGTCGAGTCCGGCGCCCCGCTGCGCATCGTGGTCAACTGCGCCGGTGTCGGCTGGGCGGGCCGCATCCTGTCCAAGAACGGCCCGCACGACCTGGAGCTGTTCCGCACGGTCATCACGGTCAACCTGCTCGGCACCTTCAACGTCATGCGGCTGGCCGCCGACGCGATCGCCAAGACCGACGCCGTGGACGAGTACGGCCAGCGCGGCGTCATCATCAACACCGCCTCGGTCGCCGCGTTCGAGGGGCAGATCGGTCAGATCGCCTACTCGGCGTCCAAGGGCGGCGTGCACGGTATGACGGTTCCGGCAGCGCGCGATCTGGCCCAGTTCGGCATCCGGGTGAACACCATCGCTCCCGGCATCATCGACACCCCGATGCTCGCCGGCGTCACCGAGGAGTACCGCAAAGGCCTCGAGGCGGGCGTGCCCTTCCCGTCCCGCCTCGGCCGTCCGGACGAGTACGCGCAGCTGACGCAGTACATCGTCGAGCACGACTACCTCAACGGCGAGACCATCCGCATGGACGGCGCGCTGCGCATGGCGCCGCGGTAATTCCGCTCCGCAGTCCCGGCAGCGCGTGACCCTTCACCGAAGGGTCGCGCGCTGTTCTCATTCCCCCGATTTGTGGCCGATGCCGAGGTAGGCCGTGGTGGACAACGGGCAGTGCGGCCGGTACTTCTCGGCGAGAAACGCTTTCATGACGGCGGCGCGCCGCGCCCAGACCTCCGCGCTCACGTTGTGGCGCATGAGTTCCAACGGGGCGCTGCTGCGCACCATGGTCTCCCACATCTCCTCGGGGCTGCCGAAGGTGAGCGCGATCGAATGCCGCTGGATGGACACGGCTTCGAAGCCCGCACCGCGCATCTCCGATTCGAAGACCTCCGGGTTCTCCAGGCTCAGGAAGTTCGGTTGCGGCTCCTGGATGTCCGGGTCGGCCGCGGTCAAGGCACCGAACATCATCCGCATCAGCGGCGAGTCCGCGATCGGCGCCCAGCTCGACACCACCGCCGTCCCGCCCGGCCGCAACACTCGGAACAGCTCGGCGAACCCACGAGCGCGGTCCGGGAAGAACATCAGTCCGAACATGGAGAACCCGGCGTCGAAATGGTCGGATTCGTACGGCAGTTCTTGTCCGTCACCCACTTGCGCCCGGATATTCACCAGCCCGGCGGCAGCGGCGTTCTTCGCCAAGCGCGCGATCATCGACTCCGCGAAATCGATGGCGTCGACCTGCGCCACGTGACCCGCGGCCAGCAGGCTGAGCGTGCCCGGCCCCGCCGCGACATCCACGATGCGCGATTCCGGCGAGAGCGATGCGAACTCGAGCGCCCGCGCCGAGAACGGTTGCATTATCGCGGGTGCGAACTCGTCATATCCGTCGGCGACGAGATCCCACGGCTCGGCGACGGCAAGCGGGTTTGCGGACATGTCGTGACGATCCTTTCAGGCATCCACATCTAACCGCGCCACCCGGGGGCGAACTCCCCAGTCCTGCGAATATGCCATCCCGCCCGTCACCGTAACCGAGAAATGGCCGAAACGCCGCCGACCGCACCGGCCGCGACCGGAGGACATTGCCGGTCCTCCGGTCGCGGATGGTTCAGAGAGTGCGAGTGAGCCGATCGGTGAGGATGTGGGCGAAGTGCGCCGGATCCTTGAGTTCACCGCCCTCGGCGAGCACCGCCGTGCCGAACAGCAGTTCGGCGGTTTCCGACAGCTCGGTCGCCGTGCCGGCGTCGGCCTTCTCCCGCTCGGCCGCGTACGCGTCGCGCAGGCCGGTGACCAGCGGGTGGGTCGGGTTGAGTTCCAGAATCCGCTTGCTCTCCGGCAGCGCCTGGCCCGAGGCGCGATACATCCGCTCCAGCATCGGCGTGAAGTCGAACACGTCACCGACCAGGCAAGCCGGAGAGGTGGTGAGCCGGTTGGTCAGGCGCACCTCCTTGACGTTCTCCTCCAGCGTCTTGCCCAGCCACGTGAGGACATCGGCGAAGTCCTTGTCCTGCTGCTCGCGCAGCGCCTCGGAGGCCTTCTTCTCCTCCTCGGTCTCCAGATCGACCTCGCCCTTGGCGATGGACTGGAACGCCTTGCCGTCGAATTCCGGTACGGAACCGACCCACATCTCGTCGACCGGGTCGGTCAGGATCAGCACCTCGCGGCCCTTGGCCTTGAACGCCTCCAGATGCGGGGAGCTCTCGACCTGCTGACGGGTCTCGCCGGTCATGTAGTAGATCGTGTCCTGCCCCTCGGGCATCCGCTCCACGTACTGGGCCAGCGTGGTCAGCTCGGTCTCGGAGTTCGTCGAGGCGAACGAGGAGACCTGGAGGATGGTGTCGCGGTTGTCGAAGTCCGAGAGCAGGCCCTCCTTCAGGACGCGGCCGAACTCCTTCCAGAAGGTCTGGTAGCCGGCCTGGTCCTCGGCGCCCTGCAGATCCTTGACCGTGGACAGCACCTTCTTCACCAGACGCTTGCGGATCATCTGGATCTGCCGGTCCTGCTGGAGAATCTCCCGGGAGACGTTGAGCGACAGATCCTGCGCGTCCACCACGCCCTTGACGAAGCGCAGGTACTCCGGCATCAGCTCTTCGCAGTTGTCCATGATGAACACCCGCTTGACGTAGAGCTGGACGCCGCGCTTGTGCTCGCGGGTGAACAGGTCGAACGGCGCGTGCGAGGGGATGAACAGCAGCGCCTGGTACTCGAACGTGCCCTCGGCCTTCAGCGGGATGATCTCCAGCGGATCGTCCCAGCCGTGACTGACGTGCTTGTAGAACTCCTTGTACTCCTCGTCGGAGACCTCGCTCTTGGGGCGCGTCCACAGCGCCTTCATGGAGTTGAGCGTCTGGTCCTCGAGGATCGTCTTCTCCTCGGCGGCCTCGCCTTCGCCCTCGGTGACGGTCCGCTCCACCTGCATGCGGATCGGCCAGGAGATGAAGTCGGAGTACTTCTTGACGATCTCGCGCAGCTTCCACTCCAGCGTGTAGTCGAAGAGGTGATCCTCCTCGTCCACCGGCTTGAGGTGGAGCGCGACCGACGTGCCCTGCGGGGCCTCGTCGAGTTCGGAGATCGTGTAAGTGGAGCTGCCCGCGTTCGACTCCCACCGGGTGGCGGTGGCCTCGCCCGCGCGGCGGGTGGTCAGGGTGACCTTGTCGGCCACCATGAAGGTCGAATAGAAACCGATGCCGAACTGGCCGATCAGCTCCTCGGCGGCGGCCTCGGACTTGGCCTCGTTCAGCTTCCTGCGCAGCTCGGCGGTACCGGACTTGGCGAGGGTGCCGATCAGATCGACCACCTCGGCGCGCGACATGCCGATGCCGTTGTCCCGGACGGTCAGGATCCGCTCGTCCTTGTCGACCTCCAGTTCGATGTGCAGGTCGGAGGTGTCGACGTGCAGATCCTTGTCTCGGAAGGACTCCAGCCGCAGCTTGTCCAGCGCGTCGGAGGAGTTCGAGATCAGCTCCCGCAGGAAGGTGTCCTTGTTGGAGTAGACGGAATGGATCATCAGCTCGAGCAGCTGATGGGTCTCTGCCTGGAACTCGAGTTGTTCGACGTGCTCTGTCACGGTCGCGATGGTACCGCCGTGCGCTGACTACGGAGCCGAAGGTGGGGCCGCCGCGTAACCCGCGACGGTCCCGGGCGACCGCGCATCGGGAACCTGCCGGAAATCGGCGAGACCGGCAACCTCCGCGTCGGCGCGGGTGGTCATCCATTCGCGCAGCACCTGGGTGGCGCGGACGTCGTCCTCGTTGTACTCCAGCAAACGGGTGCGCTGGGTCGCGTCGGGCGTGGCGCCGTCGTAGCCGACCGCGAGCCGGTACCAGCTCATCGACGCCTCGCCGCTCGCCTCGGGATCACGCCACGAGAACCCGGCGACCGGCGCGATCTTCTTCAACCCCTTGCCGTTCGGGCAGATGAACTGGTCGGAGACGGCTTGGAACATGTCCACCCATTGCGGTCCGTCCACGAACGCGCGCACCTGCTCCACCGTCGGCACGCCGGGCCTGCCCGCGAACCGGCGCGCCGATTCGTACAGCCACTTGTCTTCCGCCGTGCGCGAATAGCAGTACGCGGCAAATGTTCTGCCCGTCGCGGTCGCCTCGGCGCGCACCGTCATCAGCCAGGTCCAGAACTCGCCGAAAGAGCGGCCCTCGTCCTCGGTGGGCAACGGATCCCAGGTGACGAACGGGCGGTACACGCCGTTCAGCAGCGTTCCCCACAGGTACGCGCCGTACTCCTGGAAGCTCTCCAGATCGACGTCGACCTCCACATCCGCCCGCCGCACTTGCACGCTCTCGACCCGCCGCACCAGCGGGGCGCCGACGATCCACGCCCGCGCGGTGACCACGGCCTCGTCGAACGGGCCGTGCTGCCAATCCTCGGGCTCCTCACCCACCCACGCGGCGAGTTCATCGATGGTCTCGACGTTGTGCCTGCGCAGCACCTCGGCGCGGGAGCCGGGCGCCACCAGGCTGACGTCACGATGCTCGATCAGCCAGCCCTCGCAGCTCGGGCCATCGACTCCTCGCGTCCACCACGGGCACTGCCTGCACTCGGGCACCTTCGACGGGATGGTGGGCAGCTCGCCGCGCACCACCGCGATCCGGTCGGCGTAGCGGCGGTCGTAATCGGCCAGCAGCGGCGCCAGGTCGTGGACCAGGATGCGATCGAAATCGAAGCCGATGACGCCGCCGACCAGCGCGGGGCTGGCCAGGCCGTGCCGTTGCAGCATCCGGTGCAGGTGGGCGAGCCGCTGTTGGTCGCGGGGCTGCTGGCGTAGCTTGCGGTGCGGATCCGGTTGCGGGTCCCAGTGATACGGGTCCGAGGTGGTGGGGTGGAAGTCGGCGCGCTCGGGTTGACGCGGGTCGGTCACCTTGTGGTTCACCACGATGATCGGGATGTAGCCGCCGCGTTCGACGTCGCGCAGCAGGATCTCCGAACCTCCGCGCCTGCCGGTGTCCGGCTCCTGCGGTAGCAGTCCGCCCCAGATGTGCCGTGCCCCGATTTCGCACGCGCGCATCGTCGCTTCGGCGCGCTCGGCGGCGCGCAGTCCGGGATCGATCACCACCCAGGCATCGGGGTCCGCGCCGACCAGCGCGTCGCGCACTCGGGCGCGGTGTGCGACGGCGGCGTCCCGGCGCTGGCGTACGCCCGCGTCCTCGACGATCCCCGCCAATGCCTCAGGGTGCGCGGCGTCCATACGCAGGCGATGGCGGCAGCCGATCAGCGCCCTGGCATCGATGAAGGCGGCCGGCACGTCGGTGGCCCGATCCACGGCCGTTCCGTTGCGCTTGCGACCATCCCGGTCACCGATGTCCGAATCCACGCTAAGCAGTATGGTCCCTCCCCCCGACAGTGTTGAATTTCAGCGCTGTGTTGGTCTGGCCGCGACTTCGTCGCGGCGTGTTCGCGACCCCCTTGTGGCTCACGTCCGAGCGACCGCCGCTGGCGACTGCGTCGCGAACGCGGCGGCCACTCGGACGTGAGCCGGGCCGCGAACGGCGCATGCTCGGTCTCGCTTCGCTCGAAACCGGGGGTACGGTGCGCTGGGCGCGTAGGGCGGTGACCCGCACATACGCGGTACTCACATTGGCGATCGCGTCGACCCCACTGCCGAGTCGCTCGGCTGGGATGGGAATTGCCGGGCGCCGTGCGCGCGGGCCGCACTACTCTCGCAGCTGACGGCGTGGACCCGATAGGGTAACGGCAAAGCGTGTGACATGGGCGGACGGGCTTCCCCGGCGTCGTACTGCCATGGCGAACCAGCATGACGGAGGGCCTTCGATGGGGTTGTTCACGAAGCGCAAGCGGCGGCCGAGCCGCAGGGCCGAGGCGAAAGCCCTCAAGCACAAGGCCGTGATGGAGGCCAAGCTCGTCGCGAAGAACGACCGCAAAGCGCGCCGGGCCGAGGCCCGCACCCAGCGCAAGGTCGCCAAGGCGCAGATCGCGACGTTCCAGGCGGAGGAGAAGGCCGCGCTCAAGGTGGCGGCCAAGGCCGAACGCGATCCGTTCAGCGCCGGTCAGGTGAAGAAATACCTCGGGGTGGCCCGTGTGCTCATCCCGGTACTCGCTCCGCTCGCCTACCGCGGCGCGACCTTCCTGCGCGGACAGCTCGACACCCGCCGCGCCCAACAGCTCGGCGTCGGCATCGACCAGCTCGGCGACTTCACCGGACACGGCGCGAAGCTGCAGGCGCGGATCACGAATGCCGAAGCGGCGCTGACGAAGATCGGCTCGCAGGACGGCAAGGACAAGGGCGAGGCGCAGAAGTTCGTCGCCGCCACCAAGGACCGCCTCGGCAGCCTGACGGCCGCCGTGCACACCTCCGACCAGATGCCCGCCAATCGCCGCCGTTCCGTGCACGCGTCGATCTCCCACGAGCTGTCCGGGATCGAGTCGGACATTCTGGCCCGGCTCGGCGTGCGCTGAGTTTCCTCGTCCCGATGTCTCCGCACCCGATCACCGGCCACCTGCGTGGCGGCCTGGTCGGCGTGCTGGTCGGCGTGCTCGCCGTCGCCGCACACGGTGCGGCGGGTGGCGGTGCGCCGGGCTCCACCGAGCTGACGCTGCTGTTGCTGATCGCCGCCGGAGTCGGCTCGGCCGCGGGAACCGCACGAGCGTGCCCGCGCCCGTCCGTCGTGGCCGGGCTGCTCGGCGCGGGCCAGCTGCTGAGCCACGCCGCGCTGTCGGTGCTGGTCGACCACGACCATTCCGGCCCCACGGACGCCACAACGATTTCCCCGCTGCCGACCGGATGGATGCTGCTCGCGCACACCGTCGCGACGGTCGCTTGCGCGGCACTGATCATCCTCGCCGAGCGGCTTTCCGCCGCCGCCTCCGGTGCACTGCGCGTGATTCTCGCTCCGCCGCGGCGGATGCGAATCGCCGGCGCGCCGCTCTGGGCTGATCCCGGCCTACCGCCCTATCGCTGTGCTCCGCTGGGTGCGCTCGGTCCTCGCGCGCCGCCGGTGTCGGTCTGATCCTCCGACACCCATTCCTCTCGCACAGGAGACCTCAGCATGCCCAGCTCGATTTCGCGCGCCGTCACGACGACGGTCGCCACAACGGCACTCGTTCTGCTCGCGGGCGGCGCCGCCGCGGCACACGTCACGGTGGACGCGCCCGGCGCGGCGCAAGGCGGATACGCCGTCGCCACCTTCCGGGTGCCCACCGAATCGGACACCGCCAGCACCACCGCGCTCACCGTCACCCTGCCCAACCTGAAATCCGCTCGGAACGAACCGATTCCGGGATGGTCGGCCAAGGTCGAACGCAACGACAAGAAGGAGATCACCGCGATCACCTGGACCGCCGATCCCGGCGCACCGGGCATTCCGCCCGGACAGTTCCAGCGTTTCGCGCTGTCCGTCGGCCCACTGCCCGCCCTGGACTCGGTGAGCTTCCCCGCCAAGCAGACCTATTCCGACGGCAAGGTGGTCAACTGGGATCAACCGGTCCAGCAGAACGGCGACGAACCGGAACATCCGGCCCCGTCGATCACCCTGGCCGCCGCGAAAGACCACGCGGACGGGCACGCGGTGAGCAGCGAAGCCGAAGACGAAGACGCCGACCACGAGGACCAGACGGCCCGCTGGCTCGGCGGGATCGGTCTGGCCCTCGGCTTGCTCGGTGTCGCGCTCGGCGTCGGCAACGTGATCCGCGGGCGGCGCGCATGAGCCGCCGCCTCCTCGCCGCCCTCGTGGCGGGACTGTTTCTGCTCGGGTTCGGCATCGCCGCAACGGGAGTCGCCGCCGCGCACTCCGCCGCGACTGGCAGCGTCCCGGAGGACAACGCGACCGTAGACGCGGGCCCGGACCGCGCCAGCGTCACGTTCAACGAGGAACTCCAGCCCAGCTTCCCGTCGCTCACCGTCGTCGGACCGGACGGCAATCTGTGGTCCAAGGGCGATCCGGTGGTCGAGGGCAAGACGGTAAGCGTCGCCGTAGGCGAGCTGGGCCCGGTCGGCGAATACACCATCGCCTATCGGGTGACCTCGGCCGACGGCCACCCGGTCAGCGGCAAACGGCACTTCACGCTGGGCAAGCCGGGCAACGGCACGCCGGGGCCGAAGCCGAACGCGAAGGCGAACGACAGCTCGGACGGCTCGGACGGGATCCCGCTGTGGGTGTTCGTCGTCGGCGCGGTCGTGTTGTTCGGCGGCGGGCTCGCGTTCGCCTTGTTCGGCGGCAGGAGCCGCGACCAGAAGCGGTGAGCGACGTGAAGACCGGCGGCCGGGACGGCGCTCGGCGCGCCCCCGGCCGGATGCCATGGCCCGCGGTGTTGCTGACCTTCCCGGCGGGGCTGCTTGGCGTCGTACTCGCCTGGGTCCTGATCCTTCCTGGACCGCTGCCGGGGGAGGCCGTGGTCCGGGTGGTCGCCGACGGCATCGGGGCCACCGCGCTCGGGTTGGCCGCGCTGCCCAGGGTGGCGCCGCGCTCGCGGACACCATGGCGGTTGCTCGCGGTACTCGCCGGGGTTTGGGCGGTGGCCGAATTCGCCGTGCTGGTCTTCGAGGCCGCGGAGGTGGTCGGCGTTCCGGTGAGCCGACTCGGCGCCGGAGAGTTCGGCACCTATCTGGTCGACGTCAGCGGCGGGCAGGTCGGGATCGCGATCCTGGTCGGCGTCGCGACGGTGGCAGGTGGATCGGCGCTGGCCTTCCGGCGGCCCGAGTCCGCCTCCGCCGATCTGGTGCTGGTGTTCGCGGCGGTCGCGCTGGCGTTGCGGCCGATCACCGGGCACATGTCGCAACAGGCGTTCGGGTCGGTTCTCGCCGCGGTGCACGCGTTGGCGGCGGGCGCCTGGTTCGGGTTGCTGGTCGCGCTGGCGCTGGTCGTGCGGACCCGCGGCGAGTGGGCGGCCGTGCTGCCCAGGTATTCGGCGGTGGCGCTGCCCCTGGTGGCGGTCGTGGCGGTGACGGGGCTGCTCAACGGGCTGATCCGGGTCGGTGGGGTGGCTCCGTTCGTCAGCACCGGTTACGGCCGGATTCTGCTCGCCAAGACCGTGGTGCTGCTCGGCTTGCTGGCGCTCGGCTGGTGGTGGCGGCGCAGTTGGGTGCCGAAGGCGGCGGACCACCGGATGGACGCGAAGGACTCGCTGCGCCGCGCGGTAGCCGAGGTGGTCGTGATGGCGCTCGCCTTCGGCCTCGCCGCGACTCTCGCGGTAACAGCCTGAGCCGCGGCTCCGCGTCCCGGTTACGCGTACCTCCGCCGTCGCTCCGGCCATGCGCGGGCCGAGGACGGACTGCGTCCGACCGCACCCGTTAAGGTCTGCGCATGACCGAAGTGAAGATCGTCGAGGATTGCGTGGCCTCGGCGGAGTCCGCGTTCGCCTACGTGAACGACTACCGGAACCTGTCGCGGTTCCTGCACGGTATCCAGTCCTTCACCCCGGTCGGGGAGCAGACCGAAGGCGTCGGCGCCACCTTCGACGGGCACATGAAACTGGGGCCCGCCTCGCTGAAGTCGCGGATCCGAGTGATCCGCTGGGAGAGGGACTTCGCCATCGGCGTCGAGTCCATCAAGGGTTTCGACGTCGAATCCACCTTCTTGTTCCACGCCAAGGGCGACAGGTTGTGCACGGTCGACGCGATCGTGGACTTCCGGGTGCCAGGCGGCTTGGCGGGACGGGCCCTCGGCAAGACCATCGAGCCGTTCGTCAAGATCGCCGTGCAGCACACCACCCACAACCTCGTCACCCAGATAGCGGCGTTCCACGCGCGCTCTGTTTGATTTGCCGCGACTTCGTCGCGGCGTGTTCGCATGCTCGGTCTCGCTTCGCTCGAAACCGGAGGTTGCGGTGCGCTGAGCGCGGGAGGCGGTAACTGCACCACGTGCGTTCGGGGTGCGGCTCGGGCTGCCACCGGCCGTCAGACCGTAGGTGAGGCTCGGGCTGTCATGCTGGAGGGGTGAGTGCTACACCCTCGGTCGGACAGCGGATCGGTTATATCTTCGGCAGGACCCTGCCGGAATCGATGTCCGGTTGGGTGCGGGAGGATCTGGTCGGGCCGGGCGCTACGCGGCGTTACCTGCTGCGGTTTCTGGTGCCGGTGCTTCCGGTGCTCATGCTGTTCCTGTTGCTGCCCGGCCCCCTGTGGATGGGTCTGGCGATGATGGCGCTGTTGTACATCCCGCTGATCTACTTCACCGTGGCGCTGCTGTACGTCTACCGGCGCCATCGGCTGATCAAGCACGGTCTCGACCCCGCGCTCGCGGATGCCGACGCCCGCCGCCGGGGCGAGCGTGAGCGGCTGGAGTACGAGCGCCGACACGGACGTGGATGACCCGCATCGAGACCTGGCGGTGCCTTATACCACAGGCATAGCCTGGAGGAATGAAAACCCCCACGTTGACGCAGCGGATCGCCTACGATCTCGGCCGCGAGCTCCCCGAGGAGCTGCACGAGTGGGTTACCCACGACCTCGTCGGACACGGGGCCATGGAACGCTATCTCGTCCGCTTCATCGGGCCGATCATCCCGTTCTTCGCCCTGGTACTGCTGTTCCCCGGGCCGATGCCGCTGAAGATCGGCTTGATCGTGATGATGATCGTTCCGCTGATCGTCTTCACGGTCGCGCTGAGTTACGTCTGGCGCCGCTTCCGCTTGGTCCAGCACGGCCTGAACCCCGACCTGGTCGACCACGGAAAGTGCACCGAACACGACCGCGACCTGTACGAACTGCGCTACGGCCACAGATAACGCCGCCGCCCCCAGAAGTAACGCGCCGATCGACCACGCGCGAGGGCAGCCGACGCCCATCGACCGAAGCCTGACGCTCGGACGCGAGCCATAGGGGGGCCGCAAACACCCAGCGCCGCAGGCGCTGGAAAATGAACGCCATGACGGAATCGCAGAATGTAATCGCCACCGCAGATCTGGCCGACGAGATCGGCCCGGAGATCCGCAGCTGCGACACGCAGTTCATCCAGTTCGGCGGGCGGGCGGCATTCTCCGGACGCATCACCACAATCCGTTGCTTCCAGGACAATCTGCTGGTCAAGCAGACGCTCGGCGAGCCGGGCGACGGCAAGGTACTGGTGGTGGACGGCGGTGCGAGCGTGCACACGGCGCTGGTCGGCGACATCATCGCCGGGCGCGGCGTGGAGAACGGCTGGGCGGGCGTCATCGTCAACGGCGCCGTTCGCGACTCCGCCATCCTGCGCACCCTGAACATCGGCATCAAGGCGCTGGGCACCAACCCACGCAAGAGCACCCAGACCGGCAGCGGCGACCGCGATGTACCGGTCGAGTTCGGCGGGGTCACCTTCGTCCCCGGCGACATGCTCTACAGCGACCACGACGGCATCGTGGTACGCGCCGAGGATTGAGCCGGTGCGGCGGCGCGCCCGAATCCGCCCGTTCGCCGCGACCCGGCGGCGATCAGGCGGACACGATCGCCTTGTGACCGGCGAGCGCGACCACATCACCGATGTGCAGTTGCCGCCCGCGCCGCAGTTCCACCTCGTCGTTCACCCGCACCAATCCGGCGGCGATCACCGTCTTCGCCTCCGAACCCGAATCGATCAGGTTGGCCAGCTTCAGAAACTGGCCGAGCCGAATAACGTCGTCATCGATCGGTACTTCGACTGGTTCCGACATGGGGTAAATACTTACTACCCCATCCGAACTCGCCGAACACCGCCCCAGGTCCCCAGCGATCTCCGGGCAACTATGCCGCACTCCCGCTCCGCGCAGAAATCGGAACGTCTCTACCGTATGCAACGAATTCACACCGATTTGGTCGGCCGCTCCGCCCAGGTCAGCGCGGAATCACAAAAGTTCGTCGTCGAGCCTTCTCGGCGGCGAACACGCCGCGCTCGAGTCCGGACCGTACAAACACCGCACAAACACGCGCGCCGCAGGCTTGGCAAATCCGACACACTCACGTACACACTGGTTCCGTGACCTCCACGCAAGCCCAGCAACACCTCGACACCGCACCACCGGCGGATAAACCGACTCCGCCGGTTCCACACCGTGGTCATGGCCGACTTTCGGAAGTGCCGCATATCGCGGGTTTGACGCTCGGTGTATTCGCGGTGCTGTGCTTCCTGTGGAGCCTCTCGCCCGCGCTGCGTTTCCTGACCCAGGTGCCGCGCCGCTATATCGATACCTATTACTTCGACGCGCCGGACACGAACCTGATGTGGGCGCTGGTGGTCGGGCTGACGGCCGGCGCGATCACCAGCCGCAAACGGATCGCCTGGTGGTTGCTGATCGGCTATCTCGCGATCTACACGGTGGTCAACGCCATGGCCTTCGCCGAGCGCGGCAGTATTCACGCGCTGGTGGCGATGGTGGTGCACCTAGCCGTGATCGGCGTGCTCATCGCGGCATGGCCGGAGTTCTACACCAAGGTGCGCCGCGGCGCCGGGTGGAAAGCGCTCGGCGTGCTGGTCGGTGGACTGGCGATCGGCGCGCTGCTGGGGTGGGGACTCGTGGAAATGTTCCCCGGCAGTCTTCCGCCGGGCCTGCAGCGGCCTGGGTGGGCGATCTACCGGGTGACCGCGGCGGTGCTGGCGGACAACGAGCACTTCGACGGACATCCACGACCGTTCGTCAACTTCCTGCTCGGCCTGTTCGGCGCTGTCGCGCTGCTGGCCGCGGTGGTCATCCTGCTGCGCTCGCAGCGGGCGGCGAACGCGATGACCGGCACCGACGAGTCGGCGCTGCGCGGACTGCTGGAGCGCTCGGACGTGGAGGATTCGCTCGGCTACTTCGCCACCCGCCGGGACAAGGGGGTGGTGTTCGCGCCGAGCGGCAAGGCGGCGGTGACCTATCGGGTGGAACTGGGCGTCTCCCTGGCCAGTGGTGACCCGATCGGCATCCGCGAGGCATGGCCGCAGGCCATCGATGCCTGGCTGCGGGAGGCCGATCAGTTCGGTTGGGCGCCCGCGGTGATGGGCGCGAGCGAGGTCGGGGCGACGGCGTACCGGCGGGCGGGTCTTTCCGCGCTGCGCCTCGGTGACGAAGCCATTCTGGATACCAGGAACTTCTCGCTGGCCGGACCCGAGATGAAGCCGGTGCGTCAGGCCGCCAACCGGCTGCGCAAGCACGGTGTCGTGGTCCGCATCCGCAGGCATCGCGATATCCCCGCCGAAGAGTTCCGCAGGATCATCGCCCGCGCCGATGCCTGGCGCGACACCGAGACCGAGCGCGGGTTCTCCATGGCGCTGGGCAGGCTGGGCGATGCGCTGGACGGCGACTGCTTGCTGGTCGAGGCCGTCAATCCGCAGGACCGGGTGCTCGGCATGCTGTCGCTGGTGCCGTGGGGCCGCACCGGCGTCTCGCTGGAGCTGATGCGCCGCGACCCCGGGGGTCCCAACGGCGTGATGGAGCTGATGATCTCGCAGCTCGCGCTGCATTCCGAGCTGTACGGCATCACCAAGGTATCGCTGAACTTCGCGGTGTTCCGCTCGGTGTTCGAGGAGGGCGGCCGGATCGGAGCCGGTCCCGTGCTGCGCTTGTGGCGCGGCGTGCTGCTGTTCTTCTCCCGCTGGTGGCAGTTGGAGGCGCTGTATCGCTCGAATGTGAAGTATCAGCCGCACTGGGTGCCCCGGTTCTTCCTGTTCGAAGATCGCAGGCACCTCCCCCGCGTCGCGATGGCCAGCGCGCTGGCGGAGGGCTTCCTGCCCCGGTTCGGCAAGGAGCCGGACACCGCGATCCACACCGGCGAACATGTCGCGGTGCCCGCCACCGTGACGGGCCTGCACACCGACGGCAGCGCGCCGGATATCCCCGAGCACGAGAGTGCGGAGCAGTTGCCACGCAGACCCGAACAGGTTCGCGTGCGCATGGACAAACTGGCGCGGCTGACGGATTCCGGCATAGATCCCTATCCCGTCGCCTACCCGCCGACGCACACCGTCGCCGATGCGCGGCGTTCCCCGCGCGGCACCACGGTCCGGGTCTGCGGCAGGTTGCTGCGCATCCGCGACTACGGCGGCGTGATCTTCGCGGTGGTCCGCGACTGGACCGACGACATCCAACTCGTCATCGATCGCGACCGGGTCGGCGCCGCCCGAAGCGCCGAGTTCGGCGAGTTCTTCGATCTGGGCGACCTGATCGAGGTGAGCGGTCAGATCGGGGCCAGCAGGCGCGGTGAGCTGTCGCTGCTCGCGGCGGACTGGCGGATGCTGGGCAAATGCCTGCACCCGCTACCGGACAAGTGGAAGGGACTGGCCGATCCCGAGGCCAGGGTGCGGCAGCGCTACGTCGACATGGCGATCAACACCGAGATCCGCGAGGTGCTGGCCAAACGGAGCGCGGTGATGCGCTCGCTGCGGGACTCGCTGAACTCCCTGGGTTACCTGGAAGTGGAGACGCCGATCCTGCAACAGGTGCACGGCGGCGCCAACGCCACGCCGTTCCTCACCCACATCAACGCCTACGACCTCGACCTGTACCTGCGCATCGCCCCCGAGCTGTATCTGAAGCGGCTGTGCGTCGGCGGAATGGAGAAGGTGTTCGAGATCGGGCGCACCTTCCGCAACGAGGGCGTCGACTTCAGCCACAATCCCGAGTTCACCATTCTCGAGGCCTATGAGGCGCACAGCGACTACGAGCGCATGATGCACACCTGCCGACGGCTGATCCAGAACGCCGCGATCGCGGCCAACGGCGCCATGGTGGCCCTGCGGCCCCGTGGCGACGGGACCTTCGAGGAGGTGGACATCTCCGGCGAGTGGCGGGTGCGGACGGTGCACGGCGCGGTGTCGGAGGCGATCGGTACGGAGATCACACCCGAGACCCAGGTCGAGGAGTTGCGCCAACTGTGCGAAAAGGCCGAGGTGCCCTGTCAGCACGGCTGGGACGCCGGACAGGTGGTGCTGGAGATGTACGAGCACTTGGTCGAATCCCACACCCAGGAGCCGACTTTCTACATAAACTTCCCGACTTCGGTGTCCCCGTTGACCAGACAGCACCGCAGCATCCCGGGCGTGACCGAGCGCTGGGACCTGGTCGCCTGGGGTGTCGAACTCGGCACCGCCTATAGCGAACTCACCGATCCCGTGGAGCAGCGCCGCAGGCTCACCGAGCAGTCACTGCTCGCGGCCAACGGTGACCCCGAGGCGATGGAGCTCGACGAGGACTTCTTACAGGCGCTCGAGCACGCCATGCCGCCGACCGGCGGGCTCGGCATGGGCGTGGACCGGATCGTCATGCTGATCACCGGACGCAGCATCCGCGAGACACTGCCGTTCCCCTTGGTGAAACCACGCTGACCGAGCCTTCGTCCTGGAAGGATCCTCATCGAACGAATCGGACCGCTACCCTTGGAGATTCGGCCCCGGGAGGAGGCCGCGACACCGAAGGGGTTCGGATATGTACCTTGATCTGCTGACGAACGCGAGTCTGCTGGACCACACCGTATGGGCCAGCCCCGACACCTGGAACTCCGCGCTCGAGTTGGCCGCCAAAAAGAAGAAGAGCAGGGGCGGCGGCGGGCTGATCATCGGCGCACTCTGCTGCCTGCTGGTGGTCGCCCTGATCATCGGCGGCATCTACCTGCTGACCAAGCGCAGGAAGAACAACTAACGGCAGACACCGACGGCCCGGCTTCTCGATACGAACCGGGCCGTCGTCGCTGTGGTCTCAGGCGCGGTCGGATGCCGATTCCGTCGCCACTGGCGGCTCTTGGCCGTGGTCGGCCAACCGAGCCGAACCGACCTTTCTACAACCGATCGATCTCGGTGAGATCGATATCCAGATCGAACGGCACGGTCAGCTTCAGGCGATCGTGGTGAATTCCGGTAAGCGCGTACGTCTTCGTGGCCGGATCCAGTTCGTACACGTAGACGACGGGGCGGCCATCCACGTTCTCCACTCGCCAGAAGTGAGCGATGCCCGCGCGGGCATAGAGTTGCGGCTTCCGCTCGCGATCCCGGGTGCGGGATTCCGCCGACACCACCTCGACTGCCAAGACGACGTCATCGGCGAGATAGGAGGTGAGTTCGGGACCGCCGTCACGGTCGGCGTGGATGACGACCAGGTCGGGTTCCGGACGTTGGTCCCGCCCGAGCGTCACTGTCATTTCCCGCCGCACCCGAAGGTGCGCCGGGGCGAAATGGCGGAGCACGGAGTCGAGCAGCGTGATCACCAACATATGGAACTTCGCCTGCGGACTTACGAAGACGAGACTCCCGTCGATCAGCTCGGTGTGCGGGGGAAGGTCTGGCAGGCGATCGAGATCCTCGGCGACGAACCCGCCCGGCGGCGGGCGCAGCCACTGCGGAAACGGCTCGACGGTCATGGTTCGAGTATGTCACCCCTGGTGGGCCGGACGAAGGGTCGATGGGGCCGGATGGAGTGGGCCAAGGGTATGCGGCAGAGTGGGGTGGGTGCAGTTGATTCTCGTTCGCCATGCCCAGCCGGTCCGGATGCTGACTTCGGGTGGGCCCGCCGATCCGGAGTTGGCCCCGGTAGGGCTGGAGCAGGCCGAGCGGGTGCCCGCGGCTCTCGGCCATCACCGGATCTCCCGGGTGGTGAGCAGCCCGCAGCGCCGGGCTCGGGAGACGGCGGCGCCGACCGCCACGAAACTGGGGCTCGGTGTCGATGTCGTCGACGACCTCGCCGAATACGATCGCGATCTACCGGCCTACATTCCCATCGAGGACGCGAAGGTCGAATTCCGCGACGCCTATGACCGGATCAAGGCCGGGCATCTTCCGGTGCAGGTGGACGGTGCGGCATTCAAGGCCAGGGTGTACGCCGCGGTCGCCGATATCGTCGCGGCCACCGATCCGGCCGACACTGTCGTCGCGTTCGCGCACGGCGGTGTGATCAACGTGCTGCTGCAAGAGGTCCTCGAGCTGGAGAGGCCGCTGACCTTCCCCATCGACTACTGCTCGATCACCCGCATCCTGTTCTCCCGCACGGGGCGCCGCACGGCCGCCACCGTCAACGAGAACGGGCACGTCTGGGACCTGTTGCCCCGCAATATCGCCTCGAGCTGAGCACTCACGAGGATTGCCAGGCCGACCGCACCGGTGTCCCAGTCACGGGAGGGCCCTACGTTTTCGGTGCCTGCTCAGACCATGCCGGCGATCCGCTGATCGCCACGCCCTGAGTTATTCACAGCCGATTGCCAGGCCCGTCGCACCGATGTCCCAGTGACCGAACCTTCGATAGGACCGGTGAGCCGCTGCCGAACGGCGACTCACGGTTCGAGAGAAAGGAATTCCGTGTCGCTCTCCAAAACCGCTACGCCGCTGCGGCGTCTGGCCGGGGTCGCCGCGGCCGGTGCGCTGATCACCGTCCCCCTCGCGGCCCTCGCGGCGACCGCGTCCGCCGAAACCACCGCCGACCAGGCGCAGATCCAGCTAGTGGACGCGCCGCAGCAGGGCACCGGCATCGACGGCGGCCCTCGTCATTTCGAACGTTTCGAACGGCACGACGGGCCGGACAACGGGCCTCGTCTTTTCGAACATTTCGAACGGCACGACGGCCCGGACTGTGGGCCGGACAACGGCCCGTGGCGGGATGGCCCGCGGCAGAAGCACTTCTTCCATGTGCTTCCGCCCACCGGGTCCAGCTAGACCCTCCGGCCGCATCGAAAAGGGCCCACTTCCGAGTTCGGAGGTGGGCCCTGTGGTTTCGGTGCCAGGTCAGGCCATGCCCGCGATCCAGTTGTGCATCCAGGAGATGGCCGTCTGGCCGCCACCCACCGGGTAGCTGCCGTACAGGGTGTGCGCCTGCGACTTGTAGAAACGCTCCAGGTCCTTGACTCGCTGCTCGTTGGCCGAGTCGGTCAGCTGCGCCTGCAGGACCGGGACACCGCCCGAACTCATCAGATCGCCGAAGATGTTGCCCGCCTCGATCTGGTAGCGCCACATGTTGGCCGGATTGGCGTCCGACGCCTGGGCGAGGAAACCGGCGAACCGTGTGACGAAGTCCTCGGTCGCGGTGGCGCAGTAGAGGTCGTCGAGCGCGCAGATGGTGCGGGTGCGGTCACTGATCCAGCCGAAGCCGCCGACACGGGGACCACCGGCGCCCGCTCCCGGCGCGACCGGGCCGACCTGGATGTCGGTGGGCGAACGACGCGGATCGGAGATCAGGCCCACGCCGGCGATGCGGTCGGGCGGCACGACACCGAGGCCGGTGCCGATCTCGGCGGCGAGGTCACCGGCGGCGTCCGCGCCCTGGCTGTAGCCGACCAGCGCGATCTTGGTCGCACCGCACTGCTGCGCCATGTTCGCGATCAGGCCACGCGCGTTGTCGACCGCTTCTTTCTTGGAGTTGCCGTAAACCTCGCCCTCCCAGGGGAAGGCGGTCGCGGCGTAGGTCACGTAATCGACCTCCGCGGAGGACGGCAGGCCACGGGTGACGCCGGACAGCATGCCCGGCTGCGGGTTCTTTTCGTGCCCGGTCTCCCAGGTACCCGGGATCGCCACCACGTACAGGCTCGGGCAGCCGGGGGCGGCGTTCGCCGAACCGCTACCGAGAACCAATCCGGACATCACGGTCGCGGACGCACCCAGAGCCGCGACGACCTTCTTCCACTGCATACCGCTCCAAACCTCGCCCTCGTCGACTTCCCGCCGAGTTGCCGCGTCAATGCTGAACGCACTGGATGTCGTTCCAGTGCACGCCGGGTGAACAGAAGTCACCCGACCGGATGAGGTGCGCTCGTAACCACATCCCAAGATCAGCAGTACGCCGGAGATCACAATAAGGCCACGCCCGCCGCAATGCCATTCGAACCCCGCAGTGTGTCGGATTTCCGTGGCCGGGGCGACTCGAAGCCGGGAAATCGCACGCGAAAAGGCGCCTGTGGACGAGTTGTCCACAGGCGCCTTTCGTTTCCGCTCCGGTAAGAGAGGGGACCTAGCGCTGAGCCACCATGGTGGGGGTGATCGGCGCCGGGAGGGCGGTCTCGCCTTCCAGGTACCGGTCCACGCCCGCGGCCGCGGCGCGGCCTTCGGCGATGGCCCAGACGATGAGCGACTGGCCGCGGCCCATGTCACCCGCGACGAAGACGCCGGGAACGTTGGTCGCCCAGTTCTTGTCGCGCTGCACGTTGCCGCGCTGGTCGTAGCCGACGCCGAGATCGCTGAGCAGGCCCGGCTTCTCGGGACCGACGAAGCCCATGGCCAGCAGCACCAGGTCGGCCTCGAGCGTGAAGTCGGTGCCCTCCACCTTCTCGAACCGGCCGTTGACCATCTTGACCTCGTGCGCCTCCAGGCCGGTCACCTTGCCGTCCGCGCCGACGAAGCGCTCGGTGTTCACCGAGAACACGCGCTCGCCGCCCTCCTCGTGCGCCGAGGAGACCCGGTACATCAGCGGGTAGGTCGGCCACGGGGTGGACGCGGCCCGCTCCTCCGGGGGACGCGGCATGATCTCGAACTGGTGGATGCTCGCCGCGCCCTGCCGGTGCGAGGTGCCGAGGCAGTCGGCGCCGGTGTCGCCACCGCCGATGATGACGACCTTCTTGTCCTTCGCGTGGATGGGCGGCAGGCCCGCTTCGTCGGTGACGTCGTCGCCGAGCTGCACCCGGTTGGCCCAGGGCAGGAACTCCATGGCCTGGTGGATGCCGTCCAGATCGCGGCCCGGGATCGGCAGGTCACGCGCCAGCGTGGCGCCGCCGGCCAGCACGATCGCGTCGTACTGCTCGCGCAACTGCTCGGCGGTGATGTCGACGCCCACGTTCACACCGGTCTTGAAGATGGTGCCCTCGGCCTCCATCTGCGCGAGACGGCGATCGATGAAGCGCTTCTCCATCTTGAATTCCGGGATGCCGTAGCGCAGCAGACCGCCGATGCGGTCGGCCCGCTCGAACACGGTCACGGTGTGCCCGGCGCGGGTCAGCTGCTGCGCCGCGGCCAGACCGGCCGGACCGGAACCGACGACGGCGACCTTCTTGCCGGTGAGGCGGGTCGGGTAGACCGGGGTCACCCAGCCCTCGTCGAAGGCGTTCTCGATGATCTCGACCTCGACCTGCTTGATCGTGACCGGATCCTGGTTGATGCCGAGCACGCAGGACGCCTCACACGGCGCGGGACACAACCGCCCGGTGAACTCCGGGAAGTTGTTGGTCGCGTGCAGCCGGTCGATGCCTTCGCGCCAGCGGTCCTTGTAGACCAGGTCGTTCCACTCGGGGATCAGGTTCCCCAGCGGACAGCCGTTGTGGCAGAACGGGATACCGCAGTCCATGCACCGGCTGGCCTGGGTCTGCAAGGTCTGGTGGGAGAAGTTCTCCTCGTAGACCTCTTTCCAGTCCATCAGGCGCAGCGGCACCGGGCGCCGCTTGGGCAGTTCCCGTGCGGTGTGCTTCAGAAAACCCTGGGGGTCAGCCACGAGCGGCCTCCATAATCGCTTCGTCCACGTCCTTGCCGCTCTTCTCAGCTTCGGAGATGGCGAGCAAAACCTTCTTGTATTCGCGCGGCATGACCTTCACGAAATGGTTCACCTGCTGCGACCAGTCGCTCAGAATGCGCTCGGCCACCGGGGAACCGGTCTGGTCACGGTGCTGGGTGATGATGTCGTGCAGCCAGGTGAAATCGTCACCGGCCAGCTGCTCGACGGCGTCGGCCTGCTCAGGGTTGAGCTTGGACGCGAAGGTGCCGTTCGGGTCGAAGACGAACGCCACGCCGCCGGACATACCGGCGCCGAAGTTGCGTCCGGTCTCACCCAGGATGACCACCCGGCCGCCGGTCATGTACTCGCAGCCGTGGTCGCCCACGCCCTCGACCACCGCGGTGGCGCCGGAGTTGCGCACGGCGAACCGCTCGCCGACCACACCGCTGAGGAAGACCTGGCCGCTGGTGGCGCCGAACAGGATCACGTTGCCCGCGATGATGTTCTGCTCGGCGACGAACTCGCCGGGCGCGTTCAGCGACGGGCGCACCACCAGGCGGCCGCCGGAAAGACCCTTGCCGACATAGTCGTTCGCGTCACCCTGCACGCGCAGCGTGATGCCGGCGGGCACGAAGGCGCCGAAGCTGTTGCCCGCCGACCCGGTGAAGGTGATGTCGATGGTGTCGTCGGGCAGGCCCGCGCCACCGTAGAGCTTGGTCACCTCGTGGCCGAGCATGGTGCCGACGGTGCGGTTCACGTTCGTGATCTTGGTCTCGAACTTCACCGCCTGACCGCGCTCGAGCGCGTCGCGGCTCTGCACGATCAGCTGCTGGTCCAGCGCCTTGTCCAGGCCGTGGTCCTGCGCCTTGGTGCAGCGGCGGTCCTGGTACATGAACGCCGTCTCGACGTCGTCCAGGATCGGCGAGAGGTCCAGCTTGCTGGCCTTCCAGTGCTGCTTGGCGCGCGAGGTGTCGAGCAGGTCCACCCGGCCGATCGCCTCGTCCAGCGAGCGGAAGCCCAACTGCGCCAGCAGTTCCCTGACCTCTTCCGCGATGAACCGGAAGAAGTTCTCGACGAATTCCGGCTTGCCGGTGAACCGCTCGCGCAGCACCGGGTTCTGCGTCGCGACGCCGACCGGGCAGGTGTCCAGGTGGCAGACGCGCATCATGATGCAGCCCGACACCACCAGCGGTGCGGTGGCGAAGCCGTACTCCTCGGCGCCGAGCAGCGCGGCGATCATCACATCGCGGCCGGTCTTCATCTGGCCGTCGACCTGCACGACGATGCGGTCACGCAGCCCGTTGAGCAGCAGCGTCTGCTGGGTCTCGGCCAAGCCGAGTTCCCAGGGGCCGCCCGCGTGCTTCAGCGAGGTCAGCGGCGAAGCACCGGTGCCGCCGTCGTGGCCCGAGATCAGCACGACATCGGCGTGCGCCTTGGAGACGCCCGCCGCGACGGTGCCGACGCCCGGCTCGGCGACCAGCTTCACGTGGATGCGCGCCTGCGGGTTCGCGTTCTTCAGGTCGTGGATCAGCTGCGCCAGATCCTCGATCGAGTAGATGTCGTGGTGCGGCGGCGGCGAGATCAGGCCGACGCCCGGCGTCGAGTGCCGCACCTCGGCGACCCACGGGTACACCTTGTGCGCCGGAAGCTGGCCGCCCTCACCGGGCTTCGCGCCCTGCGCCATCTTGATCTGGATGTCGGTGCAGTTGGTCAGGTAGTGCGCGGTCACGCCGAAGCGGCCGGAGGCCACCTGCTTGATCGCGCTGCGCCGCCAGTCGCCGTTCTCCTCCGGCTCGAAGCGCGCGGGGGACTCGCCGCCCTCGCCCGAGTTCGACCGGCCGCCGAGACGGTTCATCGCGATCGCCAGGGTTTCGTGCGCCTCCGCCGAGATGGAGCCGTAGCTCATCGCGCCGGTGGAGAACCGCTTCACGATCGCCGATACCGGCTCGACCTCGTCGATGGAGATCGGGGAACGCGCGTTTTGCTTGAACTTGAACAGACCGCGCAGCGATGCCAGCCGCTCGGACTGGTCGTCGACCAGCTTGGTGTACTCCTTGAAGATCGAGTACTGGCCGGACCGGGTGGCGTGCTGCAGTTTGAACACCGTGTCCGGGTTGAACAGGTGGTATTCGCCCTCGCGCCGCCACTGGTACTCGCCGCCGACCTCGAGCTCGCGGTGCGCGCGCTCGTTGCGGTTCTCCAGGAACGCGATGCGGTGCCGCTGCGCGACGTCGTCGGCGATCTCGTCCAGGCCGATGCCGTCCAAGTGCGAGCGCAGGCCGGTGAAGTACTCGTCCACCAGGTCCTGCGACAGGCCGATCACCTGGAACAGCTGGGCGCCGTTGTAGGAGGCCAGCGTGGAGATGCCCATCTTGGACATCACCTTCAGCACACCCTTGCCCGCGGCCTTGTTGTAGTTCGCGACCGCCTTGCGGTAGTCGGCGGCCAGGTCGCCGGTGCTGCCCGGTACCTCGAGCGCGCCGCGCTCGAGCATGTCCTCGATGCTCTCGAAGGCCATGTAGGGGTTGATCGCGGCGGCGCCGAAGCCGACCAGGGTGGCCATGTGGTGCACCTCGCGGGCGTCACCGGCCTCCACGACCAGGCCGACCTTGGTACGGGTGCGCTCGCGCACCAGGTGGTGGTGCACCGACGAGGTCAGCAGCAGCGAAGGGATCGGCGCCAGCTTCTCGTTGGACTCGCGGTCGGACAGCACGATGATCCGCGCGCCGCCGTCGATGGCGGCCGACACCTGGGTGTTGATCGCCTCCAGCGCCCTGCGCAGGCCCTTGCCGCCCTTCTTCACGGGGTACAGGCCGCGCACGACCACCGAGCGCAGCTCGGGGTGCGATCCGTCGTCGTTGATGTGCACGAGCTTGGCCAGCTCGTCGTTGTCCAGGATCGGCTGCTCGAGCGCGATCATGTTGCAGGACTCCGGTCCCGGGTGCAGCAGGTCGGCCTCCGGGCCGATGTTGCGCTTGAGGCTGGTGACCACCTCTTCCCGGATCGCGTCCAGCGGCGGGTTGGTGACCTGCGCGAACAGCTGGGAGAAGTAGTCGAACAGCAGGCGCGGACGGGCCGAGAGCACCGCGATCGGGGTGTCGGTGCCCATCGAGCCGAGCGCTTCGCCTCCGGTCTTGGCCATCGGCGAGATCAGTAGGTTGAGCTCCTCGGTGGTGTATCCGAAGATCTGCTGGCGGATCAGCACGCGGTCGTGCGACATGTGCACGTGCGGGCGGTCGGGCAGGTCGGCCAGGCGGGAGACGCCCGCGTCCAGCCACTCCTGGTAGGGCTGCTCGGCGGCGAGCAGGGACTTGACCTCTTCGTCACCGACGATGCGGCCCTGGGCGGTGTCGACCAGGAACATGCGGCCCGGCTGCAAGCGCGCCTTCTTGACCACCTTGGACGGGTCGATGTCCAGGACGCCGACCTCGGAGGCCATCACGACCAGGCCGTCGTCGGTCACCCAGATGCGGCTCGGCCGCAGGCCGTTGCGGTCGAGCACGGCGCCGACGACGGTGCCGTCGGTGAAGCACACCGACGCGGGGCCGTCCCACGGCTCCATCAGCATCGAGTGGTACTCGTAGAAGGCCCGCTGCTGCGGGTTCATGTTCTCGTTGCGTTCCCAGGCCTCGGGAATCATCATCAGCACGGCGTGGGGCAAGCTGCGGCCGCCGAGGTGCAGCAGTTCCAGCACCTCGTCGAACCGGGCGGTGTCGCTCGCCCCCGGGGTACAGACGGGGAAGATCTTCTCCAGCCGGTTCTTGCCCGCCGAGTCGACGCCGAAGACGTCGCTGCGCAGCAGCGCCTCGCGGGCGCGCATCCAGTTCTCGTTGCCGGTGACGGTGTTGATCTCACCGTTGTGCGCCACCCGGCGGAACGGGTGCGCCAGCGGCCAGGACGGGAAGGTGTTGGTGGAGAACCGGGAGTGCACGATTCCGAGGGCGCTCTCCACCCGGGAGTCCTGCAGATCCAGGTAGAACGCGCGCAGCTGCGGCGTGGTGAACATGCCCTTGTAGACGAAGGTCTGCCCCGACAGGCTCGGGAAGTAGACCGACTCCCTGCCGACCGCACCCTCACCGGCTCCGGCCGACCCCAGCTCACGCTCGACGCGCTTGCGCACCACGTAGGCGCGACGCTCCAGATCCATATCCGACAGCGGATCGGAGGCGTTCTTCGGCGATGCGATGAAGATCTGCCGGAAGCTCGGCATGGCGTCGCGCGCCAGCGCGCCCAGCGACGACTCGTCGATCGGCACCTCGCGCCAGCCGAGGACGTCGAGGCCCTCTTCCTTGACGATCTTCTCCACGCCGTAGGCGGCGCGCGCGGCTTCGCGGCGGGCCTGCGGCAGGAAGGCGATACCGGTGGCGTAGGAACCCTCCGGCGGCAACTCGAAGTCCACGATGGCGCGGAAGAAGCGGTCCGGGACCTGGATCAGGATGCCCGCACCGTCGCCGCTGTTGGGCTCGGCGCCCGCGGCGCCACGGTGCTCCAGGTTCAACAGAGCCGTAATAGCCTTGTCGACGATGTCGCGGCTGCGGCGGCCGTGCATGTCGACGACGAATGCGACGCCGCAGGCGTCGTGCTCGTTCGCCGGGTCGTAGAGCCCGATGGGTCCAGGTGACCGGTGGCCAGGAAGTTGCGTCATGCCTCTGCCTTCAGGAAAGTCGGCCTTCGAAGAAAACGGCCTTTCGTCGAACGCCTCCGTACAAGACTGCGCCCGTACGTTCCGAAGCCAGCCGCGCTGATGGTCTTCGGCGTGCAGTCAGGTCTGCAGTTTTTTCCACCCGCTTCTGTGACGTAGTGGGTGCCCTTCGGTAACGGATCCCTAACAAGATCCTTACCTCCGAGCGGGTGCTCGACCGCTACGCTGAGCACCTGGCTAGGGCTGCCCGAGCGGGCGAGGTAGCCGAACGTTCTGTGTTCGGCGTAAGAGCAAACGATAAGTCAGGTCCAGGGCCCAACCAACTTAGGTTGCGCTAATAACCAGGTTTAGCTGGGCTTCTGCATTGGGTCCTCCACGTGTGCGCGCCGTCCAGTGTAAAGCAGCGAGCGCCATGCGATCGATCCCCATGGCACCCGGTGCCAGCTGGGAAAACCGACGCGCGACACCTACCCGAGACCTTCCTCACAAGACCCGGAAACCGCCCTCACCTGCGTCGAAATGGATTTCCCCCGCTGGACGCCCGGCAAACCAAGTGGCGGCGGCTAACTCGGCGCTGTGACCGATGAGAGATTCCCGACAGCTGCGTGACAAGCAATGAATATGATCCGACCGTCCGGACTCTTTTGCCCACTGTGGGGTTCAGCACATATCCAGCAAATATCAAGAAGTGGTGTTGGACACATCTTTCCGCGCGAGGTCGCCCGGCGGGCCCGGCCGCGGCCTACGCCGCGCAGAGCGACACGGCGGCCCGCACCAGCGCCGCTCGGTGCAGGACATCGGCGCGGTCCGCGACGACCACGCCGAAGACGCTGCGCGCCAACTGTTCCGCGCAATCCGGCGCGGTCAGCTCCGCTCGGTGCCCGGCGAGCTGATCGAGGATCTCGACGTTCACCCGGTCGATGACCGGGCGCACCGAGTCGAGTCCCACCGGCGCGGTGGGCGCCGCGGCCGGGTCGAAGCGCCACCTCGTCATCAGCCCCCGCTGCACCGTCTTACTGGCCTCGATCTGCCCGAGGAAAACCTGCCGCACCCAGTTCTCCGACAGCTCACGGTCGTGGCCGAGCCGGATCATGACCTCGTAGACCTCCGCCTCACGGACCGGATCGTCGATGGTCGGCTCGATGCCGGGCTCACCCGCGGTCGACCACTTCGCGGCGGCCACCGCGTCGGCGGTGTCCAAGCGCTCGACCACGAGGGCGACCAGCCGGTCGAGCGACCGGTCGGCCGGAGCGGCCCCCGCGCTGACCGGCCAAGTCAGCGCCGCCGCCAAGAGCGTCAACCAGACTCCGCGCACGTTGTGACCTCCTGGAATCGCCCACCCCGGATACGAAGCACCGGATGATCTGTGAGCCTTACCACATCCGACCGTCCCTGCTCGCTGCGAACCGGGCGAGCCTGTCACGCTGTCACAACGAATCCGTGACAGTTTCGTCGCGCCCGTGAAAGCGCCTGGGACGTAGAGGATGTGCATTCCGATGACCGTCACCGGCTTGTTCACCTGGCTCGGCGGCGGCCGGACCAGCGCGATCAGCGATCGTCACGAGCGTGCCGGATACGCCGTCACCGGTGCTGTGGTGCTGTTGTTCGCCACGATCTCCGGTGTGGTCGCCGCCCTGGCCGCGGCCTCGGCGTGGCCGTGGTCGGCCGCGCTGGCCTCGGGCATCGTGGTCGCCGCGCTCACCGGCGCGCTCGCCAGGGCACTGGCGACCGCGCGGCCGAGCGGCGGACCGGATCGGCTCGGGCTGGTCGCGCGCATCGCGGTCGCCGTGCTGGCCGGTGGGCTACTCGCGGAACTGGCCGCGATCGTGCTGTTCAGCGGGTCCGTCGACCGGGTGCTGGCGGAGAAGGCGCAGCGCTCGCTCGATTCCGCGCCGCGGGTCGTCGCGGCGCAGGCGGAACTGGACCGGGCGAAAGCCGACCGGGCCGCGCTCGAACAGGCGATCGCGATGGCCCAGAACGATATCGACCACGCCCTGGTGATCGCACGCTGCGAATTCAATCCGACCCCGGAGTGCCCGCGGACCAGGATCACCGGCGTGCCGGGCCGTGGGCCGGAAGCGCAGACGGCCAACGCCATGCTCGACGACGCCCGCAAGCATCTCGCCACCGCGCAGGACCGAGTGGACGCGGCCGATCGCCGGATCGACGCCGACCAGGCCGCCCTGTCGGCCGCGCGCACCGCCGCCTTCGACGACGCCGACCGTGGGCTCGGCGCGCGCTGGCAGGCGATGAACGACTACACCGTGCACGACGCGCTGCCGCTGCGCATTCTCACCATCCTGGCGTTCGTCGCCTTCGCGCTGCTGCCGCTGGTGCTGCGCTGGTGGCGTGGCGAGACCTCGTTCGACCGGCACAACGCGGCGCGCACCGTGCACGACCGCGCCGAGCGGGAAGCCGACGCGGTGATCGCGGTCAAACAGGCCGAGGTACGCGCCGAGGCCGAGACCCTGCGCGCCGAGCAGCAGCTCACCGCCGCCCGCCTCGCCGTCGAGGCGGACACCGCCATCGATCGGGAACGGCAGCGCACCCGCATCATCGCGGCCATCGGCGGCATCGAGATCGGCATCACCGAGCCGCCGCGCCGCCCCGAACTTCCCGCCGCCACGGCGGACGACCGAAAGGACAGCGCCATGCCCGACGAGGCGACGCCGAACCTACCCGCGCCCACCGGCGTGCACCCGCAGGTGCCCGCCGTCGCATCCGCACCGGCAGCGCCGAGTGGCGGCGGTCTCGAGCTGCCGCTGATCGGCACGGTCCCGTTCACCGACACCGCGGCGCGTTTCATCCGGCCGCTCGTTCCGTCCTTCGTCGCCAACGCGATCGATACGGCCACGCATCCGTTGCGCACGGCGCGGCAGGCGTTCGAGGAGGTCGAGGAGATCACCTTCACGCTGCGGCGCACCCGCAAGGTCACCGTCGACGGCCAGACCTCGCATCCGCAGGCGGTCGGCTACCAGTTGCCGCCCGGCGCGCCCGAGATCGCGCATGCCCAGCACATCGCCGCCACCGTCGTGGACGCCGCGTACTCCGCGCCGCACGCCCCGCGCTATTCCTCGCTTCCGCCCACCGGCGCAGCCGGCTACGGTCTGCCCACCGGCGCCCACCGTGACGAACTGCCGGGCCACCACCGCCCCGAACTCCCCGAGCCCGGCCGCCGCGAACTGCCGCCGGGTCGCTGACCGCACCACTGCCACCCACGGCCCACCCGGCGCCGGATCCGGCCGAGTGCGGCCTACGGCGCTGGGGCGCTCCGCGGCTTACGCTGCACCCATGCAACACAGGGAGGTGACGCTCGCCGCGGCGCCGTGGGGGTCGCGATTGCTCGGGTCCGCCGAGGAGTCGTCGGGGCTACGACGCATTCGCGTCCAGCTGTTGCTCACCGTGCCCACGCTGTTGGGCAATCTGACGGGCATGGTCGTGTCGATCGTCCTGGTCGGCTTCGTCTTGCCGGGCCCGTCGGTGTTCACCCGGGATCTCCTGCTGCTCGACGTGCTCGCCGCACCGCTGTACGCGACCTGCGCGCTGTTGCTCGGCCTGTGGTGGGGCACCACCCGCGAATTGCGCGCGCTGCGGTGGGCCACCGATCCGGACCGCGTGCCGACCGAGGAGGAGATGGCCGCGGCCACGGCGGTGCCGCGCAGGCTGGTGCGCGACCAAGCGCTGCTGTGGTTCGGCGGGCTCGTGTTGCTGACCACGCTGTACGGGCTGGCCGAACCGCAACTGATCCCGAAGGTGGCCTTCGGCATCGCGATCAGTGCCATCGTGGTGTGCGCGAACAGCTACCTGATCATCGAGTTCGCGCTGCGGCCCGTCACCGCCCGGGTGCTGGAAGCCGCGGATTCCGGTCGGCGCCGCGGCATCGGCGTCTTCGGACGCTCGCTCGTCGTCTGGGTGGTCGGCTCCGGCGTGCCGGTGGCCGGAATGATGGTGCTCGCGGTGCTGGCGCTCACGATGGATGACGTCACCAAGGCGCGACTGGCGGTCTGCGTGCTGTCGCTCGGCGGCGCGACACTGGTCTTCGGTCTCCTGCTGATGACGCAGACCTTGGCCGCGACCGTCGCGCCCATCCTCGGCGTGCGCCGCGCGATGCGTCAGGTGGAGGATGGCGATCTCGATGTCGCGCTGGCCGTTTACGACGGCACCGAGCTGGGTGAGCTGCAGAGCGGTTTCAACCACATGGTGGAGGGACTGCGCGAGCGCGAGCAGATCAGGGACCTGTTCGGCAGGCATGTCGGCCGTGAGGTCGCCGCGGCCGCGTTGGCGGGCGACCCGGCGCTCGGCGGTGTGGAGACCGACGCCGCGGCCCTGTTCATCGACATCGTCGGCTCGACGACCATGGCCGCGACCATTCCCGCGCCGGAGATGGTCGCCATTCTCAATCGGTTCTTCGGCATCGTGGTCGACGAGGTGGAACACCACGGCGGGCTGGTCAACAAGTTCGAGGGTGACGCGGCCCTGGCCGTCTTCGGCACGCCCGCTCCGCTGGCCGACGCCCCGGGCGCGGCGCTGGCCACCGCCCGCGCGATCCTGGCTCGGCTCGACAGCACCGCGACCGATTTCGTCGCGGCCATCGGCGTGGCCGCGGGCCGGGTGGTCGCGGGCAATGTCGGCGCGCATCAGCGCTACGAGTTCACCGTCATCGGCGACGCCGTCAACGAAGCGGCTCGCCTGTGCGAACTCGCCAAGCAGCAGGGCCTGCTGCTCGCCTCCGGCGCAACCGTCGCGGCGTCCGCCGAGTCCGAAGCCGGACACTGGCGGCTCGGTGAATCCGTCACCCTTCGCGGCCGCCTCGCGCCGACCCGGCTCGCCCGCCCGGCCTGACGCTCCTCGCTACCGCCCGCTGTTCGCGCGCCCCGACTCCGCACTCGATCGCCGGACACGGCCCGACCTTGCATCGGGACGAGCTGAGCTGCGGCCGGCGCCACCACCGAGGCCGGATCCACCTTCTGCCGGGGTCAGGCGCGGGTCTTGGCAAGATTTTCGACGATCTCGGCGGTGCAACCGGTTTCGCCGAGGAGGGGGAAGATCCGTTCGATGCTGTTGCGGTGCGCCTCCACGTTCAGATCGGCCATGGCGTCCGTCGCGAGCGTGACGTGGTAGCCGTGTTCGAAGGCGGCGCGAGCGGTCGACTCCACGCCGATGCTGGTGGTGAGCCCGGCCAGCACGATCTGTGTGACGCGGCGGCGGCGCAGTTGCAGATCGAGGTCGGTTCCGTGGAAGGCACCCCAAGTGCGCTTGGTCACCGTGATGTCGTCAGGGTGACCGGCGAGGTCGTCGACGATGACATCCCAGCCGTCGGGCAATGAACCTGGTGGGCTCGAGATGTCGCTGCGACCTGGAGCGGCATCCGCTCCGTCCGCACGGGCCGTCACCCGCACCAGGACGACCGGGGCGCTGTGCTCGTGGAAAGCACGGGCCAGCTCGACCGCCCGGGCGACCACTTCTCGACCGGTATAGGGGACGGTCGGCGCGTCGATGAGGGCGTTCTGCAAGTCGACGAGGACCAGCGCGCTGGACGGGTCGAGTGCGGTGACAGTCATGAATTTTGCCTGGCTTCCTGCGAAACGCTTGCCGTTTGTGGTTGAAGGGTTGTCGCCACCGCAAGGTCGGGTGCAGGTGCGGATTCCTGGCGACGGGGTAGCAGCAGCGGGCTGACGAGGATCAGCAGTCCCGCGACCGTGATAGCCGTGCGCGGGCTGGTCACGTCGGCGAGCAGTCCGCCGAGCGCGCTGAGCACTGCGATGGAAGCGCTGCTGCTGATCGACCAGGCCGACAGGGTGCGGGCGACGCGGTCTTCGGGTGTGTGCTCGAGTCGATAGGTGGCCAGTACCGGGTTGTACAGGCTCATGCTGATGATGATCGCGAGCTCGACAGCGATCACTGTCGCGAGGCCTGCGACACCGGGCTGGACGAACGCGAGGCCGATCAGCCAGATCGCGCGCAGCGTGCCGACGGTGCGCAGGACCCGGTGCCTGCCGTATCGCTCCACGACACGGCCGGCAAGGCGTGAGCCGATGAGTCCGCCGACGCAGGGGGCGGCGAAGGCGAGGCCGTACTGCCAGGGTGGGAATCCGAGCTCGCGGAGCAGCAGTACGGCCAGGAGCGGCTCGGTGGCCATGATCAGTCCGCCCACGAGCAGCTGGTTGAGGTAAAGCGCCCGTAATCCCGGATGAGCCAGCAGGTACCGCCAGCCTTCGAGCAACTCACCGGCCCGCAGCCGGGGCTTGCCGGTCCGCCGCGGAGGTTCTTCCCTGCCGCGAATCGCCATGACCGCCAGCGCGGAGAGCAGGTAACTCAGCGCGTCGGCCACCACGGTGGTGACCGGCCCGAACAAACCGATCGCCGCTCCGCCCAGCGGCGGCCCTACGGCGGTGGAACTCCACGTCGTCGACTCGAATCGCGCGTTGGCCACGAGCAGGTCCTCGGGCCGCGCAAGGGCTTTGAGATAGGCGCCGCTCGCCGCGTTGAAGGCGATCTTGGCCGCGGCGACCACGGCCGAGACGACCAGCAGCTGGACGAAACCGAGTCGGCCGAAGGCATAGGCGAGCGGGATCGTCGTCATGACCGCGAACCGGGTGAGGTCCATCGCGATCATCACCGGTCGCTTGCGGCGATATTCCACCCACGGCCCGAGCGGCAACGCGATCAGCGCGCCCACCGCCGGCCCCACCGCCGACAGCGCGGACACTTGTCCGGTGCCTGCGTGCAGCACCAGCACGGCGATCAGCGGCAACGCACCGAACCCAAGACCCGACCCGTAGGCGCTGACCGCGTAGGCCGCCCACAACCATCCGAACTGCCGACCGAGAGATCGTCCGGTCCCCAAGCTTCGCACCTCTCGATCGCACAACTCACTGTTGACCGCCATGGATCAAAGCAAGGCGCGGAGGTGTGATCAAACAACCGAATCAGCGATGATCCACAACCAAATGTTGTGCGATTCGAACGCAGCGACTACCTCGACTTCACACGAGCGGACGCGCCCGACACCCAGGTCCGGGTATTGCATGGGCGCAGCGCATCCCGCGCATCACGGCGACGGCCGGCTTGATCGGCACCGCAGTCGGTCCGATGTCGCGCGGTGAACCCTCATGATCGTCTTCAGCGGGCTCACCGCCGCCGACCGGGCAGTGGTGGTTCCGCAGCCGGCGGGTCGGCCGCGGCCTCGAACACCGGCGTGGGCAGCGCCGCGCAATCCGGCCCGCGAAATCACCCGCGCGCATGGCGCAAACGGAACGCCACCGCGGCCGCGATCAACAAGATCGCGGTGGTACCGAGGGCCGCGAAGTGGATGCCCGAGACGAAGGACTCGTGCACCGAGGCGAGGAACGCGCGCCCGGCGGCCTCCGGCAATTCACGTGCGAAAGCCGTGGCGGCGCCCAGGGATTCCGAGGCGGCAGCCATCCGGTCGCCCGGCACGTGCGTCGGATCGAGACCGTCGCGGAAGATCGCCATGACCACGCTGCCGAGGATCGCGACGCCCAGCGCGACGCCGGTCTCGTACGCGGTCTCCGACACGGCGGCGGCCGCGCCCGCGCGCTCCGGCGGCGCCGAGCCGACCACCAGGTCGGAGGACACGGTGAGCGCGACGCCCACGCCTGCCCCGATGAACAGGAAACCGAGTACGAACGGCGTGGTACTGGTGGCCGCGTCGGGGCCGAGCAGGCCGAACAGCGCCGCGCCCACCGCCGCCGTGATCAGCGCGCCGCCCAGCACCGTGCCCGGCCGCAGCCGCCGCACCAGCCAGGCCGCGGCGAGCGAGGCGATCATCCCGGCCGACAAACCGGGCAGCAACAGCAATCCCGCTTGCAGTGGGGAGCGTCCCAGCACCAACTGGAGGTACTGCGAGCCGAAGAAGAGCACACCGGCCAGCGCGAACACCGCGAGCAGATTGGTCAGCACCGCCGTACGGAACTTCGGCAGCGCGAACAGCGCCAGGTCCAGCATCGGTTGCTCCAATCGTCGCTGCCTGCGCACGAACCACGCCCCGGCAAGCAGGCCGATCAGACTGATCACCGCGACCCGGACACTCGGCCCGTGCGCCGCGAATTCCTTCACCGCGTACACCACCGGCACCAGCGCGAGCATCGACAGCACGGCGCTGAGCAGGTCGAAACGACCGGGCCGCGGATCACGCGACTCCGGGATCAGCAGCGGACCGAGCCCGATCAGCACCAGCATGACCGGCAGGTTCACCAGGAAGACCGAACCCCACCAGTAGTGCTCGAGCAGCCAGCCGCCCAGCAGCGGTCCCGCCGCGGCGCCACCGCCCGCCATCGCGCTCCACACCGCGATCGCGACGGTTCGCTGCCGCGGATCGAGGAACATCGACCTGATCAGTGCCAGTGTCGCGGGCATCAGCGTCGCACCGGCGACACCCTGCAGTACGCGCGCCGCGATGAGCATTTCCGGCGTCAGGGACCACGCCGCGAGTATCGATGCGACACCGAATCCCGCCGCGCCGAGCAGCAGCAATTTGCGCCGCCCGATCCGGTCGCCGAGGTTGCCCATGACGACGAGCAATCCGGCGAGCACGAACGAGTAGACGTCGATGATCCACAGCAGTTGCGGTGTGGTCGGCGCGAGATCGGCGCTGATCGCGGGCACGGCCAGATCGAGCACCGTCGCGTCGACGGCCAGCAGCAGTAGCGCGAGCGCCAGCACGGACAACCCCACCCACTCGCGTGTCCCCGCTCGAGGTGGGGCGTTGGTCGATCGTTCGGCGGGTTGCGCGGTCTGGGTGGTCATGACTTTCTCGACTTCCGTCGTCTGTTTCTTACCGTCCAGACGGTATAGTACTCACATAACCGTCCGGACGGTATAGTCAACCGGGTGACGGCTGACACCCGCGACCGAATCCTGGATGCGCTCGAGACCTTGCTCCTGGAGAAAGGCATGTCGCACGTGACTCTGGAGAATGTCGCGGCCACCGCGGGCGTTTCCAAAGGCGGCTTGCTCTATCACTTCAAGAGCAAGGACGCGCTGCTCGCGGGCTTGGTCCGCAGACTGGCCGACCGTGCGGGCCAGCAGTTGGACAACTCGGTCGCCAAAGGCGGCTCGGTAGCCGAGTGGTACCTGCAGACGCCGAACCCGGCCGTCGAGGCGGAGGCGGTGGAGCTGGAACTCTACCGGTCCATGCTCGCGACCATGCGCACCATCGACGCCACGCCCGAGCCGGACGAGGTGCAGCAGGCGTTGGTGGACCTGATGAATTCCTGGTCGGACGGTCTGGACGAGGAGGTCGCCGACCCGGTTCAGGCCGACCTCATCCGACTGGTCGGCGACGGCGTGTACCTGCGCGCGCTGCTCGGTCTTCCGCCCATCGATCCCGTTCGCTACCGGCACGTGGTGGACCGCTTACTGCGGCGCTGACGGTTAGACTCGGCCCGTGCTGCCAGCCGCCGAACCGGCCGGCGCCGTCGGGGCGGGAACAGATCCGGTACCGGGGTCTCCTGGAGCGACGGTGCCGATCCGACCGCTGAGTTTCCGCGAACTGCTCGATGTGCCGTTCGCGCTGATCCAGGCGAACATCCGCGCCCTGGCCGGGTTGAGCGCGACGGGCTTGCTGCTCGCCGAAGCCGTGGTCGTCGCGGTGACCGCGGGCGCCTCCGCGCTCACCGACGGCTCCGACCCCGGCACCGCGTGGGCGGCGATCCTGTCCACCGCGGCCTGCGCGTGGCTGCTGCGGTTCGCGTTACGCGGCACGACCGTGGCCCTGGGGCTCGCGACCGTCGACGGAACCCCGATCGGCCGACGGACCGCGCTGCGCCGATTCGGTGGGACGCTCGGTCCGTTGCTGGTCTTCCAACTGCTGTTCACCATGGTGGGCGTCGGCGTGCTCGCGGTGGGCGGCCTGCTGATCGTGACGCTGCCGCTCGCGGCGATCTGGCTGGGCCGGCTGCGCGCCCGCCGCTGGGTCGCGGTGCCGGTGCTGTTGGTCGAACGCACGTCGCATCGCGACGGCGTCGCGCGCGCGAAACTGCTCGCCGAAGGCGCGGAGTGGCCGACCACCGGGCTCTGGATCGCCCAGCGGGCCCTGTTCACGCTGCTCGCCATCCCACTGCTCGGCATCCCGCTGTTCGTCTCGGACTTCTCCGGCACGCACCGGTGGCCGGTGATCGTGCTGACCACGTCGGCGGTGCTGCTGCTGACGGCATTCGGCGAAGTGGTCGAGGCTTCGTCGCGGGTGGTGTGCTACGTCGATCGCCGCTGCCGCAGAGAGGGTTTGGACATTCGCATTCCGAGGCGGGAGGCGCGATGAGCGATCCCGTGCCGATGGAGCCGCGAACGGCCGACCCCGCGCCCGGCACCCCGCGGCTCGGCGCCGCCGCCGATCATCGCGCCGCCGCCGAAACAGCCGCCGCGAAGCGGGATTTCGACCGCGCCCTGCGGGAACGTTTCCGCGCCGTGCTGCGCGGCCTGGAACAAGGCGGTGTGCTGGAGGTGCGGCGGTCGCGGACCGCGCGGGAGACCGCCGACGACGTGACGACCGCGTTGCCGCTCGAGACCGCCACCGAGTTCCAGCCCGCCGCACGAAGCTTCGACGAGGTGGTCTACGGCGGACGCCGCGCCACCGAGGACGAATATCGCAGGCTGGAATACGCCGACCGGTTCTCCGGGTCCGCGCCGCCCCCCGCACCGGAACCGGTCGAGATCGAGGCGGTCGAGCAGGAGCCGCGCACCAGGCGAAAACTGCCGCCGCTGCCGAACCTGGTGCGCGATCCCAGGTTCTGGGCGGTGCTCGCCGCGACGGCCGCGTTGTTGCTGCTGGTCTACGGCGTCGCGCAGTCCTGCGGCGCGCCGATCGCGCCTACCGCCCCGCCGCCGCAACCGCCGCCGGATCTGCCCGACGTCCCTCCGCCGGACCGCCCCGGCTTCGGGGCGGGTGACGACGCGATCTGGGACCGGCTGCCCGCACCGGTCTTCTACGGCGGCGTGCAGTTCCTGATCGCCGCCGCGCTGGTGGTGTGGTGGCGTGCCCGCAGACGGGGCGCTCTGGTGCGCGAACCCCGCCCCGTCGAAGTGGCCGCGAACGAACTGCTCGGCGGCCAGGCCGCGCTGTATCGCCGCTCGAAGGATCACGATCACGTCGCCGGAAAGCTGCGGGCGGCCGCGCTGCGCCGCATCCGCACCCCTCTCGGCATCACGGCCGACACCCCGCCGGACCGGATCGTCGCCGTGATCGCCGCGCGCGTCGGCGCCGACCCGGCCCAGATCGGCGCCGCCCTGTTCGGCCCGGTTCCCGATCCCGAGACCCTCCGGGTGGTCGCCGCTCAGCTCGAATGGATCGAATCGGAGGTCGGATGAGAAGCCCTCGCCCGGTCCTCGCCCGGCTCACCGCCCGCGGGAACGCCCGCGAACCACAGGAGATGGAATGACCAGCACCGAGACCACCCCGACGGCCGAGCAGGCGAGCGCCGCGTTCCATGCTCTGCGCGCCGAGATCGGCAAGGCGGTGGTCGGCAACGACAACGCGGTCATGTACCTGGTGCTCGCGCTGCTGTGCCGCGGCCACGTCCTGCTCGAAGGCGTGCCGGGGGTGGCCAAGACGCTGCTGGTGCGGGCGCTGGCCACGGCGCTGGACCTGGAGCACGCGCGGGTGCAGTTCACCCCCGACCTGATGCCCGGCGACGTCACCGGGTCGCAGATCTACGATCCGCACTCCGCCGAGTTCACCTTCCGGCACGGCCCGGTGTTCACCAACCTGCTGCTCGCCGACGAGATCAACCGCACGCCGCCGAAGACCCAGTCGGCCCTGCTCGAGTCGATGGAGGAGCGCCAGGTCTCGGTGGACGGGAAACCACGGCCGCTGCCCGATCCGTTCGTCGTCGTCGCCACCCAGAATCCGATCGAACAGGAGGGCACCTATCCGCTGCCGGAGGCGCAGCTGGACCGGTTCCTGTTCAAGGTGGACATCCACCTGCCCGGTCGCGACGACGAATTCCGCATCCTGCAACGCCACGCCTCGGGTTTCGATCCGCGCGACCTCACCGCCGCGGGACTGCGTCCGGTCGCGGGCCCGGCGCACATCGCCGCCGCCCGCACCGCGATCGCGCAGACCACGATCAGCCCCGAGGTGCTCGCCTACACCGTCGACGTGTGCCGGGCCACCCGCATCTCGCCCGCTGTACAGCACGGCGCGTCGACCCGTGGCGCGACCGCCCTGATGGCGGCCGCCCGCGCGTTCGCCTGGCTCAACGGGCGCGGGTTCGTCACGCCGGACGATGTGAAGATCGTCGCCGTCGCCGTGCTGCGGCACCGCCTGCACCTGCGCCCGGAGGCCGAACTGGACGGTGTGACCGCCGAAGGCGTGCTGTCGTCGCTGCTGCTCTCGGTCCCGGTCCCGGTGTAGCCGATGGTCGTCACCGGTCGGCTGGCCGCCGCGGCAGGCGTGGCGGCCCTGTTCGTCACCCTGGTCCTGCCCTCGGTGGTCGGCGTGGTCGTGGTGACCTGCGTCCTGGCCGCCGGGCTGCTCGTCGATCTCGGCGCTGGGGGGCGGGCGCGCGACCTGTCGCTGTCCCGCGAGGCATTGACCACGGTGCGGCTCGGCCGCTCCGCCGAGGTGGAACTCGTCGCGGTCAACACCGGAGCCCGCAGGCTGCGCGGGACGGTGTGGGACGACTGGCCCGACAGCGCACGCGCCGAGAACGGCGCGCACGTACTGGATCTCGCCCCTGGTACCAAGGTCCGTTTCCGCACCGTGCTCACGCCCACCTACCGCGGCGATCGGGTCGCGGGCCGGATCACGGTGCGACTGATCGGCCCGCTCGGACTGGCGGGCAGGCAGACGAGGCGGGACGTGCCCGCCCGGGTGCGGGCGCTGCCCGCGTTCCGCGCCGAACGGCTGCTGCGGTCGAAAGTCAAAAGGTTGCAGCACCTCGACGGCCGCAATCTGGCCAACCTGCGCGGGCAGGGCACCGAATTCGACTCGTTCCGCGAGTACGTCGCCGGTGACGACGTGCGCGCGATCGACTGGCGCGCCACCGCCCGCGCCACCGACGTCCTGGTCCGCACCTGGCGGCCGGAGCGCAACCGGCACGTGCTGATGCTGCTGGACACCGGCCGGGTCAGCGCGGGCCGGGTCGGTGACGGTACGCGCTTGGACGCGAGCATCGAGGCGGCCCTGCTGCTCGGCGGTCTCGCCGCCGCCGCGGGGGATTCGGTCGACCTGCTCGCCTTCGACCGCCGAGCGCGCGCCGAGGTCCGAGGTGTCGGCGGAAAGGGTCTCCAGCTGAAGTTGATGCACGCGATGGCCGGAATCACTCCCGCCCTCGTCGACACCGACAGCGCCGGACTGGTGCGAGCGGCCATTCAGCGCACTCGCAGGCGCAGCCTGGTCGTCTGGTTCACCAGCTTGGACGGCGCCGCGGTGGAGGAGAACCTGTTGCCCGTGCTGCCGGTCCTGGCGCAACGGCACCGCGTGCTCATCGTCTCGGTGACCGACCCCGATGTCGCCGCGGCGGCCACCCGGCGCGACAACCTGTCCGACCTGTACGCCGCGGCCGCGGCCGAATCCGTGCTCGCCGAACGCGCGCTGGTCCAGGAATCGCTGCGGCGCACCGGGATCGCGGTCGTCGCGGCGTCTCCGGAACGACTGCCGGAGGCCCTGGCGGACGAATATCTGGAGCTGAAACAATCCGGAGCCCTTTGAGTCTTTTCCGCCGGGCGCCGCGGTCTCGTCGAAGCGCGTCCTCGCGCGCCCGCCGAGGAGGATCATGACCCCATGGCCTCAGATCTCGCCGCCTTCGTCCGCGGATTGCCCAAAGCGGAACTGCACCTGCATCTGGAAGGGACGCTGGAGCCGGAGCTGAAGTTCCGCCTCGCCCGGCGCAACGGCATCGAGCTGCCGGAGAAGAGCGTGGAAGAGGTCAAGCAGACCTACCGATTCCATGACCTGACGTCATTCCTCCAGGTCTACTACCCCGCGATGCGCGTGCTACAGCGCCCGGAGGACTTCCACGACCTCGCCTTCGACTATCTGCGCCGAGCGCACGGCCAAGGCGTGCGTCACGCCGAGTTGTTCTTCGATCCGCAGGCGCACACCGGGCGCGGAGTCCCGTTCCCCACGGTGATCAGCGGATACCGGTCGGCGATCGCACGGGCGCGGCGGGAGCTGGGGATATCCGCCGAACTGATTTTGTGCTTCCTGCGCGACCATTCCGCGGAGTACGCCATGGCGACGCTGCTGGAAGCGCTGCCGTACAAGAGCTGGATCCTCGGTGTGGGGCTGGATTCCGACGAGCGGGGCAACCCGCCGAGCAAGTTCGCCGCCGTCTTCGAGCGCGCCCGCGCGGAAGGGTTCCTGCTGACGATGCACTGCGACATCGACCAGCCGGATTCGATCGAGCACATCCGCCAGGCGCTGGAGGACATCGCCGTCGACCGCATCGACCACGGCACCAACATCGTGGAGGACGACCGTCTGGTCGAACTGGCCGGGTCCAAGGGGATCGCGCTCACCTGCTGTCCGGTGTCGAACTCCTTCGTCACGGCGCAGATGAAAGCCGAGGAGATCGTCGGTCTACTGAGCCGTGGGCTGACGGTGACGGTCAACAGCGACGACCCCGCGTACTTCGCCGCCTACGTTGCCGACAACTACCTCGCGCTCGCCGAGCAAGGTGGTCTCGGGACCGAGCAGGTGGTCGAGTTGGCCCGGAACTCCTTCCGTGCCTCGTGGATCACGCCCGCACGGCAGGACGCCTATCTGCGCGAGATCGACGACTACGTGGCGGCGAACGGCTGACCGGCGCGCGGCGGGAAGACCGGGTACAGCGGCCACGGCAGCACTCGGCGCTGCCGTTCGGCGATGACCGCGCCGAGAATCTGCGACGGCGGACAACCGGCCGGTGGCGCGACGCGCAGCCGGCCGCACACCTCGGCAACGAGCGCCGTCCCCAGCCGGTGTTGCGCCGCGGGCGTCAGGGTGCGCAAGCGGGTCAGGTACTGCCGCACCGCCAGCGCCAGATCTTCCGGTAGTCCGGACAGCTCGAGCTGCGCGCTCCAGCCGGTCAGCCACGGCGGCGCGATCGCGAGCGCGGGCGGCGGCAGCGGGCGCTGCGCGTGCACGACCACGGTGCCGGCGAGCACGTCACCGACCCGCCGCGCATGCGGCGAGCACATCGAGGTGAGCACCGCGATGGCGCCGAACCCGCCCAGCATCCAGAAATCGACGATCGCGCCCGCCAGGCCGCGGGTGAGCGCGTGCCGGAAATCGATCGGCCCGCCGTCCTCGCGCACCACCCGCAGCCCGAGCATCAGCTTGCCCAGTGTTCGTCCCCGCCAAGCGGTCTCACAGGTCACGGGGTACCCGACCAGCACGGTCACGATGGTCACCAGTGCGACCACGTCCAACCAGGCCGAGTCGACGCCCGCGGGCAGCAGCAACGTGACGATCGCGAACAACAGCACGAACCCGAGCGTGCACTGGGCCAGCACGTCGATCAGGAACGCGGTGGCCCTGGTGGGGATGCGGGCGATCGGCAGTTCCAGGGCCACTGCTTCGCCGGTGGTGAACTCAGCCATGTCGATAGCATTCTTGCGACCGGCGGGAGTGGGAGGCAACCGAATGGACGTGGACGCATACAGCCTGGCGCACCGCAGGGCGTGGGACCGGCTCGACTACCTGTCCACCCGGAGCAAGCTCACCGGCGCGGAGGCGGACGAACTCGTCATGCTCTACCGCCGCACCTCCCAGCAGCTGGCGCGGCTGCAGTCACACAGCCCGGACCCGGAGCTGATCGCCGGGCTGAGCGCGCTGCTGGCACGTGCGCGCGGCCGGGTGCTGGGCACGCGAGCCGACACTTGGCAGGAGATCGGACGGTTCTTCAGTCACCGTTTCCCGGCGGCGCTCTATCGGGCATGGCCGTGGTGGGTCGGCGTCGCCGCGGTGTTCCTGTCGGTGTCGGCCGGGTTGGCAGTCTGGGTGGACCGGTTCGATTCGGCCCGCGAGGTGCTCGGAATTCCCGAGGACACAAGGAGCCTCACCGCGCCGGGCGGCGCGTTCGAGACGTACTACTCGGAGCATCCGCAGGAGGCCTTCGCCGCGCAGGTATGGACGAACAACGCATGGGTGACGGCGATCGCCTTGTTCACCGGCGTCTTGATCCTGCCCGCGGTCTACCTGCTGTTCATGAACGCGCTCAACCTGGGTGTCAGCGCGGGCCTGATGGCTGATGCGGGGCGGCTGGATTCGTTCTTCGGCTTCATCCTTCCGCACGGCACGCTGGAGCTGACCGCGGTATTCGTCGCGGGCGGCGTCGGCCTGAAACTCGGTTGGACGCTGATCGATCCGGGTCGGCTCAGCCGGGTGGAGGCGGTGGCCAGGCAGGGCCGGGCGACCGCGACCGTAGCGCTCGGCCTGGTGGGAGTGTTGCTGATCTGTGGCTTCATCGAAGGTTTCGTGACGCCGAGCCCGTTGCCCACACCGATTCGCATCGCGATCGGATTCACTGCCGAGGCGTTGTTCCTGGTGTACGTGTTCGGGGTGGGACGCCGCGCGGTCACGGAGCAGGCGAAGCCGGGTGCCGAGTCATCGGGCGATCATCTGACCACTGTGACGCAGCCAACATTCAGCACACGCTGGGTGAAGTGACTGGGACAATCGGCAGCTAAGCGGCGCCAGATCGGTTCGGAAGTCCCCCATTTGAGTTCCGCTGGCCGCAGCGAGTCGCTGCTCTAGCTGCGGCCAGCGTTACCGTCAACTCTACACAACCGTTATCCCTACGCAACCCTGCCTGTCGAGGTCAAGCGTATAAAGCAGCACCCCAGCAAACCCTTGCGGCAGCACCTTTTCGCCCCGTGCCAGCTAACCGCATGCGACTAGGGCGACCATGATTTCGGCGACCGGGCACCGCTCCGGCGACTCCGCCGGAATAGTCACGGGGAATACGTCACGGCAATGAATCGGAACTCGCCTCGGGCGTTAGCGGAGCGTTTCAATAGACCCCTCCATGGTTGCTGACACCCCTTCCCACCTGCACGTTCATTTGCACGAAAGGACAGTTGCTGGTCACCGCCCAATGGAAAGAGACCAGAAGTTTGTTTACGCGGTAATAAACCGGGTAAAGACATAGCGGCACGCCGGGAAGACCGGACAGTTCCCCGACAGGCTCCGCATTAACCAGGGAGTGAAAAGGGTTCAGTTCACCCACTCGGCACGCCCGATTCAGCACCGGAGCCGCAACCATAACGAGGCATGTGATCTTCGCCTCACCTGCCGTTACCGAGTGTCGAGTCGCGCGAAATCGACGCCGTGACACCCGACTTGGAGTGACCCGCGTCACCGTCGACGCACGGCCATGCCGCACTCCAACGCCCGAACCGGACCGCCGCGACGGCAGTCCGCGACTCGAATCACTCCGCGAAAGTGACCTGAATCACCTTGAAGGTGATAGGGGGCTCAACCGACGCGCAGTATCCCGGTGACCGTGCCTTGCAACAGACGGCCGTCGTGTGTGATCAACGGTGCGGTCTCCAGCGGATCGTCGACGATGGCGCCGGGCAGCGGATGCGATGCGGTGACCGCACCGGTTTCGGGGTCGAGAACGGTGAACGCGTACCCGTCCACGGGCGTGGCGTGATCGGAACCGACGCGAGCGACCGTGTAGAGCGCGCCGTCGGCGGTGGACAGCCGCGGAACGGCGGCACTCCGAACCTTGTTCTCCCACATCACGAGGCATCCGTCAGCGGAGACGTCGACTCGCGTCATCCCCCCGGTAAAAGGAGCGTTCGGCGGCGACGCGGGCCCCGCCCCTTCGGGCAGCGCCGGATACGGGTAGCCGTATGTGCTCGCCACGAAGATCGAGCGGCCGATGCCGACGGGTGAATTCTCGCTGCCGGCCCCACCTTCGCCGAGCACCGGAACTGTGCACATCAATTCGCCTGTTCCGGAACGGAATACCAAGGCATGCACCTGCCCGTCGGCGTTGTCGACGATGGTCAGATAGTCCGCACCGGTCTCGGGACCGAAGTAGGTGGGCGTCGACCCGGTGCCCCAGCTGAGCTGTCCCGGCTTGCGCGCCGATCCCCGGTCGTAGGCCGCGCGCCACGCGATCTCCGGAGCGCCGGACGGGCCGACGCGCAGTTCGTACAGCGCGTGCGTCGTCGCCACCGCGACCTGTCCACGCGGAGCCGCCGAGATGCTGTTCGCCACCTGCTCCCCCGCGGGCAGCGTCAACGCGGTGACCAGCCCGGCCGGGGTGACGAATCCGACCACTCCCCGGCCGGTCGCGAACCACACGTTGCCCGACCAGTCCGGAACGAGTCCCGTCACGTTGTCTCCCGACGGGATCACCGACCCGAGGTCGGCGGACTCTTCGCTGATCAGCCGCCACGCTCCCGCCGCGTCACGCTCGTGCCGCACCCGGAGCAACCGGTCGGTGCCGTCCACGACCACCAGACGGTCGTCCCGATCGAGGTAGGCGTACACACCGCCGAGCAGACTGCCCTTGGTCAACGGCAGCGCGGCGAGCGATGGCGCCAACAGGCCCGGCGCCGCCGGATCGAGCAAATGCACCGTCGGGGTCTGTCCCGCGATCGCGGTGCACAGGGCGACCACGAGTCGGTCCGATCCCTCCAGCAGGGTGGGGCACGCCGAGGCCAGCGGGTACGCGCCGATCGCTGCGGCGCGGGCGTCCGGACCGGCGAGCGGTGTCGCGTCCGAGGACCCCGCGTCACCGTGCATGGTGGCGGTGCCGGTCGGCCCGATGAAAGGATTCGGCGGCGCGAGCGGACCCCATGGCCCGGCCGCCGACGCGGGCTGAGCGGACAGCAATGCCAGCACGCACGCGGCGAGGAGGGTCATCGGCCGACGCATCGCGGTCCTCTTTCGCTGGGCAACGCGGTATCCGAACGGATACCGGAGAGAACAGTATTCGGGTATTCGCCGCGCCCCCGGGACAGCGGGGGCCGATACGATGACGCGCATGAACTCGGTTCGGGGCCGTCTGTTGTCCACACTCGCCGGTCAACTCGGGAATCCCCACGGCGTGCTCGGCAAAGGTGTCGCCTTCGTGCTCAATCGCAGCAACAAGCCCGCCATTACGGGGGCGGTGGAGGCCGCCGCCGTCGCGCCGGGCGGCACCGTGGCCGACGTCGGGTTCGGTGGTGGAGCGGGGCTTTCCCGGTTGCTCGAGCGGGTCGGCGCGGGAGGCGTCGTGCACGGCGTGGAGATCTCCGCCGACATGCTGGCACGCGCGCGCTCGAGTCATGGCAGCGACATCGATGCCGGTCGCCTGCGGCTGGTGGAGGGCTCGCTCACCGCGCTGCCGCTGCCGGACGACAGCCTCGATGCCGCGATCACCGTCAACACCGTGTACTTCGTGCCGGACCTGGCTGCGGCCTGCGCCGAACTCGCCAGGGTGGTCCGGCCGGGCGGCCGTCTGGTGATCGGCATCGGCGATCCGGACGCGATGGCAAAGCTTCCGTTCACGTCGTACGGGTTCACCCTGCGCCCGGTCCCGGAGGTGGTCGCGGCGCTGGAACAGGCGGGCTGCACCGTCGAGCAACGGAGGCTCGCGAGCACGCCGATTCCGCACCATTTGCTGGTGGCGACGCCCCGCTGACTACATCAGCGCGCCGCCATCGACCCGGATCTCGGTGCCGGTCATGTATTTGCCGTCGTCGGAGGCGACCATCGCGACCACCCCGGCGATGTCCTCCGGGCTGCCCAGCGCTCCCCCGTTGAGCCATCCGGTCATCCGGGAGAACAGCTGCGGATCGAAACCCTCGGGCTGATCCAAGATGGACTTCGTCGTGATACCGCTGGTGATGCCTGCCGGAACGATGTTCACCGCGCGCAAACCCTGCTTGGCGTACTCCAGGGCGATCGCGTGTGTGAAGGCGTTCACGCCGCCCTTCGACGCCGCGTAGGAGGCGAGGTAGGGCGCCGCGCTGAAGGCCGCGGTAGAGGAGATGTTGACCACCACGCCGCGTCCGGTGTCCAGCAGAGCGGGCAGCGCGGCCTGGGTCATGAGGAAGGTGCCGGTGAGATTCACCCGGATCACCTGGTCCCACACCTCGAGCGGCATCTCGTGGGTGCGCGCGGGCCGCAGGATGCCCGCCGCGTTCACCAGCACGTCCAGTCCACCGAGGAACTCCAGCGCCGCTGCGGTCGCGGTGCGCACCGACTCCGGGTCGGCGGTGTCGACCGCTACCGTTCGCAGTCGTTCCGCGCCGTCGCCCGCCTTCTCCGCGGTGGCCGCCAGGCCCGCCGCGTCGATGTCGGCGGCGACCAACTGCGCCCCCTCGTCCAGCAGCCGCAGGGCGATGCCCTGACCGATGCCGGATCCCGCTCCCGTCACCACCACGCGGCGGCCGTCAAATCTGCGCATGCCAAAAATTAGAACACGTTCTCATCGAGCGTCAAGGGACTTCGCCGCGCTCCCCGGCTATTCGCAGCACCATCGCCGCCGTCGCGGCGCCGTACGCACGGCTGGCCGAGCCCGGCCGATCCGCCGGATAGTTGGAGCGATGCGTGACGACGACGCCGTTGGGCAGGGTGACCGTCTTGTCCGGCACGGTCGCGACGCAGTTGCCGCCCGCCTTGGCCACCAGGTCGACGATCACGGTTCCCGAGCCGAGCAGGTCCAGCGCCGCCGGTCCGAGCAGGCGAGGCGCCGGGGATCCGCGGTGCACGGCCGTGCAGACGACCAGATCGGGCGGCGTCGCGGCGAGCGTGTCCAGCAGTGCCGCGTTGTCGTCCCGGTTCGGCACGAATTTCCCCGCGCCCGCCCCGATCGCGGCCACTCGTTGTTCGATGCGGTTGCCGACCGCCGTCGGCCGCTCGTCGCCGAACGTGCGCGCGGCCGCGATGGCGGCGAGACCGGCGGCCCCGCACCCCAGCACGAAGGCACGGACCGGGCCGGCCAGCCGCCCGGGAGCGAGCAGCCGCCTGCCTTCGGCGTAACCCACCGCGCCCGCGATCCGGCTCATGGTGGACAGCGCGTCGAACTCGGTGGTCGTGTCGTCGCGTGGCACCGCGTCGAAGGCGACCGATTCGATGCCGCGGCGGCGCAACCGGTCGATCTCGTCGCGCCGGTGGTGCGGATCCTGGAAGCCGAGCAGCGTCGTCCCCGCGCGCAGCGGCATCGAGTCGAGTTCGAACGCGGGCGGTTTCACCCAGACGACGATGCCCGCGCGCTCGAACACCGCCGCGCGATCCTCGAGGACGACCGCCCCGGACGCGCTGTAGTCCTCGTCCGCGAAACCCGCGCCTTGTCCCGCGCCTTCCTGCACGAGAACGCGGAGTCCCGCTGCCGACAGCGTGCGCACCTCGTCCGGGGTGAGCGCCACGCGAGTCTCCCGCGACGCGGTCTCGCGCAGCACTCCGACGATCATCGCGCGGCCCCGGGCTCCGCCACCAGAGCGGTCAGGCCGCGATCGGCGAGCGCGTCGCGATAGGTGAGCCCGCCGACGATGTCGCGAATCAATTGCTCCAGCCGGTCGAACAGTTCCTCGATCAAAGCGGGCGACTCGTGTCGCGGCGCCTTACGTGGAGCGAGGACGTTCAACCGGACACCGGGACGCAGCGAGCCGGTCCGGTCCAGCGCGACGCTGTCGACGCCGGCCACGGCGAGCAACAGGTCCTCCACCTGCGCACTCGTGTGCACACCCGCCTTGTCGAGCAGCGCGGGGTCGAAAACCACCGAGACGAACATGCCTTCCGGGTTGCCCAACGGTCGCAGCACGTCGGTTCCCAGCCGGGTGTTGATCGCGGCGATCCGGCCGCATGTCCGATCGATCTGCGCGCGCATCAGCACGTGATTGCGGTCGAAATAGTCCTCAGAGGTGTGCTCCAGGATGGCGCGGGCCAGATGGGTGGTCTCGCGCTGGAACGAAATCGTGAGCCGTTCCCTGATCCGCGCCAGCCACGCGCCGTCGCCGGTGCAGGCGGCACCCATTTTGCACGGGCCGAAGGCGTTGTAGCCCTTCGAGTTCCCCGTGATGGTCAGCACCACGTCGTACAGCCGCCGGATGCCCTGCTCGGTCTCCACGTGCAGTGCCGCGATCGGGATGTGCGAGGCCACCAGCCGGTCGAAGGCCATGTCGCAGATCACCGGAACACCGCAGTCGAGCAGCACCCGCCCGAGTTCCGCCAGCTCCGTGGCCGTGTAATCCGCGACGACGGGGTTGCCCGGCAGCGTGAGCAGCACGCCGCACAGTTCGCCCGTCGCCCGCAGTTCCGCGAGGCAGCGGGCCAGCCGTGCCGGATCGATCTTGAACGCGTCGTCCGGAGCCACCGGGCACGAGACGACTCGCAAGCCGAATTTCTCCACGTGGATGCTGGAACTCTTGTAGAAGCCCTCCGGGCACACGATCACCCCGCCCGGCCTGGCGAGGGTGGCCACCGCCTCCTCGAGCAACATCGTGCTCGAGTACGGGCAGACGATCACCTCCTCCGGGCGCACCCGGACGCCGGGCACCCCTTCCACCGGATGCGACAGGCGCTCGAACAGCTTGCGGGCCGCGAGTTCCCGCAGAATCAGCGGCTGCCGCTTGTCGTAGAGCCTGCCGTCGAGGTAGTCCGCCGGGGGTGCGATGTGCAGGCTTTCGCGCCATGCCCGGTCCAGCGCCGCGACCGCATGCGCGTCCGGAGCCCGGCCGGTTTCGCCGTGGTAGGCGTCGATGACGCCCGAGTAGCGGCGGCCACCGGTCCCGGCGAACCAGGTGTCTCTCGAAAGGTGGCCGCGCACTTCACGTTTCCTGGCCTCGGAGCGATTGGTCAGCCTCGCCAGGTCGGCGAGCGGATCGGTGAGCACCTGGCTCTGAGTCACGGAACCTCGCCTTCTGAAGAGTCTCCCGGTGCGGGCATGGTGTTCCATTTCTCCTGGAGTGCGGCGCGGAACAGGCTGCGGCAGTTGCCCTCGGTGAGTCGTTCGAACTCCGCCAGCGGCGGCTGCGCGACGATCTGGTCCACCACGATGGCCGAACCGGCGCGCCGGAGGTCGTAGAGTTTCTCGAACCGCCGGACCGCGAACGCGACATCGTGCTTCAGCGCGGAGAAGCGCGTCGCGACCCGAGCCTGACGCGAGTAGTCGTACTCGCCCACCGCGACGTAGCGATCATCGACTACGAGCATGCTCTGCGCGTTGCGCGCATATTCGCGCTTGACCAGCACGCTTTCCACGCCCGATCGGGCTTGCTTCCACAGTTTGTCGTCGTAGGGCCAGACGTCCGAGATGTCGTCGAGCACATACATCCGCCGTACATCGATCTTCGGTGGATGGGTCGTGTCGGCCAGGCGCAGAATCGCCGCGTGATAGTCGTCGCCGACGTCGCCGCCGATCGTGCCCAGGTCCGCGGTGTGAATCGCGCGCACCGACGTGGTGGCCTGCTCCAGGATCGTCAGCCAGTCGGTGACGGTATTCCATTCCCATACCGTCGCGCTGCGCGAGGGAATCTGCGCGAGGATCTCCTCGGCGCGCTCCAATTGCCGATCGGCGACCAGGCGCAGCGGCTCGATCTCCGCCCGCGCTCCGGAGGCATCGATCAGGCTCTGCGCGATACTCAGTGCGCGCGAGACCAATTGAGGGTCCTTGCCGAGCAGGACGTTGAATCGCATCCGCAGGTCGTAGTAGGCGCTGCTGGTCGGATCGGTCGCGGGATCGGCGCTGCCATCGGTCGGCAACTCCGCGCCGAGCGCCAGACTCAGACGTTCGCGCAGCGCCAGCGGCGGAATCCTGCTGCCGTTCTCGATCTGCTGAATCAGGCTGCGGGAGCAGCCCGCTCTGGTGGCGAGCGACGCTTGGGTGTAACCGCGCTCCAGTCGTAGCCTGCGGACCAGGTTGCCGACCTGCTCGTCCGAGCCCGAGTCAGCCATTCCGCGCCTCCCATTCTGCGCCTTGCATACGCATGCTCACGGAGTATCACGATGCGACATTTTAGTCGTCAAGTGTCAAGTGGCGGCGGATGTATCGCGTTCGCCGAATTTCGTTGTCAACCAGCAATCCAGCTGGATGATCAATGTCCCGCCGCCGCAGGATCGAAGACGCTCACAAACACGCTTTTCGGACTCCACCAGGTAGCGGATAGCGCAACTTCCGCCGACCAGCGACATGTTCTGAGCGGCATGACTATTGTCGAGCAGAAATGCTCATAAGATATCGTCACGAAGCGCTAAAGCTTCGTTGACAGCATGGGGTGTCACTACCTAGCCTTGGTCTCGAAGCCATCGCAATTCGACTTCGCCGCAGGGGTTTTCCGACCTGCCGCGCTCGGTGGCTCGATAACTCGAGGAGGTGCCGGATACGGATACCTCGTTACCGTGCGAGCCCAGCCGAGCCGGCCGCATCCGTGGCCTTACATGACAACGCCGCCTTCGACGCTCGCGCCTTCCCTGAGCATTAGTGCACCGAGTAATTCCGGCACGGACGAAGTCATCATGTTCGAGCCGTGGCCGAGCGCGGGTCACCGCACTCCGGGCGAGCCCGGCGGGTCCCGCGTCATACCGAACAGAGTGAATGAGAGCGGATCATGGCACTCGACATCACCGATTCGATCATCACCAGCGATATCACCCCGGAAACGGCGCGGCTGCTCCCCTATTCCTCTGACACAGGTTGGGAACTCAGCTGGCTGCCGACAGTCACTCTTACCCGCGAGCAAGCCGTCAGCGGGATGGTGCTCGACGAAATGCTCAGCGATCCCCGCACACTCGCCAGCGACCTCGCGCTCGAGTTGGCCGCCATGCACGCCGACGACCTCGGCATCACCTTGCGTGAGGTGCTGCTCCGGCTGTACGTCCGCATCACCGAACGCGACAATGCGCCCAGCTGTCGCGATCACACGCCCCTGCCCGCCTGATCGCGACCCGGCGTGGCCTCGGTCCGGCACGACGATGGCACACTACCGATCGGTGCACCGGCGTCAGGACGGTGCGCGCGGGTCCGCGCGGCGCACGCTCGACTCGAGCCGACCACCGTGCGGAGTCCCACCGTCGATGGACCACGATGCGACGAGGGCGAAGGTTCCTTCCCAACTTCGGGAACAGAGCACACGGGGCCGGAACGATCCTGGCGGACAATGTTCTCTCTCGGTGTCGTTGACGCGGGTGAAGGGTTTACCGGGGCATGGCTCAATCGTTGCGGGTGGACACGGACCTGCTCCGAGCCATCACTCCTGAACTGGCCGCCATCGCCGACACCGCGCAAGGAGAACTGGCGCGCCTGAAGGAAAGACTCGCCGCCGAGGGCAAATGCTGGGGCGACGACGAGCCGGGCCGGGCCTTCGGCGACAGCTACGAGCCGGCGTCCGAAAAAGGGATCACCGGCTTCGAGAACCTGGTCCACAATCTGCACGGGATGAGCAGCAGCGTCGCCGAGGCGGGCGAGGCGCTGCACGACCAGGACCACAACAGCGGCTCCCGGCTCCGCGAGCAGAACCCGTTCGACTCCATGCCGGTCAGCAACACTCCTTACGGCCAGCCGCAGTCGCTTAGTCCGGTGCCGTCGCAGTCCGGCTCCACGCCGAACACCGAGCCGGGATCCGCCGGCGACACCACTGTGCCCACCTCGGCTGACAATCCCACCCCCCAAGCCGACAACCCCGCCACCCAGGTCGACAACCCTACCGCTACGGCGAGTGGCCCTACTGCCGCACATGGAACAGGACAGCCCGGCTATCAACCGACCAGCAACCCGATCGCGCCCGGCTCGACGAACCCCGGCGACTACGGCCCGGCCGGTACTCCCGACTCGTCCGGGCAGGAGCCGTCCGCCAACTTCCCCTCGCCGCCTTCCGTCCAGGACCGGGCGACGCCAACGGCGCGAGACGCCGCGCGCAACCCTACATCACCGGCCACTGCCACACCTGCCGCCGCCGAACCATCCCCTGCGGCGACATCCAAGCCCGGCGCGTCCGGACCCGCGGCCGTCCCGCGTACGCCGGAGACCCGATGGACGAGGCCGCCCGCTGATTCGCCATGGATGCGAAACACATCCGGCACGCCGTGGTCGCGCAGCCCGGGCGGTCCGGCACAGAATCAGGCCTTCCCGCCACGCCGCAAGGGGCCGAGGCCCGACGCGGCGAAACCCGGCAAGGACCCGAAAGCGCGCAAGCCGAAACCGGCACCGGCGGAAGCGAAGCACTCCCGGGTACGGACGGACCCGGATGCCGTGGCCGCCGCGCGGGCGCTGGCCGCTCGCCACGGCCTCCGGATCGCCGGATTCGAAGACTCCGGTGTGTCGAAACCTACGGTCGACGAGATCTCGGCGGCCGTCGACGGCATCCTCGGCAAATATCCTTTCATTCGGCCGGGCGGGATCGAGATCACCGACCTGCGGGATGGCACGGTGTCGCGTGTGGTGCCGAGTCGCGTGCCCGACGGCACAGCGGACGTGGTCACCGGCGGGTGGATTCTGCTGGACCGGGTCGCGGTGGCGAACCCCGTACTGCTCGCCGAAAGGGTGGAGGCCGCGGCTGGCTCGGGTGAGCGGGTGGCCGGGTCCGTGGACCGGCCGATGTATTCGACGATCGTTCGCGACCTGGGCCGGATACTCGAGGCGGGGGCCGGGCTGCATGTGCGGCAGTCGGCGCACCGGTCGCTGCTCATGGAGTACCGGCGCATCAGCGGGCCGTGGGATCGCGGCGACACGCTGGCCGCGATCGTGCGCGGTTACCGGCAGTGGCGCGCCCAGCTGATCCGCGCGTGCTTCTGCGGTGACCTTTTCGACCCTGGTGCGGCGGTGGTGGAAGGGTTCACCGAAGTCGAACTGCGTGGCAGCCGCGCCTGCGGGCCCGCGAAAGTACTGCATCGGTTGGTCATCGAGCACGCCCGCGGACGATCGAGCGCCTGATGGTGCAGATCCCGGATTATTTCCCCGACTGGCTGACCGACATGGTGTTGGGGCACTTTCCGGAGGGGGACCCGGAGGCGATGCGGCGCGACGCCGACGCCTGGTCGGACGCGGCGAACGCGCTGGTGCCAGTGGCGCATCGGCTCCGCGCGGCGTTGGAGCGGTTGGACGAGGCGGTCGAGGGCGAGACCGGTACGGAAATACAGAAGCAGTACCGCAAGATCCTCGACCAGGTAGAGGCGCAGATCGAGTTCAACAACTCGATGGCCCGGAAGCTGTATGCCAACGCCACGGATACCGAGTACGGGCAGTACGTCCTGATCGGCATTGCAGCAGCGCTGCTGGCGCAGTGGATCATCGACATGGCCATGCCGCCGCCCGGCAGCATCGTGAAGGCGATCTCCGATCGCGCCGAGGCCAGGGTGGGGATGGAACTCGCGCAGCGCGATCTGGTTTTGACCATATTGGGCAGGGTCGCGCGGTTCGTCGCGGAGCACCCGCGGCTGATGCTGGCTACGAAGGGTGTGTTCTTCGGGACGGTGGTCGGCGGCGGAGTGCCCTATGTCGCCCAACGTGTCCAGATCGCGCAGGGCCACCGGGAGAAGGTGGATTGGCAGAAGGTCGGGATCGGAGCCGCCGCCGGTGCCGTCGGTGGTCTGGTCGGTGTCGAGGTCGGTCGTCGCGTCGCGCCGTTGGCGATCAAAGCGGGCGGGCGTGTGCTGGGCACCGTGGCGGCCGGCGGCGTGGGCGGTATGGCCGGTGGTCTGGCGGGTGGGCTGACCGCGTGGGGTTTGACGGGCGGCGACCTGCGCGGCAAGGACCTGGCCACCATGGTGTGGACGGGTTTCGGCTCCGGCCTCGTCGGCGGAATCGGGGCGGGGGTGCGCGCCGGGCGGGCCGGGGCGAACGCGAGTTCGATCGAACCGGTGCCCTCTCTCGATTCGGGGCCGCCCCCCGACGCGGCGCCATCGGCCAGAATTTCCGCGCCCGGGGATGGTCGTCCGCCGCAAACACAGACGGCGACGCCCGAGTCCACGTCCACCACCAGTGACGTGGACGCACCGCGAGCGAGGCGTCCCGAGTCCGGCGATGGTTCGATGGACCGGCCCGAGAACCTGTCCGAGGCGAGGATGGCGGAGGGCGATCAGATCCTCCGCGACATGGTCGACGACGCCATCGCCCGAATCCTACGCGGCGAGGGCCCTGGCCAGTCGCTGGACGGCGGCGGCGGAATCGCACCTAGGAGCACGCCCGACTACCCGTCGGGAGGGTCGTCGCCTTCGTCGTCGCGCGGTGGCGGCACCGGATGGTCCGGCTGGAACATGACCGAGACCGCACGAGGCGGTGTCGCCGTGGCCGCCCATCCCGAAGGCGGTTCGGCCACACCGATGCCGACCCGTCAGGCACAGATCAGCGATCCTCAGGTGCGCCCGGAGCAGCGGGGAATGAATGTGACCGCCGAAGGGTCCGCTACCCGGCCGGGCACGGAAGTCCTTCTCGACGACGGCAGCAGTTCTTACGCGAGCCCACTCATGGTCGAACACGGACCTGCCGGAGAGATGTACTTGGTCGCGCCGGAACAGACCGCGGGCAACGCCTCCCCGGACATGGCGGGGCCCCGACCGGCCGGTGGCACACTGGACGAGGGCGCGACCACCCACGAGGGACAGCCTCTGCACAGGGTCGATTTCGACGCGGAGATCGCCAAGCTGGAAGCGGAGCTGGCTCAGACTTCACTGCCAGCGAGTGCGGGTACCACCGCACCATCGGTGGAAGCGCCGATACCGGCCGCGGACACCACACCACCGCCCTCGACGCACACCGGAACGGAAGACGCCGTGGCGGGGCACGCACCGTCCGTTCCGGATGCCGCGCCCGCGACACCTGTTGGTTCCGATACGCAGAATCCGGTCGCGCAGGCCAGTGCTCCGCCACCGAACACCGACCCCGCAGGGTATGCCTCCGCCACGCCCGAGCCGCGAAACCCCGTTCCCCCGTCGACCGCATCCCAGGCAGCCGGCGCCCCGGCGGCAAGCAATACCTCGCACACCGGCGAGCCGAGACCGTCTGTTGGGCCGACAACGTCCAGCGGCACGCGCAGTTCGGGCGGCACCAGCCCGCTCGCGGCACCACTGGCGGGCCACACACCGAATGCCAACAGCCCTACCGCCCACACGAACGCGCCGACGGCATCGGCGGCAGCGGCAGGATTTCCGTCAGCGGATCTGGGAAACTCTGTCGCTCGGAACTCGCCGACAGCATCGACTTCGCCAACGGGGTTCCTGCCGACCGATCCCGGAGAAACTCCCCACTCCGCCGCGGCAGCCCCGGCGGCCGCAACCGGCCGACCGGGCGACGACGAACCCGACGCCGATCCAGAGGAGTTCCCCACCCCACCGGGCACCGTCGTGGACGACCCCCGGGAACACAACATCCAAAAGGACCCCCGGGAGCACAGCGTCCAACAGGACCCGCGGGAACACAGTGTCCAGAAGAAGCCCGCCGGGGATTACGTAGTCATCCCCGGCGTCTCCTACCCGCTGGAGGACGAACCACCCGCCGACGCGATACCCGTCATACCGCACACCCCCTCTTTGACTCCCCTGCCCAACGATTCCGTCGGCTTGGGGCGCCTCGTCCAAAACCCCGACGACCCCGAGAACACCCCTGGTCCCACCTCACCGCGCGCTCCGGATATCACCAACCCCCTGTCGGATCGCCATATGGCCGCGCCGGAAACGAATCTGGACGCCGGGCTCGGCAAAACGCCCGACTCACTCTCGATGCCATCCCGGTACGCGACCGAACCGAGCCCCGACGTCCCCGGTGCGCCCCAGAAACCCGCTACCCCGCAACTGAACCCGCATTCTCTCGAATACAGCGACGACCCCAGCCGCCTGCCGGCCGTCGGCGGAGTCCCACACCTGCAACCTGCCCCACCGCCGAAGAAGACGGAGCGGAAGCGCCTGGTCACCCGAATGGGTGCCGATCCAGACGAACCCAAACGGCGCAAACGTACGCGCAAACAACAACCACCCCCGCCCCCACCCGAACCGCCACAGCCGTCACCCGAGCCACCGGCGCCGGTCCCGAAGCCGACGCCGCAGCCGAAGCCGAAGCCGCGCAACCAGCCGTCCGCACCGCTGGCCCACGAGGAGTTCGTCGTCCGCGATGTCGGCGAAGCGATCGGCGAGATCGGTGACGAAGGCCCGCGAGTCGCCCCCGCCGCGAAGACCCGGCGATGGGTGAGGTCGCTGCCGCAGAAGCTCCCCTGGCTCACCGAAGTCCAGATCGAAACCGCGGAACTGCTGATTTCGGAGATGGTGGCGAATGCCCTGCGGTGGACCGAGGGCAAGGTCGCGGTCGTCGCCACGGCAACGGATACCGACGACACCCGCAAAACCCGATTCACCGTCACCGACGACAGCACAGTCGTTCCGGAGCGAACCGGCATGCCGGACTGGGATGCCGAACGTGGCCGCGGCGGCGAGTTCGTCGCCATGATGTCGGACGCCCACGGGGCCACCACGCACGAGAACGGCAAATCCACCTGGTTCGAGCTGCATGGGCCACGCGGTGACGACCTCGATTCCATTGAGGCGGACAACTCACCGAACGGAGGGCGCCCCGGTGCCCCAGGCTCCGAAACCACAACCGAGAGCGCGACCGCGCCGGCCCACACGGACGGCGATCAGACGCCCGACGCGGAAAGCGACCCTCCAGCGACCCCCGACGATCAAATCGGCGATCCCGCGAATAGTCGACTCCCAAGCGAAAGCTTCCTCCAGGATGAGCAGGCCACCGAACAAGCCAGCACGGCGGAATCCGAAGTGCCGGTCGCGACCGAGTCCACACATGGACGTGAAACACAGGCCGAGAAGGGACAGACCGAGCCTGTTCCGGACCCGACCGAGGCACAGTTCGAGTCGATAGGAGACTGGCTCAAGGCCGTCCGGGAGCATCGGGGGCTGACTCGAGAAGAAGTCGCCGATCTCATGGGCCGCAACAGGGAGGCTCCGCGCAATGCCGAAAACGGGCGGCGCATCACGCCCAGTCTCCTGCGCGACCTCGGAGACGCCCTCGACGTACCTGAAAGCACTCTGCTGGTGGCCGTTCAACGGTTCGAACCCCACATGGCACAGCGTCTGGGCATATCGCCCCCCGACCTGACCGACCCGATGCTCCAGTCGATCGGAGACTGGCTCAAGGCTTACCGCCAGTACCGCAATCTCACTCTCCAACAATTGGCCGACCGCCTGAATGGCGCTCAAAGCAACGTGGTGCGAACAGAGAACGGCGGTAGCGTCACCTCCGATTACCTCCGGGCCGTCAGTGAAGCCCTCGGCATATCCGACAACGACCTGCGTTCCGCTGTCCAGCACTTCACGCCCGAACTCGCCGATCATTTCCTCGAATCGACTCCGACCCCGGCCGATCCCAGATACCGGACGATCGGCGACTGGTACAGAGCCAACCGCATGCGCCATAACCTGTCCGTGGTCCAGCTCGCCGAGCGTATGAACGTCGATCGCGGAACTGTCACAACCGTGGAGAACGGCGGAAGCGTCACCTCACATTATCGACGGGCATTCGGCGAGACGCTCGGCATACCGGACGAAACGCTGCAGTATGTCGAGCAATACTTCACCGCCCCCGACCCGGCCGATCTCGAATACCAGTCGATCAGCGACTGGCTCACCGCTATTCGTCATCATCGTGAGCTGACTCAGCAGCAGCTCACCGAGCGTATCGGACGGAGCCTCGGTGCCGTTCGGAACGCCGAAAGCGGACGCCGCGTCACAGCAGATTATCTGGGCGCATTCCGGGAGGGGCTCGGCATACCGGAACCCACGATTCTGTCCGCTGTCCTACGCTTCGTACCCAGGCTGGCGGATCATTTCCGCGAACCTGTCCCAGACCCGGCCGACTCCGCATTCCAGTCGATAGGAGACTGGCTCGAGGCCGTCCGCACACACCATGAATGGACTCAGCAAGAACTCGCCGATCGGGCAGATCGATCTGTTTTCACGGTAATGAGCGCGGAGGACGGCCGTAGACAAGTCACGCCCGACCACTTGCGGTCTGTCGGCACAGCCCTCGCCATCTCCGACGCCACGCTGTTGTCCGCTGTTCAGCGCTTCATTCCTCGGCTCGAGCACCATTTCAGCGACTCGGCTCCAGACCCGACCAACCCCGAATACCGGTCGCTGGGTGACTGGCTGAAGGCCAACCGCCAGCGCCGGGGTTGGAGTCAGGAAGAGCTTGCCCGGCACATGGCTCGCGGTGAGTCGACGGTCTGGCGAGCAGAAAACGGCGGACCCATCACTGCCGAATTCCTGCGGGCCTTCGGTGCAGCCGTGGGAATCTCTGAAGAAGCCCTCCGATCCGCCGAGCAAAGTTTCACCATTCCCAACCCGGACGACCCAGAATTCCGGACGTTGGGCGAATGGATCAAGGAAATTCGACAACGCCGTGGATGGAGCGTACAAGAGCTCGCCGACAGCATCGAGCGCCCCCGCATTCTAGTGTGGATGACAGAGGATAGCGATCGCCCAGTCGGGATCAAGTTACTGCGCGAGATAGTGGACGCTCTCGGAATCCCTTACGACGTCGTTCGAACAGCCCTGACGCGGTTCGAAACCCGCGCTGTAGATTACTTCAGAGAAACAACTCCGCTTCCAGGCGACTACCCGGCGATCGGGGACTGGGTCAAGGCGGTTCGCATCTTCCGCGAACTCTCTCGGTCCGAACTTGCTCAGCGCGTAGGCCGCACCACTTGGACCGTGTCGTCAGTGGAGAACGGCGGAACAGTCACGCTCGACTTCGTGCGGAGATTCCGTTTCGCGACCAATATTCCCTGGGAAATTACGCGATCCGCGATCGAGATATTCATTCAGCCTGAACATCGACCTGGCGAATCACTCGAAGACCGAGCGGATGAGTCTATTTTCTGGGATCTCATCGATACTGCGCCGGGCTCAGCGGAAGAATTGGCCATTCGCAACCGAATTTGGGAGCAATACGACTGGATCGCACACGCCGCCGCTCATCGCTGGCGGACATTACCCGAATCCAGAGAAGACCTCACGCAACGCTTCCGCCTCGCTATTCGGGGCGCGATCACTAACCATGTACCGGGCGGACCTCCATTCGCTGCCCATGCCTGGCGTTCGGCTCGCGGGGCGATGCTGAGTGCGTACTTCGAATCGAGATTCCCGAACCTCGACAGACCGACACGTCTGCAGGTGATCAGGGTCTATACCTATGTCAACAAACGAAGCGAAGGCAATCCAGGGTACATGCCCGAGAAGGGCGAAATCGCACGCGCACTCGATCTGACACCCGCCGAAGTCTCCTTCGCACAGCAGATAATTCACGGGAAAACCACGTCCTTCAATGCATCGGAGAAGGGAGAAGATCGGTCCCTCGATATCGCCGACCGCGATACGGATCCGGGCACAGCGGGCGAGCCCGACCCTACGCTCGCCACCATCGACAGCGAGTTCTCGAATGTGATTCGTTCGGCTCTAGCTGATCTCCCGAATCCGAGTACTGCTGAACGTCTGGTCGAACTGGTCTTCCTTCAAGAAGTTCCGCTGCCCGACGCCGCCGAGGAGTTGGGCATAGGTATCGCCGACGCAGGTGGGATACTCCAGCAGGCGAGCGGCGTGCTGCGTGCGGTATTCGACCGGCCCGACCCAGCCGACCAGGACGAGCCCGAAGAGCGTGCATCCACCAGCGAGACAGCGGAGAGCACCGAGCCCGAGCAGCGCGACGACCGGGAGGTATCCCCGCCGGATCGGCAGGCCCAAGGCGGTGGTGCGCCGTCCCCCGACGCACCACTGTATTTCTACGACGACGTCGATCCGAATGCGATATTCGATCGCCCCGCCCGCAACCAGCGCATCGGACGCAGAGTCGGGCTCGACCACCGCGTCTTCCATCACAACGAGGACGATCCGCTGGGCCGCGACTATTCGGCCGTACCGCCTGCCCGGGCCGCCGCTGAGCACGAACCGTCGGCCACTGCGCCAGCCGACACAAACGAGGGCACCGCTCACTCGGAGCTCTCGCCGTCTGCCCCCGATCCTGCGGCCGACCAGCGCAGCCGAGCCGATGTCGGCGATCGTCGAGAGCAACTGGTGCGCATGGTCCGGGAACAGGCGGGACTGCCACCGGAAGACGCGGACGGGCACGAAGACCTCCGGGCGCAGCGTGTCCGAGAAATGCGCCAGATCCGGGACATGGACAACCGCTACGCGGAGCATGGACCAGAAGGCGCCGCGCACACCGATGCGGACGGGAAGGGTAGCCGGGATCGGCTTCGGAGCGAACCCGCATCCGATCTTCCCGCACTACTGAGCGATATCCAGGGATCCGGTGTCGAGGCACGGCTCGTGGTCGGCGGCGGTCACACCTATCGGCTGGCCGAGCCCGGCGAGGTTTTCGTCAATATCGCTGCACAGGTCCAGCCGGATATCGTCGCGGATGTCCGTGATCTGTCCGCCATCCCGGATTCTGTTTTCGACGTCGTCTATCTGGAACGGGCACCGATGGCGGTGCTCCTGGAGTCGCCCGGCGCGATGACCGAAGTAAACCGGGTCCTGAAACCTGGCGGCAAGCTGATGATGAGCCCGGGCATCAGGAACATGACACATGCGTCGGCCCGCGGCGCCACCATCCACAGACTCGAAGAAGCGGGGTTCGGACAGATCGAATTCCGAATCGGCAAGGAAGATATTTTCTCATCGGAGCGTCCAGACGACTGGTACGAAATAACCGCTGTCAAAAGAGCAGAATTTCGATCAGCTCCCGCACTACCAGTTCACACGACTGAGGAGGGTCGCGAATCCCATTCAGCTACGAACCCTCCTGATACACCTGTGGATGCGACTGCTCAATCGGACGAATCCTTGGTGCAGCAGTTGCTCGCCTCCGTCGATCCCGGACTGCTGGAGTTGGTTCGCGAGGGCGTCGCGGCCGAACGTGATGCCGCCATCCTCGATACGGGTGTGGCCGCGGAACCTGCCGACGTGGCCCGCTTCCGGAGACTGGACGACATGCTCGGGCACCTCGACGAGCTGCGTGCGGTGCTGGGTCGAACGGAAGAGACCGTCGCATCGGATCGACTCCGTCCGCTGGTCCACCATTTCCATGCCGCCGCGGAATGGCTGGCGGCCTTGATGGACGCGCACCATGCCACCGACGGCCAGGTGTACCCGGGCGTCGAAGACCAGAAGCGGCTTGCGGTGGAGGCCGTGAACCGTCACCGAGCGGCTGACGAACGGGTCGAGCAAGTGTTGGCCGAGTTGCGCGACGCGCCGACGGAGGCCCGGCCGAGTCTCGGTTTCTTCAGCCTACTGGCCACTGTCGACCTGGACGCGCTCCGGCTGGTGCGCGAAGGCATCGCGGCCGAACTCGATGCCGCCACCGAAGACACCGCGGCGACGGACGCGGACAGGGCACGTAATCGGAAGTTGCAGCACATGCTCGGCCACCTCGATGAATTGGTGGCCGCGATGCGGCAGACGAATACGACCGTTCCCCGAGAACGCCTCACGCTGCTGGTCCACCACTTCGATGCCGCGAAGGAGTGGCTGGCCGCGTTGATGGACGCGAACAACGCGGCGAGCAGGCAGGTCTATCCGGACCTGTCCACGCAGATCCGGATGGCGACCGAAGCGGTGAACCGCTATCACTCAGCCGACACCCGGGTTACCCAGATGCAAACAGCGTTGGGCCCGCCCCAGCAGAACGATGTGGAGGCTGGACCGGCCGAGTTCGCGGCACAAGACGGTCCACCGCAAACCGATGTACCCCGAGAACGACTGGCCGCGTATGTCCAGCTCGGAGACTCCCAACCGGGGACGCCCGAGCACGAGCGGCTGGCCGCCGACAAAGCTCGACTCGACGCACTCGCCCACCGTTGGCTCACACTGGAGCTGGCGGTCCTCGGCTTGGAGCATCGGCTCGCCGACCCGGACCTTTCCCCCGCCGCCGTCGCCGAGCTGACGCGTCGGCGCGACGACCTGCGCGCCGAGCGCGACCGCACCGGCCGGGCACTCGCACCGAGGCACACCGATCCGTCCGCTCTGCGCGGAACGCCACCTGGTGAGCGTGCCGAATTAATCATCCAGCCAGAAGAGGCGCGACTGGCATTCCAGGTGGTCAACGACCGCTACGGACGACAGGTCGTCACCATTCCCACCGGAGTGCGGGATACCAGCCCCATTTACTCCCGAGGAGACCTCGCGCGGGCGGTGGGCGACCAGAACCTGCATCAGCTCGATTCGTTGACCGAGGCTTTCGACCTCGTCGACCAGATGCCCGCCAAGGCGACCGCGATCGTGCGATTGCTGACGAAATTCAATACCGACACGGTGCTGGTACTGACGAAGGACAGCGGCGGCCCGATCATCGAGATCAACCCCGCTGTGGCCCAGTTGCGGCCGATCGAGCGCGCCACGAACGCAGCGCGATTGGACACGATTCTACGAAAGGCCTGGGTCGCCCTCTTCGACGAGAACGGGGTGCTGATCCCTCCCCCACCTCCGAACGCGGACGGCGACGGCGCTCCGTCGGCCGGCCCGAACAAGCCGAGTCCGACGCCCTGGCAGCAAGGCACGGCGCCCGATCCCCGCATCGCACCACCACCCGCGCCCCAACAGAACGGTACGCCTGATCCGCGTATCGCCACGCCGCCGAACTCCGCACAGGGGCAGCCCGAGCCGGCGAACCGTGCGCCGGTACAGCCGCAGCAAGTCGTGTGGCCCGAAGCGCCCCGTGAGCCCGAGGACGCCGTCCCCAACCCAGAGGCACCAGCCGAGCCGCAACAGGCACCGCAGCCCGAACCCGTGAAATGGCCGGAGGCCGGACAGACATCGAGTTCAGCCGAGCAGCGGCCGGTACGAGTCGGGCCGGACCCAGCGTATCCGGGTGACCCGGAACCTCGCCCTCACGTCGAATCGAATCTGGTTCGAGTCGCCGGTCTGAGCGACATAGGCGGCGGACCCGACGGACGACATCCGACGAACATGGATGCGTTCGCGATCGCCACTGTCGAGGTCGACGGCAAGCCGGTGACCGTGGCGGTCCTGACGGATGGCACATCCGGTTCGAAGGAAAGCCATCGAGCTGCCCGCGGCGCGGCCGATAAGGCCCGTGACCATGCGGTCGAGGCTTTGTCCCGGATCGAAGCGGGAAGCGAATTCGATCCGTTGGCTATCGCACAGGAGTCGACGGCTGCGGCACAGCAGTTCGTGCTCGACCTGGCGGCTTCGGACTACGCCGGTTACGACAATCCGCCGGTGTGCACCATCGTGCTGGCGCTGATCGAGGAAGACCGGGTCACGGTGGACTGGGTCGGCGACAGCAGGGCGTACTGGCTCCCACTGGACGGCGGTCCCGCGAAACAACTCACCAGAGACGACTCCAATATCCCCGATCTGATGGACATGTTCGGGTGGTCCGAGGAGGAGGCGTCACGGTCGGCATTGGCCGAGGGAATCAATCGCGCGCTCGGCAGGAAAGCAATCGGAATGGAGTCCCACGCCAGGACCTTCGACGACCTGGAAGGGGACGGTATCGTCGCGCTGATTTCCGATGGTGTGCTGGATGAGTTCCCTACCGCGGATGATCTCGCGCATGTCGTCCGCCAGGCGTGGGCCGCGTCTCCCGGCGACCTGCTCGCCGTGTCCGCGGCCCTCGTACAACTCGGTTTCGACGCCGGGACGAAAGACAACATCACCGCTGTAGCTGCCCAACGTGCGAAGTTCCCGCCTGGCGACAACGCTCCGTCGAGCCGTCCCGAGCAGCGATGGCGGCCCGGCGGCGGCAGTCCGTCTCCCGGCCCAGTGGTGTCCTTTCAGGCCGTCGATCCGTTCGCACCGGAGCGTCCCGCACGCAAGCGCCACCGGACAACGACAAGCGGCATCGGACCGGACGGACTCGAGTGGGGCGTGGTCAACTACAAGAACCCCGTCACCGGCCAGCTCTCGGGTATGGACGAACCCGAGGAACCCACCGGCAACTCGCACCCGGGGAGCGACGAAACCACCTCGCCCAACGACACCGCTGAGTCACCCGAATCCACACACAACGGGGACAACCAGCCCCCGGCCGCCGACAGTCCCGTACCGGAGTTTCGTCGGCCGAGCGACGAAGCTGTGGAGCTGTTCCACCGGATCCTCGATGCGGAGAAAGCGGATGATCCGCAGGCGCAGGAGCTGCGGGCCGAGGCGGAACGGCGCATCCCCGACGACGGGGAGCGTGCTTACGCCGAGCGTTACGTCGGCAATGAGCGCAGGGCCGCGGCGTTGGCGGCGGAGTTGGACATCACGCCGGAGCGACTCCGCGCTCTGATGACCGAGGAGCTACAACGGGCATTCAGCGGCGAGATCGTCATTCGGGTCAGAGCCGCGACTCTCCAGCGCATCATCGCCAGTCGCAGGTTCAAGACAGTCTTCGAAACCGCGGCTCGAAGCCTACTCGGGCGAACGTATTTGGAGCGCAGGGCGGAACTCGAACAGGAGCTGTTCGGTTACGCGCGTGATCTCGCGGTGGAATTGCGGCCGGTATACGCACGTGTCCGCACGACCCGTGGCTCGTGGGAGCACGAGGGCGATATGGCAGACGAGCACGGCGACGTGGACGTCGTACTCAAATCGGCGGTGGCGTCGAGGACGACGGCGAGCATCGGCAGTCCCTGGGGCGTGAAGGCCATCCCGAGCAGGGTCACCGATCCGCAGCCCGAGTCGTTCGCGGCCACCCCGAGCAACCATGGCGAGCTCGCCTACTTCGGACTCGAAGGCATCGACCGCGACTACGCCGGAGAGCGGTTCCTTCGCAACAGTTACATCGAGGCCCAGATCCACGATGGTGTCACGCTCGCCGATATCGCCCATGTGGTGTTCCATCGAGAGCCTCCGGACGCGACATTACAGGCAGCCCTGGCCGAGGCAGGCATCCCCTGGTCGATGGCCTCCGAGTACTCGAGCGGCCCGCGACAGCTGTCGGAGGGGCACCCATCGGACAGCCCGCAGAGCATTCCGACCGCGACCGACTCCGAAACGCATACGTCAACCAGCGCGCCCGGTGACCAGCCTTCGGGGAATCCCGAAGCTCCCGCCGCCCGTCCGGTACCTCCGTATCAGGGACCGGTGCGCCCCGAAGACGCGATGGAGAGCCGCCCTCGGAGAAAGCCTCGTCGAAACGACATCCCCGGCACCCTCACAGGCTACGGCGACGATGTCGGACTGGACGCCTGGGCACTCGGAAGGCCCGGACGGGACCGGCCCGAGCGGCTGGAGGTGGTGCGCCAGGAACTTGCGGAGGCCGAGGCGCGGCGTGATGAGGCGCGCGCGGAGCGCGACGACATAGCCGAACTGCTGGAGGTCGATCCGGCCGAATTGGTCGAGCTGACCCGCGAACGCGACGAATTGCGCGAAGAACTGGGCATCCCCGAAGACGCGACCCCGGATGAAGTGACCCAGCGCCTCGAGGCGGTGATCCTCGAGACGAGTAGCGGACCGGTCGATAACCGGTCGCCGGAGGACGCACGGCTGCTCCAGATCGCCGAGGAGCGGTATCCGCAGCTGAATACGGTGGTCGAGCAGGCCGAACTGGTAGCTGTTTGGGATGCGCACGCCGGGCGGCTCGCGGACGCCGTCCACGCGTATTCCCGGCGTGAGCAGACGCGTGAGTTGCGCGACAACCTCGCCGAGGACACCGCGGAGTTGCTGGACGGCTTGACGCCGGACTCGCCGCCGGAACAGTTGACGCGCAAGCGCGACGAAGTTCTCGACGAGCTGGCGATTCCGCCCGGTCTCGACCCGGACGAAGTGGCCACGCGGCTGGAGCAGATGATCGCCGAGGCAACCTCGCCCGCGGATGCCGATCGGGCCGGCGCAGCGCTGGAGCTCACCAGTCTGGTTGCACACGCCGTTTCGTTCCACGAGCTGAATGCGGAAGCCCAGCGTCTCGACAAGTTGGCCCACGACCATCTCGACAGCGCCCCGGAATCACACCCGGTCTCGGCAGTGCCTGTGGACGACGATGGCGAGAGGCAAGGAGATCGTGACGTCCACGTCAGGGCCGTGCGGCCGGAGCGGTTCGACACCCTGACCGTTGCGGAAAAGCATTTTGCCGCGATCGCCGAATTGACCTCTGATATAGCAACTTTCGATACCGCGGAAGCGGCCGTCGAATTCGCGCGCGACCGGTGGAACCGCATTGTCGCCGGCCTCGACGAAAAGACCCTTCAAGCATTGCAGTGGGCGAAGGACCCGACCTCCGGCCTGTTCGGGTACAGGGCGATCAACGATTACGCCCGCACATCCGTAGGGGCCGACCGCGAGGATCCGGATCGCGTGCGACGCGTCGTTCGCGCGATGGGACTGATGCCGCTCCCCCACGACATGATGATCATGGTCCCGCTCGACCCGGATGCCGTCAGGGATCCCCAATCCCTGGTCGATGCGACACTGCCGATCGCCGAATACTCTCCCGCCGAGATCGGCACCATACCGTCCGACCGGCTTCGAGACAGCAACATCGGTTTCCTGCTGGCCCGAAAAGGCACGCCGGCCCTCTGGGTGGAATCGGTGCCGATCACCGGCAAACCGGAGCTGCTCATCCGGATCCCGGGCGCCGTCGGCCGGGTGACTTACGCGTTCGAAGCCGACGACACAGTGCAGGTGTACGGCTACCTCCGGCCGCCTCTCACTGACGGCGGTGACGAACGAACACCGTCGGCAGAGGTCGCGACTCGCGACGTCGCGCCGTCTGCGCAGGCCGAATCGACCGCGATCGCGACCACCACGACCGAACGCCATACGGCACGAGAGGACGTGGCCGCACGGCTCGGTGTCTCCGCAGAGTCGCTGGACGATCCGGCGGTGCTCCTGAATGCGATCGACCACATCCAGGCCCAATTGCGCCTGCTGGACGAGCAAGGCTGGAGCCGAGTGGCGGCCCGTGCGGAAATCGCACAGCTTCTCCAGTGGATCGCGCGGCGTATAGCGGTCGGCGTCGAGTTGGCGATGGCGCGCCGAGGGCTTGCGGATTGGGGTCATGCCTCCAGGCGTTACGACCGCCTCGACGGGGAGCTGGCCGACATTCTCGGTGTGACGAAGCGGTATACGGACCGCCCGGACCCGGCGACCGAAGACCTGCTGTTCGAATTCCGACGACTGGGCCGCGAAGCGGTCGCGGCTCCACAGATGGCCGGTCTGGTTGACGCCGTGACGCGATTGCTCGAACTGGAGTTCCGAGCCGATGTAGTGGCCGACCGTCTCGAGCACCCGATCGCTAACCGGCCGACTGTTATCGGCGAAATGGAGCCGCCGACTCCTGGCAATATCGAAATGGCAGAGCGAGCGTTGCTCATGACGGAATCGGATGCGCTCGTCGCATGGATGACGCGACCCTACGACCCTCACAGTGAATCTCCGGCCGACACAGAGATCTCCGAGTGGTGGGAAGACCTGAGCCCGGAAGAGCAACCCGCAGTGGTCGAGGTGTATCCACGCCAGATCGGTTCGCAGGCGTTCCTGCTCCCGGAATGGGCCACGAACAAGGCGAACGAGCGGGCCCTGAAATCGCTCGTACAGACTCTCGGTTCGCGCTCGCCTATGGATCTCACTGCGGCCGAGCGGCAACAACTGCGGTACGCGACACGCTTGTGGGAGGGCTTGGTGCGGGCCGAACGCAGAGCGAACGCGGGAAACTACGCGTTCAGCGTGCCCCTCATCGCGTTCGACCCGACGACCTTGGTCAGCCGGGTCGGGCTTCACCTGCATGCTCCCGGGGTAACGCAGGGCCGTCTCTGGCATGTGCGAGTGGGACCGGACGACACCACATGGGTCGACCGGCTCCTGGAACCCGGACCGGCTGGAGACGCCCTGATGGTGAATCCAGGACGGCGCAGCGGCCGTCCTGGATTCGAGCTTTCGGTCGGCCCCCGAGGTGCGGATGGCGAACGGCTGCCCACCGCCGCGATGATGGATGCCGCGTTGGACGCGGCCAAAGCCGTAGCCGAGTGGTTGTCTGTGGTGCGGGTCTGGCGCAGCGCCGAGCAGATATCGAAAGTGCAGTCCGCTGTCGCGGAACTCGTGTGGCATGCATTCACCACCAGCAGCGGCGAAGTTCGCGTTACCGCGCGCACCAAGGGGACGACGCACGGTGAGCGCGCATTCGTCGTCGAGGTGATCGACAACAACCCGAAGTGGCCTGCGGTACACGAACTGACGGCGTTGCGACACGCGGACGACGGCGACGTTGTGTTGCTCCAAGGGGTCAGAGGTATCTGGCTCGAGTTCGGCGAGGCGATGATTCACTCCCTGCTGCCACCTCGCGCCCTGGCTTACGAGGTGCTCGGAGAGCGACAGGTCCGGAATATGGGCGACGATCCGGGATTCGTGTCCGGTCGTCTGGCGTTGGGGCGTCTAGGGCTCTCCGCGGCTGACGCGCCCGGATTCGAAGCCCAGCTCCGCCCCTTCGGACCGCTGCCATGGCCATCGGGCGTGGTCGGCGCTATCACTCCCTTGTTCGCGCTCGACAATTACGCCGCGGCAGTAGTCGGGCCCGCCGAGTATTTCCGGGCAATAGGCATCGGTGTCGGAGCGAATGAGCCATTCTCGGTTCGAGGCGTCCCCGACGGAGAACCGATGGAGTTCGCCACCCCCGCTGAATGGACGCGGCTGCAACGTGCCGGAAACTCCTCAGGGGTACACGGTGGAATGCAATTGGAAAGGCTGCTGCGGGCGGCCAAAGACAGTGTCAGCGAGGCCACGGACGCCTTGGTGCGGGAGCCGATATCCGAGACGGACATCGACATCGCTTTCGACCTGGGCACAGGCACGTTCCTGGCCCAGCTACCTACCGATGGCGTGGAGTTCCTGGGCCCGCCCGTACAACAGGTATGGGGCCGCTTCCTTGTACGAGATGGCATCGTGCTGGCTGTCGCCTGGGTGCCGAGGGAGGACGTGGTAGCTGCCCCGGCCGTCGGTGATCAGGCGGGCTCCACGAGAGAGCAGCCCACTGAGCTGTCGAACGCGTCCGCAGGAAAAACGGAGTCAGCAACACAACCTCACCCGAATACTCCATGGAGCCGTGAGCGCGATGCGGCGACAACGTCCCAAGCGGCCGCGGTCACCCGCACCCCCTGGGATCGAGCTGCGCGGAGCAACCCCGCGACCAGCGCGCCCAGCCAGCAGGCCGATGCCGCACTACCGCAGGCTCGCAATGCCTCGCACGGCACCCCGTGGCACGCCAAGACGCCGGCCGCATCTCCGCACAGCACTGCGCCGCCCGCCAACGTCGACAGATCGGCCGAGGGCCCACAGCAGCCGCAGTCAGCGGAAAGCGCGGCACCGGAACCGAGATCACGTCGCATCCCCCTGATCGGTGTCGCGAATATGGACACCAACCCCTTGGACGAGGGCGTCGAACTCATCCTTACCCGCGAGCAAGCGGCCGAACTCGGTATGGTCCGTAACGACGGCGGCGGCGCGCAACGCCGAAACCGCGAAAGCGCACCCGGCACGACCGGCGCACAGGGCGACCACCCCGCAGTCGTCACCGACCGCACTCCGCCGGAAGACCGTCCGAAATCGGTGGAGCGTCCCCGCAAACGAGCGAAACCGATGGGCGACATCGGAATCCTCCCGCGCGAGGTCGAAGTGCTGAATCTGACCCTCGAAGGCCTGTCGCGCAATGAGATCGCGGCGAGGCTCGGGTTGACGCCCGAGACGGTCACGAATTACCGCACCACTGCCGCTAAAAAGCTCGGCACCGTGGGCGTGATCGCCACCGTGGTCGAAGCCAAGCGCTGGGGATTTCTCACCGAGACCGGTACGGAGGAATCGACTCTTTTCAACGTGTCCGAAGAGGATAGAGAGCTGCTGCAGCTGCTCGCCGAAGGGAAGACTTACCAGCAGATCGCCCACAAGTGGCGGGCGTCCCCAGAGAGCGTCGAGCGACGCGCTGTGCGGATCGGTGCGGAACTCGGGATTTCCGAACAGGTGCCGATGGCCATGAAGGCCCTGCGTCTCGGACTGATCACTGTCGATAGCGGTGTGATCGTAGGCGAGTCAACCGGGCGGAGTGCGTCGCACGGTGCTGAGAACGGTGTTATTGCCGGAGCTCCCGCGCCCTTGATCCAACACGTGCTGCCCGCTGACGTGCATGGCGTCCAGATTTCTGACAGTCAGCGCAGCCCGGCGCTCACCGTGCGGTTGACGGCCGAGCAAGCGCTGCGTGATCTCGGGCTGCAGAACGAGCCCATCCCATTGGCGCCCAACGGAGAACCACGCTGGCCGGCGAGTCTGGTGGGCGATACCACCGGCACCGACAGGTACGCAGCCGCTGCGTTCGCCCCAGCCCAGGACTACCGCGCGGTCGGCCTCGACGCCAAAGATCACGTGCCGGTGAGCCGTTCTGCGATTCCGGGCCTCGCACGGCACCAGGAACGTTTCCACCTGCGGGACCTCGCTTCCGCGTATCCCGGGATCTATTGGACCCAAGTTCTGGCCTCGGTCAAAGACAACGCGATCGACGTGCAATTCCGGCTGGACGGGACCGAGCTACATCACAACGATATGGAGGTCACCCTCAGTCCCGCCCCTTCGCGCCCCAATTCCGGCTCCTTCGAGATACATCCGGCGACCAAAGAAAGTTCCGCCGCTACACCGGCGCTGTTTTACGGGAACTTCGACGTCAATGGCGGCACGGTGCTCACCGCGATCACAGTCCGGCACGGCTCCGGCGAGCCTTCCCCTGGTCCGGCTCAGCAATCCGGCATGCACCTCGGGAATCCGGAAGCGATCGCGGATGACGCCACGGGATTCGGACTGGATACTCCCGAACGAAAAGCCTGGGGCGTCGGGACGGTGCCGCCGCAACGCGGGCAGAGATTCGACCCCGGCCTGGTACATGCGATCGGCCGCCATCCGAAAGGACGAGCGGTCGGTGGGCGCGGTCCCCGTCTCGAACCCCCGCCCACAACCGGCGCCCGCACGCCCGATAACGAATCTCTGCATGCAAGTCGGCACGCACCGGACGCCTTCGCGGTGGTCAAGGAAGCGGCCGAGGCAGCCCTGGAAGCGGCCGCCCGTGGGGACGAGGGCCAGTTCCGGCGGCTCCGGCACACCATCCGGCAACTCGACAACCCCGACTACACGCGGTATCTGGAGCTTCGTTTCCTGCAAGGTCGGACGGTTGCCGATGCCACCGCCGCGATCAGCGAAAACCGTACAGCTGATGCTGCCAAGTCGCTGAGGTACCGCGCCGTGCACGCTCTTGCCAGGAGACTTCCATTGAGCGCGGCGGAGTTACTGCGGAATCTCGACGGGGCAACTCTGGCGGAGCTTGTCGCGAATATCGGTTGGACACCTGCGGTGACCCAGAGTTTGCGGGGGGCGATTTTATCGGGTCGGCTGGCCGAAGGGCGCATGCTGCCCAACTCCGCTGCCCTCGCCGAGCAGCTGGGCCTCACGTCGAGAGCCGTCGTGGACAATGCGTATGGGCAGCTCTCCCGCGAGGGCTACGTGGTATCTACCCGTGGGATCGGAACCACGGTGGCGAGCCGCGATCAATGGCCCAGCGCACCACCACCGAATCTCGCCCTGCCGGTCACCACCGAAGAGATGCTGCAGATCTTCACAGCGGAGGCGTCGATACGAGAGCTGCTGGACGCAGCCGGGGGCGAACTGCACGTAATGGTCCTGTCCGCGTTGCGTCATGCACTGCTATCGGACCGGTTGACCGGCCGATTGCTGCCCAAGGCCGAGCAACTCGGTGCAGCTCTGCACATGTCGAGACACCCTGTGGAGAAGGCATATCGGCACCTGAGCACCGAGGGGTACCTGGTCAGCACACCCGGGTTGGGCACGAGGGTAAAAAGCCGAGCCCAATGGCCGATCGCGCGCGCTGAGGCGCAACCGTCCCCACGACATGGTCTGACCGGACTCGAATTCGAAGTGCTCGAGCTGACCGCGAAAGGCCTATCGGCAAGCGAGGTCGCGGAGGCAGCCCACATCTCCCGCTACAAGGTGCATTACAGCTTCGAACGGATTCGGCTCAAGCTGGGAGTCCATGGTGACCATGCCGCGCTCGTGGCGGCAGCCGAGCAAAGAGGCATTATCGGACGCGACGATGATCCCAGTCCACGGGATGTCCCGACCGAGAGTGGAAACGCTTCGGAAGAAGCATCGCTCCCGACAGCGGGGATGCCCGAGGGCGACACCCCTGCCGGACCCGCCCGCAACCCTGTCGCGGGACGACCTCCGGCGAAGCCGCTGCCGCGGGGCTGGATACCCGACAACCGCGCGGCCTTCGGAATCGATGCCTTCGGCCCCAGAGCCTGGAACGACCAGCTGGATGTGGTGCCACAACCACCCGAGCAACCATTTGGCCCCATCCATGTGAAAGGCCCGAACCCGGAGGGATGGGGAGTCGGGGGCCGACCTGCCCGGCAAGCCGAACCACAGGCCGAAAACCCCTCCACCGCGCACCCTCCGGTCGACCGAACTGAGCCGGACGCACGGAACGACAGCGACTCCGCAACAACACGATCCCCGAGCACTAAACCACCGCGCGGCACTGACCAGCCCAGCGATGCCGAAGCAACTATGGCGGCCCGGCAGTTGACCACCGATGTCGACGATAACGAAGGCGATGGGTCCTCCCGCGGCGGCAATCCGGCGACGCATGAACCCCTCGCATTGATCGAGACCGCAGAGCGCACCGATTCGCAGGAGAAGGACGCGTCGGTGCTGCCGGACGGCCTCGACCCGGCGACGAACCCCGTGATGGCAGCGGTGCTGGACCCAGCCGGCGATCCGGCCTTCGATCGCATGGAAGCGGAGCATTTCCTGCCCGTGTTCGAATATGCGATGCGGGTGCACCTTGCCGCCATCGGGAAGATCGTCGCGAACCCAGGGCCGTGGACCGCGGACAACACGCTGCGCCCGTTCGCCGAATCAGGCCTGTTACTCGGCGCGGTGAGACAACTCTTCGCCCAGAAAGCAGCGGCCGATCGGGATGCGGCGACCGCGGAAGCCGAGCCGGTGATCGCGGGCTTGAAGGATGCGCATGAAAGCCGGATCTTCGCCGATCCGGCGTTGGCGAGGATTTTCGAGTACCTGCATGAACACAGAGACGATCTGGATATCAGCGAAACAGAATCCGGATACGTGGAGAGAAGGTACCGGGATTTCAAAAATTCGGGAATATATCTCTCCGTCCAGGAAAAGCGAAGGCTCGTCGAAATAAACTCGGAACTATCGGCACTGCAGACCGCCTACAATGACAATCAGGAAAAGTCTCTCAAAAAGTTCGAAATCCGCGTCGACGACGCCGACGCACTGCGCGGTCTGACCGGAGACCAGATAGAAAGCGCCCGAGCGCGCGCCGGGGAGGACGGCGGTTACGTCCTACCGAAGCCCCCTACCGTCAGTGGGATCGGGTATCCCTTCTTGACTTATCTGGAAGATCCCACGCTGCGTCAGTGGATCCTCGAGAAGATCATCGCATTGGGCGTCGGCGACCACGACAACTCCCAGAATGTTCTGGATCAAGTGCGGAGATCGGCCGAACGGGCGGAAATAAGAGGTCATCGCAATCACGCCGAGTATGTGATGTCCTCCGGCATCTTCGACTCGATCCCGACCGTGAAGTACATTTTGGACAGGATCGCCCGCGCGGCGGCGACGGCAGCGCGGATCGATTTCCCGCTTCTCGCCGAAGCCATCGGCGAAGAGAGTATCCGGCCGTGGGATCGATATCGCGCCATCGACATCCTGGTCCGTCGCCGAGTCGGAATCGACGAGCAGAGGATGAGCGAGTTCTTCGAGCTCGACCGCGTACTGGAAGATGGTGTATTCCGACTTGCCAAGGATTTGTTCGAACTCGATATCGCAGAATTCGATGGACATAGCAAGCCACCGGTCTGGCACGAAGACGTCCGCGTATTCGCCGTCCGCGACAAGCAAGGACAGCACCTCACCAACTTCTACTTCGACCCGTACGCACGTGAGGGCAAGAATGGTGGCGCATGGACCGACCCGATTCGCCTGAAATTCACACCGAACGGCCAGAGACCGCTGATCGGCGTCCACCTGAACATCGGGAAGCCACCCACCGGAAGACCGACCTTGCTGGCTCCGAACGAGGTGGACACGCTGTTTCACGAGTTCGGGCACGCACTGCACTATCTGCTCGGCGAGGGCACCCGCGATCCGGCCAAGCGCCACCTGAGTTTCGCCTGGATCGAGTTCGTGGCCAAGGTTTTCCAGCAGTTCTGGAAGCATCCCGACGTAGTCGCGAACTACGCGGTGCACCACGGAACCGGCGAACCGATGCCACCCGAGATGCTCGAGAAACTGGACGAGTGGCGAACGGCGTACCGGGGCAGTGGCACGATTGTCCGACTCGCGGGCGCGTACATCGACCTGGCGTGGAGCTCGTTGTCTTCCGCACAGGTCCCTCGAGGGGACGACCCCCGGATAATAGTGGAGGAATTCGAGAAAGCCGTACTCACCGACGCGGGAATATTTTTTCCGGAGGTCGGAAATCCCTATCCCTCCCAATGGTTCCGCCACCTCTTCGTCGAATGGGGCTCCTTCGGCACATATGCGGGTCAATATTGGTCGTACCTGCTGAGTGATGTCCTCGCGTTGATAGTGTTCGGCACACGGATCGGTCCGAGTATCGAACGACACGGTGGACTCACGCCGGACACCGGGAGAATCATCCTCGATGAGATATTGCGGTACGAGGAGGACCATCTCGCCCAGGCAATCCATCGGCTGATCGGACCGCGACCCGCGGTCGAGCATTTCCTCACGGACCAGCGCCTCCTGTGGGCGGACGCGCTGCTGGAACTCGGAACGGACGCGACACCCGAATGGCTGACCACACCCGGCATACGCCCACCGGGGACCGACCTCGCGGCGTGGTGGAACGACCGGCTGACACCGGCATTACGAGCGGCAATGATCCAGGCGTTCCCATCCGAGGTACTGGCGATGGACATCGCGCATTCGCCGGAGACCGTGGCCGCCGCCGAACAGCGACGGACAAAGCTGCTCGAATACTCACGAGGTGCCCGGACCGGCTCGACGCCAACCGAATCCGAGACCACCGCGACCAGGTCCGCGGCAACTATGAAAAATATTGCCCGGCAGAACCGGGCGGTCGTACCGCAGGAAAGCCAACCCGACCATAGTCAGGCAATGGGAGCAGACCCCGTCCCACTGGCGCTCGATATTCCCGATCGAAAAGCCTGGGGCATCGGGGCAGTGCCGCCTACACGCGGACAGCGATTCGACCCCGGCATGGTCCATGCTGTCGGCCCGAACGTGAGGCCGGACGGGCATGCGTTCCGACCGCCCGGTGGGCGGGCCGACCCCGCGCCGGAAGTAGAGCCCACAGCCGCAACCCATTCCGGCGCCTACGAGACCGCATCTCGTACGGTCGGCAGCACTGGGCAGCCCGGTGAACGCGAGGACGCCGGCAACGGCATTCGAGTGACTCCCAGTGGCCTGATCGTGCCCGCCGACCCGGCCAACAGCCTGATCGTGCCCGCCGCGCACGTGATACCCGCCGATCCATCGCTCGAAGAACTCATGGAACGGCTGCGCCCGTGGAAGGAGATCTTCCATTACTTCTGGGAATTCCCGCTGCCTCGGGAGGGCGAGCTGTCCGGCCGGGAGTGGATCGAAAGCGATGTGCGAAAAACATGGATGAGGAGGCGGGCGATCCGGCGGACCCCGCTCTATGCGGGGCTCGACGCGGCCGTGCGGTTGACGCTCGGAGCCGAGAGACTGCTCGGGGTGCCCAATACGACTCCCGGGCCGCCGACGATCGCGCAGCGACGGGTCATTCCGGGCCGTGGGGAGATCGACGCCGGGAAGAACCGGACCATGCCGTATGACACGGAGGTACGCGAGGCATCGCGCGCGAATGTCGAGGAGAGATCGCCGTTCGGGCGTTTCTGGGCGGCGGTGTCGGGGGATGAGTTACCTCAGACCAAGCTGATCCGCCAGGGAAAGATGGCCTACAACGGCGGGCGATTGTTACGCGCGGAGGGCCACAACCTCATGGTGGCGGGGCGCTATGTAGAAGGTTACGAACTACTGGTGGGAGGGCACGACCCCGTCCTCACTCCGGAAGAGTACGCACTGTGGCTGATGTTCGACCACGACGCGCTGTGGACGCTGCACTTCCCCGGCTGCCGCGAATTGGAGCCGCAGTCGCCGGATTTCCTGCTCACCCGCTACCTGACGGTCGCCATCTTCGACAAGATCGCCTCCAAGCGGCTGGAAGTGCAGTACTTGGATGATGTCGTCCGTCCATACCTCCGCGGCCAGGGTGTAGCGGCTGGACGGGTACTGCTCCACGAACTCTCCCATTACCTACCGCAGGCGTGCCGCACCACAGCGGAGCGGCTCGGCACGTGGGTGCTCAGAGGTCTGGGACGCAGGGTCGGCGCCGAGGTCAAGGATCACTTGGACAGCTGTGCGGCTTGCCGGAAAATCGCTGAGGCTCTACCAGAGGCGCACCGCAGCCTGGGCGGCCGCAAACTGATCGTTACGCCCGGCCCAGCCGGGGACGGCGCCGCGGAGTACCGTCCCCATCCGTCTACTCGCCGAGCCCTGTCCGTTGCCGCCGCCCCAGTCGAGACCGGTGACCACTCACAGCAAGTAGCGCAGCAAAAGGCCGTCACCACACTCGAAGCCGAACCCAGCACAGTGCAGTCACCGCATGCGCCTGGCGCGGAGCCGGTACCCGGCGATGAACCGATCGAGGGGGGCCGCGAGTCCCGTAGCCGTCCCGCGCCACCGGGCGACCCGCGAAGTGTGGCGCGTGGCCAACGGACCGCCCCGCGGGCGCACGCGTTCCGACCCGGCACCGATCCGCGGGCGGCCTTCGATCCGGCTGTGGTGCTGGATCTTCCACCGCAACGTGCCCGTGGTCTGGATGGGCTCGGTTTCGGTCCGGGCCCGGCGGTAACGGATCCCTTGGGCGGCGTGCGGCGCGGTGTGCCCGCCGGCGTAGTGGCGCATGCCGCGAATCCAGCTGACCCGAACGGCGGCGTGTTCGGCGACGGACGAAGCGAAGCCGAGCGAATCGCCCGCGCTGCGCTGTCGACCTTCCGTGTCGAGGCCACATTCGACGGCCTCAGGGATTGGGCCGCACGCCTCTCCGACGACAACCTTCGCCACCTGCTGGCCATGTTCACCCACACGGTCACCGAGCGGATAGCGGCTATTCATCGCGGCGGTCCGGCACCGGTGACCGACCATGTGATCGATCCCGCACGCCTTTTGGGCGCGATCGTGACGGAAGTGACTTTCCGCTTCAGCGACAGTGTTCCTGCTACCACCCCGACCACTTACCGGGAGTTGTTCGCTATCGCGCCTTGGCTGCAAGCGAACCGACGTACCGTTGCCGACCTGCACAGCGCCATGACCGCCGTGCTCGACGCCGCATACGCTGTGACCCGCACATCCACTGCGCACCGCTGGTCTGTGGCTGCGGGGCAGCATACGGTCCCGGCGCATGTCGCGGAAATAGCACGCCATATCGAGGAGGCCGACCAGCCCGGCATCGGGCTCGAGGAGAGTTCATTCCCACCGGGTGACGCCCTCGTTCCGGAACATTCGCGGCTGGTGGAGTCCTTCCTGGGGGACGGGGTGCGCGGCGGGACGGTGGCTCGAATGGTCGCGGACTGGGCATATGTCATGGACGCGCTGCTACAGCTGCGATCCGGTGAGGTCTTCTCACCGAGGTACGAGGCAATCTTCGAGTCGCTGCCCGTCCACGCCGCTGCGCTCGATCGGGCGCGAACCGGCTCGGACCGACTGTTCGCCGCGACGATCGCCACTGCCCTGCCGGATCTACTCGATGCGGCGTTCTACCTGCTCCCCACGAGCAATTCCGCCTTGGGGCTGGATTACCTGAGGCAGGTCGACGACTTGCTGGCCGACGCCACCACTCGCTTCACAGACAACTTTGCCATCTATGCGCTCCAGGACGCCGCCGACAGCGTACACAGACTGTACGAAGACATCGTCGACGCGAATTCCCACCGTCCGCTCGAAGTTCGAGCGCGGCAAATGCACGAAATCCTGTCGGACTATTTCAGCGACGAATTGGACTCCGCCCTCAACCTGTCATTCCGCTGGGGAGTACGGGCGCTGTGGGGACTGGGCAGTCAGAGTCCGGGGATCGACTACGCTCGCGAGTGGCACCGTCTGGACGCCGACCTACCGTGGGACTGGCGTACCACCGCTGACGAACGTGCACACGCAGCAACCGCGCTCGACTTGCTGCAACAAGTCCACGGTTCGGAGGCCGATATTCGGTCATTGCTGCGCCACAGCGACTCCCCTGATCTGTTCGATGGCGTGTTCGACAGCGTCGGGAAGAACATGCGCTGGTGGTACAAACTCGGAAGATGGACCAGCGGGCACGTACCGATCGGCACCCTGCTGGCGGGAGCCACGGACTTTTCGGTGTCGCAGATGCAATTGGCGGTGCTGAGACAGTATCCACACCTCATCGGGGCTGCCGCAGGCATCCAGTATCGAGCCCGCGATCTGGCGAATCGGCTGTCGCTCGCCCGTGACCTCGAATCTCCCCGGGTCGCGCCCGAGCGCCGACTCGAACTCGCCGTGCTCCGCGACGAGTTGGCAGAACTCAGACGCGGTGCCCACGGACTCGCCATCCCCGGATCCAGTTCGCCACCCGTACTGCTGGTCTCCTACGATCCCGTAGCGGAAGGCGGCACGGGCCGAGCTGTCGTCTCGATCGGCGAAGCCGACAGCGCGTCGTTCACGGCGTTCAACGTCACCGGCGCCGACACACCTCTCACCGATCTGTCGCACTGGTCGGTTCGCGCCTGCCAGCAGTACGAGAAGGCGCGGGAGCACGCGCCCCGCGACTCCCGCGTAGCGATCATGTTCACTGTCGGCTCACCGCGTGGGGTCGCCGCGCCTTCGCACACCGCGGGGCCGCACGCTGTGGCAACGGACAACGTCGTGGAAGCCCGAGACGTAGCCGGGGACATCGTGGCGCGGGAACTCATCGTCTATGACGCAACCCGCGAATTGGCCCTCGACGACCGCGACGACAGCTGGTCTCATGCGCTGCGACTGTTCACCGTGATCGGGCACGGCGACGGCATCGGTGTACTGCGCTCCGCCACCGATACTCTGCTGCTCAGTCGAGCCGTGGACCAGATCGTTCTCGTCCCCGGCTCGTCCGGCGACCGGCTACTCACCGCCAGTCAGCTCCATATCGGCACCGAACATGTGTACACGCTCAACCCCCACCGCGACCAGAACGGGGACCCGAACACCATAGGGTTGATCACTGTCGGACAAGACGCCGACATCGAAACCGCGCCCGACGTCTCCAGCCGATCAACTGCTCCGCTGATCGAGACGCCCACCGCCGTCCGCGATCTCTCTCAGCTGCTCTCCGCGCACGAATACCGACCGCTGGAGGGCAGCCGGGGATCGACCATGACTCGCGACGAGGGCCTGGCGGTGTACCGAGCAGCGCAACCACTGCTCCACGATGCGCTGTCGGGGACATATAACACGACTGTCGTCCTCGAAGACCTCGGCTTGGTCCTGCGCATCGGTCACTCCGGCACCGGCAGCTACGACCCACGTTTCGGCCCCGAACACAGAACCCTCCCCGCGATCTCCCGATACGTTCGGAACGCACCTCAACTGCTGCAAGTCGTCACCGGCCGCATGCCGGACGGGCGCGTCATCGACGAATCGGCGCCGATTCTCATCGAAAGGCTCGCGCGGGGAAACAATCTCGCCGAGACATTCCGGCGAGCCGACGTGAGGACGATCCGATCCCATCATGGTCTGATACTGCGGACCTTCGCGAACATCCACGAGCAGCTACGCGCGATGCCGGAGAACCATCCGCTGCTGGTTCAACTGACACCACCGGGCGTCGCGAGGGGTGACACCGGCGGGTGGTACCTGAACCATATCGATTGGTACACAGAAAATTTCTATCGACCGCACTATGACCAGTTCGGTCGCCTATTCGATGAGTTCGGCCTGCTCCCTGGAAATCCTTTCGAGCCCCTGATCGATGATGCTCGATTGATGCGGGACTCCCGCCACCACATCCTGCATGCCGACCCGAACGGGGGAAACTTCCTCATCAGCAACGAGCTCCACGTAACACTGCTCGACTGGGAACTCGCCGTCACCGGCCCGGGCGCCTACGACTGGGCCCGGTTGGGCCATCTCATTTCCGGGATCGAGGTGCCCCGCGAACTCGGTGGCCCCGACATGGTCAGATTCGCCCGGGTCGAAAAATTCAAGCGGGTCATGAACGACACCGTCAAACTGGCGCCGCTCGCTGCCGCCGGACAACTCACTCCTCAACTGATCGAATTCATCGACACCGAATTCACTGAGGCCGTGATCCAGGTACGTCAGCTATCCGGTCATACCAAGTTGCTGCCGCCACGCGCGCAACTCGAAATTCTCCGCTCATGGCGACCGTGAAGCAGATTGACACCCGTCGCGTCCCGGCTATCTTCGACGTTCGCGTCGCCGGCACAGACGGATACTGCTTACCCGGCCGTGTGCGGCGCGACCAGTAGCTCGGTATCGATACGGAGGACGATGTGCCAGACGAACCCGGTGGGCTGACCGCCGAACACCCGCTTGCTCGTGCGCTGGCGGCGCACGCGCCGACGGGCTGGCAGCGGGTGGACGCGGTGTTCGCGGTCACGGTGGCGGGTGAACTCGCCCAGCTCGTGTACACAGTCGGCGAGCAAGTGATGCCGGTGGACCCGCCGGAGCCGACGCTTGCCCTGGTGCGAGAGCATCGTGCGGTCGCCGCAAGCTCCGGTCGGGAACCGTGGTGGCGGATGACGATCGCGCTGCGGATTTCCGGCGAGATCGACGTCGAATACGACTACGGCGACGAGCCCTTCCCGGACGGTCAGCTGTTCGTCCCGGAGGCATATCGGGCCGATCTCGAGGCGTATCCGCGCCGGAAAGTACCTGTGTGGTTGGCCGCCTATATCGGCCACGGCGACCGGCAGCGGCGCACTCCACAGCAGGCCGCCGCCCAAGCGCGCGCCGACCGGGCCGAGCAGGTGTGGGCGGTGCTCGCGGAAAACGAGTTCCCGCCGTTCCCGCAGATGTGGGCCCGATGGACGACCATCGCGGCGGCCTTCGTGGCCGCGAAGTCGGAATGGGGTCCGCGGATGCTGCCCTGGGTCGGCGTGTTCGAAGGCACCGCACGCGGTGGGTCGACGTTGCACGCGCTTCCGGCCGGGCGAGCCGTGTTGTCCGGCGGAGTATGGAATGCGCCGATCTTGGACGCCGTGTACAACGCGGGCGCACCGATGCCGGAGCTGTACGGCGGCGCGCCGGATTGGGTCGCCGACCCGGTTTTGAATCCGCGGGCTGCTTCGGGCCTGCTGTCCTTCTGCTACTGGTGGGAAGCGGGGCGCTGGTACCGCGGGCAGTCACCGTCCGCGCAGGAATGCGCGCCCGCGGTGCCGGGCGTGTGGACGCGGGAAACGACCATCAAGATCGTGGCGGGCCTGCTCCCGGATCAGGACGCGTCGGAGGCCATCGGAGCCTTACTGTCCGCCGCCGAGACGGGAGGGGTGACGCGAGCGGCGCTGATCGCAGTCTTCGGCGATGACAGCCGTTTCGACATCGACGGCGCGCTCTATCAATTCTCGGCCGCAGGACTGCTGTCCACGGCGCCCGAGCCGATGCCCGCCGAACAGGCGATCAGCCAGGTACGGGACTACATCACCGGTCGGCAGCTGGACACCACCGGATACCCGCTGGCGCAGCTGACCGCCGACCGCTTGCGCTTCGGCTGGATGGTGCACGTGCCCGCTCCCGAGAACACACCAGCCCACCGAGCGGTGTTCTATATCGCCGACGACGGCGAATTCGTGCACTCGTCGTCGGCCATCGATCATAGGCAATTCGTCGCCGCGTTCGAACAGCGCTTCCTCGACCGCCACGGGCTGGTGGTCTGACGCGGCGCAATATATTTGCTGATAGTTCGCCATAAATCTTGTTGGGTATGCCCATCTCGAATGAGATAGGTTGCTGCCACGCGACGCGAGACTCGGCGAACCGCCTCGACGGTTCGCTCGACCCGCGAGGAGGAGGCCCGATCATGTCGCTGGAAACCAACAAGGCACTGGTCCGCAGGTTCTATCGGGAGATCGACGCGGGAAACATCGACGCCATGGACGACCTCGTCGCGGAGGACTACATCGATCACTCGCCGCCGCCGTTTCCCGGCATCGGCACCGGCCGAGAAGGCCTGAAGCAGGCCTTTCGCATGTTCTGGGCCGCCACTCCAGGGCGGCACGAGATCGAGGACCAAGTCGCGGAAGGCGACCGGGTCGTCACGCGGCTGACCGCGTACGGGCGTCACACCAGGGACCTGCCCGGCATACGGGCGACCGGGCGCGAACTGACGGTGACGGGTACCTCGATCCACCGGATCGCCGACGGCAAGCTCGCCGAGAAGTGGTCCGACAAGGACGTGCTCGGGTTCTTGCAACAGTTGGGAGTGCTACCCGCGGTGGGAAGACACTGACCGGCCGGGTCGGGACATCCGTCACACGATCGACGCGGCCTTCCGACTGCAAAGAGAAAGCCGCGCATCAGCACTTGATGCACGGCTTCCGTCTGTGGGCGAAGGGGGACTTGAACCCCCACGTCCCGAAGGACACTGGCACCTGAAGCCAGCGCGTCTGCCATTCCGCCACTCGCCCGAGCGACTGGGAGACAGTATCACGGCCGCGCGCTGGATACGAAATCGCCATTTCAGAGGCCTGACCGGGGGGCTGAACGGGTCCGGGAACCTGGGGCCGTCGCCAAGAGTTACAGGTGTGGACGATCGTGGATATCATGCAATGAACGTGGTCGATTAACGACACGCCATACACGCGTGTCGTTGTTACGAATCAGGAAGAGACGCGCACCGAAGGGAGGCCGAGATGGGCATCGTTTCGCGATTCGAGCGTCGCCTGCAAGGCGCCGTCGGTGACGTGTTCGCCAGAGTCTTCGGCGGCAGTGTCGTACCCCAGGAGGTGGAGGCGGCGCTGCAACGCGAGGCCGCCGATCATGTCCAGGACCTGGGCGGCGGGCACCTGCTGGCACCCAACAGCTATGTGATCACGATCAACACCTCCGATCACCAGCAGTTGGATGCCGACCACGACCTCACCACCCGCGCATTCGCCAAACATCTACAGGACTACATCCGCGAGCAAGGCTGGCAGACCTACGGCGAAGTACACGTGGCGTTCGAGGCATCACCTACGCTGCACACCGGACAGTTCAGGGCGAGTGGCCGCGTCGATCCCGACGCCGGACACAGAGCCAGCGCGGCTCGCGGCCCCGAATCACCGCCACAACGACCTGCACACCCGCAACCAGGAGCTGGCCCCATGACGCAGAACTCAGGCTACGACCCGAGCCGTGAGCCCGCGGAGTCCGATCCACGCAACCGCGGGTACGCTCCACCGCCTGCCGGACGCGGCGGCCCGCAGAACGGCGCGTACCGCGACGACTACGGCCGTGGCGGCGCATACGGGGCGGATTACCAGGCTCCGGACGCGCAGCAGGGTTACGGCGACTATCAGAACGGCTACGACTACCCGCAGGGTGGCCAGGGCTACGGGCAGCAGGGTGGTTACGGCGAGTCCGGCTACGGTGGCCAGCAGGGCGGCTACGGCGAGTCCGGCTACGGCCAGCAGAGCGGCTACGGCGAGCGCGGGTACGGCCAGCAAGGCTACGGCGACCAGGCCTACGGCCAGCAGGGCTACAGCGACCAGGGCTACGGCCAGCAGGGCTACAGCGACCAGGGTTACGGCCAGCAGGGCTACGCCGACCAAGGCTACGGCCAGCAAGGGTACGGTCAGCCCGGCTACGGGCAGTCGGGGTACACCGATCCGAGCTACGGCGATCAGAACTACGCCGACCAAGGCGGCTACGCTCAGGACGACCAGGGCGGCTACGGTCAGGCGTACTCGCAGCAACCGGGGTATGGCGCGCAGCAGGGCTACGCGGGCGGGCAAGGCTACGGCGCCGCCCCGCAGGCCGGTTCGGGCTATTCGGCGACGCTTCAGCTGGACGACGGCAGCGGCCGCACTTACCAGCTGCGGGAAGGCAGCAACATCATCGGCCGCGGCCAGGACGCGCACTTCCGGCTGCCCGACACAGGCGTCTCTCGCAGGCACATCGAGGTGCGCTGGGACGGGCAGACCGCGATGTTGTCCGACCTCGGCTCCACCAACGGCACCCTGGTGAACGGCTCCCCCGTGCAGGATTGGCAGCTCGCCGACGGTGACGTCATCCGTGCCGGGCACTCCGAGATCCTGATCCGTATCGTCTGATCCCGTAAGCTCGCGGTGCAGGTCACGACATGGCTCTCGAGGGAATCGTCGGTCGTATCGTGATCGAAATCGACCGACGGCCCTATGATGCTGCCAACACACGCGCGGCGCCGACACCGGGGCCGGCAAGACCAGCAGGCTGGTGGGGGTGGTCGAACCGCACCTACGGCACCGACGTACACGGTCGAACAGGAGGTGGAGCGCCGTGCAGGGACTGATCCTGCAACTGACCCGTGCGGGGTTCCTTCTGCTGTTGTGGTTGTTCGTGTGGGCTGTGCTGCGCACGTTGCGCAGCGACATCTACGCGGCATCCGGCATTCGGATCCAGCCCAGGGCCGCACGCGGTTCCGCGGTGCTGCCTTCCTTCAGCCGGGGCCAGAAGGGCGCCAAATTTCTTGTGGTGACTCAGGGTTCACTCGCCGGCACTCGCATCTCGCTCGGCACCCAACCGGTGCTGATCGGGCGTGCGGACGACTCCACGCTGGTACTCACCGATGACTACGCCTCGACCAGGCATGCGCGACTGTCTCCGCGTGGTGACGACTGGTACGTCGAGGACCTCGGCTCGACGAACGGCACCTACCTCGATCGCGCGAAAGTCACCACCGCCGTCCGTGTTCCACTCGGCACGCCTGTCCGTGTCGGCAAAACAGTGATCGAGCTGCGATCGTGACACTTGTTCTCCGCTACGCAGCGCGCAGCGACCGCGGTCTCGTCCGAGGCAACAACGAAGATTCCGTGTACGCGGGCGCCCGGCTGCTCGCACTCGCCGACGGCATGGGCGGCCATGCCGCGGGAGAAGTCGCGTCCCAGTTGATGATCGCCGCGCTCGCCCACCTCGACGACGACGAGCCCGGCGACGATCTGCTCGGCAAGCTCGACGCGGCCACCCGAGAAGGCAACGCCGCCATCGCCGATCAGGTCGAGGAGGAGCCCGAGCTCGACGGCATGGGCACCACGCTCACCGCGATCCTGTTCGCGGGCAAGAAACTCGGCCTCGTGCACATCGGCGACTCGCGCGCCTACCTGCTGCGCGGCGGCGAGCTCGGCCAGATCACGCGGGACGACACCTTCGTCCAATCGCTGGTCGACGAGGGCAGGATCACACCGGAGCAGGCGCACACGCACCCGCAGCGCTCGCTGATCATGCGCGCGCTCACCGGCAACGAGATCGAGCCGACGCTGATCATGCGCGAAGCGCGCGCCGGTGACCGCTACCTGCTGTGTTCCGACGGTCTCTCCGACGTGGTCAGCGACGAGACCATCGCGAACACGATGCGCGAGGGCAGCACCGACGAGTGCGCCGACCGGCTCATCGAGCTGGCGTTGCGCAGCGGCGGTCCGGACAACGTGACCGTCGTCGTCGCCGATGTCATCGACCTGGACTACGGCCAGAGCCACCCGATCGTCGCGGGCGCCGCCTCCGGCGTCGACGAGGACACGCCGCCGCCGAACACCGCCGCAGGCCGGGCCTCCGCGTTGCGCCCGCCGCGCGCCGCGCCGCGCCGGGCCGCCGCCGCGCCCGAGCCGCCCGCGAAGAAGTCGCACCGGTTGCGCTGGATCGTGCTCGCGCTGGCGCTCATCGTCGCGGTCTGCGTGGGGCTCGTGGTCGGCTACAAGATGATCCGCAGCAACTACTACGTCGGCGCCGACGACGGTTCGGTGGTGATCCTGCGCGGGCTGCCCGGTTCGATCCTCGGTTACTCGATCCACGACGTGAATCTCGTCGGATGTGTGACCCGCAACGGGGAACTCACCCTGACCGACCCCGGCGAAAGTCTGCCGTCGGCGTGCAAGCCGCTGAAGGTCACCGATCTGAAGCAGACCGGCCGCGAGCAGGTGGACAAGGGCTTGCCGCCGGGCTCGCTGGACAAGGCCAGGGACTCGATGACCTACCTCGCCCAGCGAGAACTGCTGCCGCCGTGCCCGGTCAAGGAATCGGCGCCACAGCCGGGTGTCGTCCCGTCGCCTGCCGAAACCCCGGCCCCCGCGCCCAACGGCGCTCAGCCCGCTCCGGCCACCGCCGCGCCCGCGCCCGCGCCGGCTCCGGCGCCGGAACAGGGCGACGCCAGGGGCACCGAAATCAAGACACCGACGAAGTCGGAGGCTCCTGTCCCGCCGTCGAGCGCGTCGCCCGCCCCCCAGACCGCGGGGGAGAACTGCCGGGTGACGGACTGATGTCCGCGCCGGCACCGCCGTCGGCTGGGGCTTTTCCCAGTCCCCCGGGCGGCTTCGCTCCCGCGCCACCGCCGAGCACCAGACGCAACGTCGAACTTCTGCTGCTCGGGGCGGCGGCGGTGATCACCACGGTGTCCCTGTTCCTGGTCGAGGCCAGTCAGGAACAGTCGATCACCTTGGATATCGCCAAATACGGCTTGGCCTACCTGGCGTTGTTCGCGGTGGCGCACCTGGCCGTGCGGCGGTTCGCCCCGTTCGCCGACCCCCTGCTGTTGCCGATCGTGGCGTTGCTCAACGGACTCGGTCTCGTGCTGATCCACCGGCTCGACTTGGCCGACCAGCAGACCGCCGCCTACAACTCGTGGGCGACCCCCTCCCCCGACGCCAATCAGCAGATCCTGTGGACCGCGCTGGGCACGCTCGTGTTCATCACGCTGCTGATCGCGCTGCGCGACTACCGCACCCTGGCCCGCTACAGCTACACCCTCGGCCTCATCGGCCTTGTCGCGCTGGCCATTCCGGCTCTGCTGCCGAGCGCGTTCTCCGAGACCAACGGCGCGAAGATCTGGATCCGGCTGCCCGGGTTCAGTGTCCAGCCGGGTGAGTTCGCGAAGATCCTGCTGATCATCTTCTTCGCCTCGGTCCTGGTGGCCAAGCGCGAGATCTTCACCGCCGCCGGTCGCCATGTGCTCGGCATGGAGTTCCCGCGCGGCCGCGACCTCGGACCGATCCTGGCCGTCTGGGTCGTCTGCATCGGCGTGCTCGTGTTCGAGAAGGATCTCGGCACCTCGCTGCTGATCTTCAGCACGGTGCTCGTGATGCTCTACATCGCCACCGAACGGGTCGGCTGGCTGGTCATCGGCGGCGGACTGCTCGCGCTCGGATTCGTCTTCGCCTATCAATTGTTCGGCCACGTGCGGGTCCGGGTGGAGACCTGGCTGCACCCGTTCGACGACTACAACAACACCGGCTATCAGATCTCGCAGTCGCTGTTCGGCCTGGCCACCGGCGGTCTCGCCGGGACCGGCCTCGGCAGCGGCAGGCCGAACCAGGTGCCGTTCGCCAAGACCGACTTCATCGTCACCACCATCGGCGAGGAACTCGGCCTGATCGGGCTCGCCGCGGTGCTGGCGCTGTTCCTGGTATTCGTCGTGCGCGGGCTGCGCACCGCACTCGCGGTGCGCGACAGCTTCGGCAAATTGCTCGCGGCCGGCCTGTCGTTCACCATCGCGATCCAGCTGTTCGTCGTGGTCGGGGGTGTGACCAAGCTGATTCCGCTGACCGGTCTCACCACCCCGTTCATGTCCTACGGCGGGTCTTCGCTGCTGGCCAACTACGCGTTGCTGGCGTTGCTGATCAAGATCTCCGACGCCGCCCGCGCACCCGCCCCGGTGCGCAAGAAGGAACCGGCGCCGATCGCCGACGCGCAGACCGAACTGCTGCGGCGCGATGGCGGGCGACCGGAGGCGGGGCCGCTGACATGAACACTCCACTACGCCGAGTCGCGATCGCGGTGATGGTGATGGTCGTCGCACTGCTGGCGAACGCCACCTACGTCCAAGTGATCAAGGCCGACGACCTGCGCTCCGATCCGCGCAACTCCCGGGTTCTGCTGGACGAGTACGCCCGCCAGCGCGGGCAGATCTCGGCAGGCGGCACCGTGCTGGCCGGCTCGGTCGCGACCGATGACCGCTACAAGTACTTGCGCACGTACCCGAGCGAGCCGGAGGCGTACGCACCCGCCACCGGTTTCTACTCGATGCAGTACGGCAGCACCGGACTGGAACGTGCTGAGGACTCGGTGCTCAACGGGTCCGACAGTCAACTGTTCGGCAGCCGCCTCGTCGACCTCATCTCCGGCCGCGACCCGCGCGGCGGCAACGTGGTCACCACGCTCAACCCGCTGATGCAGCAGGTGGCCTACGACCAGATGACCAGCAAGGGCTACACCGGTTCGGTGGTGGCGATCGAGCCGAGCACCGGCAAGATCCTGACCATGGTCTCCACGCCCAGCTACGACCCGAACCTGCTGTCCGGGCACGACGGTGCGCGCGGCACCCAGGCGTGGGAAACGCTGAGCGCGGATCCGCGCCACCCCATGCTGAATCGCGCCATCTCGCAGACCTATCCGCCCGGATCCACGTTCAAAGTCGTGGTCACCGCCGCCGCGCTGTCCAACGGCGCCGCGACTCCCGACGACCAGTTCACCGCCGCGCCGAACATCACGCTGCCCGGCACCAGCACCACGCTGGAGAACTACAACGGCTCCACGTGCGGTCCCAACCCGACAGCTCCGCTGTTCGAAGCGTTCCGTCGCTCGTGCAACACCGCGTTCGCCGAACTCGGCGTCAAGGTGGGTGCCGCGAATCTCAAGGACGAGGCGGCCGCGTTCGGCATCGGCCCGCACCGAGGGATCCCGATGCCGGTGGCGGAGAGCACCGTCGGCACCATCTCCGACGACGCCGCCCTGGCCCAGAGCAGCATCGGGCAGCGCGACGTGGCGTTGACCCCGCTGCAGAACGCGGTCGTCGCGGCGACCATCGCCAACGGCGGCGTCCGGATGGAGCCCTACCTGGTCGATCAGTTGCAGGGCCCGGATCTGAGCGAGCTGTCGAAGACCAAGCCGGTCTCGGTCGGCCAAGCCGTCAGCGCCGATGTAGCGTCGACCGTGACCAACCTGATGATCGCGTCGGAGGGCAACACCTCTGGAGGTAACCAGACCCGTTATCAGATCGCGTCCAAGACCGGCACCGCGGAGCACGGGAGCAACCCGCGCAACACGCCGCCGCATGCTTGGTACATCGCGTTCGCCCCCGCGCAGAACCCGAAGATCGCCATCGCGGTGATCGTGGAGAACGGTGGGGACCGGGCGCTTGCCGCGACCGGTGGCTCGGTCGCCGCGCCGGTGGCTCGCGCGGTTCTCGACGCCGGTCTTCGAGGGGGCTGAACGATATGGATGTGCGAGTGAAGGTACGGGGACCTCGATGCTGAACAACGGTGCGATGATCGCCGACCGGTACCGGCTGCAGCGACTGATCGCGACCGGCGGCATGGGCCAGGTCTGGGAAGCGCTGGACACCAGGTTGGACCGCAGGGTCGCGGTCAAGGTGCTGAAGTCGGAGTTCTCGGCCGACCCGACGTTCCGGCATCGATTCCGCACCGAGGCGAAGACCACCGCCCAGCTGAATCACCCCGGCATCGCGGGCATCTACGACTACGGCGAGACGATCGACCCGCAGGGCAGCGAGATCGCCTACCTGGTCATGGAATTCGTCCAGGGTGAGCCGCTGAACACGGTGCTCAACCGCCTGGGCAGGCTATCGGTCGCCCAGGGCCTCGACCTGCTCGAGCAGACCGGCCGTGCCCTGGAGGTGGCGCACCGCGCGGGCGTGGTGCACCGCGACGTGAAGCCGGGCAACATCCTGGTCACCCCGACCGGTCAGGCGAAGATCACCGACTTCGGTATCGCCAAGGCGGTGGACGCCTCCCCGGTGACCAAGACCGGCATGGTGATGGGCACCGCGCAGTACATCGCACCGGAACAGGCGGTCGGCGAGGACGCCACCGCGGCCAGCGACGTCTACTCCCTCGCCGTGGTCGGCTACGAAGTGCTGGCAGGCCAGCGGCCGTTCACCGGCGACGGCGCGCTCACCGTCGCCATGAAGCACGTGCGTGAGACGCCGCCCCCGATGCCGGCCGATCTGCCCGGCAACGTGCGCGAACTGGTCGAGATCACGATGGAGAAGGACCCGGCGCGCCGCTACGCCAGTGGCGGCGAGTTCGCCGACGCGGTCGCCGCGGTGCGCGCGGGCCGGCGTCCGCCGCCGCCGAGTGGTACCCATTCCGCCGCGCCCTTGACCGGCGCCACGCGGGTGCTCCCGCCGGGCCCGACCGCCGTGATCCCCTCCACGCCACCCGACTTCGACGGGGCGACGGTGCGCTACTCGACGCCCGCGGCCGGCGCGGTGGGCGCGGCGAATCGCGGGGGCACGATCGCGGCTCCGGCCACCGTGCTGAGCCGTGGCACGGCGGGCGATCGACCGCCCGGTGGCGACAAGCGGTTCACCACTGCCCAGAAATGGCTGACCGGGCTCGGCATCGGCGCCGTCCTGCTCGCCGCGCTCACGGCCTACCTGCTCTTCGGTGGCGACACCAATCCGGATTCCACGCCGTCGCCGACCGCGACGGTCGCACCGAACCCGAAGCCGGTCCCGCCGGTGGCCACCACGACCACCCCCAAGCCCGCGCCCGCGCCGGTGGAAACCGAGACGTACGAACCGACCACCACCGAGCCGAAGACCACGACACCGGAGCCGACGACGACCACCGCGCCGCCCACCACCACGGCACCGAGCACGACGAAGCCGACGACCACCGCGCCCACTGCCACCGCAACGCGCCCGCGCATCCCGACTCTCGACCTACCATTCCCGGAGATTCCCGGTGCCCGGGGGCCCTCGGCCACTCGCAGCGGATCCGCCACTTCTTCGCAAGGACTGCCATGACGACCCCGAAGAATCTCTCGTCTCGCTACGAGCTGGGCGAGATCATCGGGTTCGGCGGTATGTCCGAGGTGCACAAGGCCCGCGACATCCGGCTGAGCCGCGACGTGGCGATCAAGGTGCTGCGGGCGGACCTCGCCCGCGATCCCACGTTCTACCTGCGGTTCAAGCGCGAAGCGCAGAATGCCGCCGCACTGAATCATCCGGCCATCGTCGCGGTCTACGACACCGGTGAGGCCGAGGTGGACGGCGGCCCGCTGCCGTACATCGTGATGGAGTACGTCGACGGCGACACACTGCGTGACATCGTGCGCGGCAAGGGGCCGCTGCCGCCGCGCCGAGCGATGGAAGTCGTCGCTGACGTCTGCGCCGCCTTGGATTTCAGCCACAAGGCCGGGATCGTGCACCGCGACATGAAGCCCGCCAACATCATGATCAATCGGTCCGGCGCGGTGAAGGTGATGGACTTCGGCATCGCGCGCGCGATCGCCGACAGCTCCAACCCGATGACGCAGACCGCGGCGGTGATCGGCACCGCGCAGTACCTCTCGCCGGAACAGGCGCGCGGAGAGACAGTGGACGCCCGCTCGGACGTCTACTCCGTGGGTTGTGTGCTGTTCGAAATCCTCACCGGGGAGCCGCCTTTCACGGGTGACTCCCCGGTCGCCGTCGCCTACCAGCACGTCCGGGAAGATCCGCGGCTGCCATCGCACGTGCACGCGGGGGTGCCCCGCGAGCTGGACTCGGTCGTGCTCAAGGCGATGAGCAAGAACCCGGCCAACCGGTACCAGTCCGCCGCCGAGATGCGCGCCGACCTGATCCGGGTACTCGGCGGCCAGAAGCCCAGCGCCCCCATGGTGATGACCGACGAGGACCGCACCACCTTCATGAGCGCGGACGAGCCTCCGCCGCGGAACTACCGCACCGTCGAACGCCACGACGACACCGCAGAGCAGGATCCGGCCGAACCGAACGGCCAGCGCCGAACCGCCTACATCGCGCTCGGCGCAGTCGCGGCCGTCGCCGTGGCTTTCGCTTTGTTCTGGGTGCTGCTCGGGCCTGGCAGCAGGCCGGACCAGGTAGCCGTTCCCGATCTGTCCAACAAGTCCTCGCAACAGGCGCAGGACGCGCTGCAGAAGCTCGGCTTCACGGTGGCGATCCAGCAGAAGCCCGACGGCAAGGTCGCCACGGGCAACGTCATCGCGACCCAACCCTTGGGCGGCTCGCGGATCGACGAGGGAAGCACCGTCACGGTTCAGGTGTCCTCCGGGCCCGCCCAAGTGCAGGTGCCGAAGCTCACGGGGCTGACCCAGGAGCAGGCCGAGCAGGTGTTGAATTCCAAAGGCCTGCGGATCAACTCGAACATCGAGCGCAAACCGTCGAGCACCGCCGAGAAGGATCAGGTGATCGAGCAGAATCCGTCGCCGGGTTCGAAGGTCGACGTGGACTGGGAAGTCGTCGTCACGATCGGCACCGGCCCGGAAGCGGTTCGCGTCCCCTACGTCGTCGGCCAGACGATCGACGTGGCTCAGCCGAATATCGAGGGCAACGGTTTCAAGGTCGTCGTGCAAGAGGTGCAGTCCTCGAAGCCGAAGGGCGAGGTGGTCGCCTCCAGCCCGGCCGGCGGCAGCAACGCGGAGAAGGGCTCCACGGTTACCGTCCAGGTGTCCGCGGGCGATCTGAAGATGCCGTCGCTGGTCGGTCTCACCGTCTCGCAGGCGGTGGAGAAGCTGCGCGCGGAAGGTTGGACCGGCAGCACCAGCCAGATCAGCCAGTCACCGCAGGGAACCTTCGACGCGGGCAATGTCGGACGCATACTCAGTCAGCAGCCGTCCGCGGGCAGTTCGATCCAGAAGAACAGCGCCATCCTGGTCGGTGTGGGGGTACTGGGTCCGCCGTGATCGGGCGTGGTCACCGGTATCCAGAAAACGAGACCAACCGGTGTGAATTGCGGGAGAATGATGCTGCTCCATCCCAATCAGCGCAGCTGAGCACGAGGAGGTAGCTCATGACCACTGCCAGGGACATCATGAAACCCGGCGTTCAGTGGATCTCCAAGGACACGACTATCGAGCAGGCCGCGCGCACCATGGCCGAACTCAACGTCGGGTCGCTGATCGTCTCGGACGACAACGAACGGATGTGCGGCATCGTCACCGACCGCGACATCGTGGTGAAGTGCATCGCTCAGGGCAAGATCCCCGCGAACTGCCGGGTCGAGGAACTGTGCGAAGCGACGCCGCGGTGGGTCGATGCCAACGCCGACATCGAGGAAGTCCTCGATGAAATGGAGAGCAACCGGGTCAAGCGCATGCCCGTCATCGAGGACAAGCGGCTGGTCGGCATGATCAGCGAAGCGGACCTGGCCAGGCATCTGGACGATAACCAGCTCGGCGAGTTCGTGACCGCCGTCTACGGGCGTCCGTAGCTTTCGAACCGGTGCGGAGGGCGGTATCCCACCGCCCTCTCGGATCGACCTGTGCACTTCGACAACGGTCTGCCGTCCGGCGATGCGAACTCGAGGGAGTTAGGGCGGGCAGCACAATCCGGTCGAGGTGTGGTGTTAGCCGACGCCCGGCCGCGGACGACGGACCGTCGTCCGCGGTGCGTCGCCCCTTTGTCGTGGCACGACCCGCCGTCAGATCCGGTCGGCCTTCGGCAGATACCGCAGCACGGCGACATCGCCGACTTGCGTCACGCCCGCCAGCCGCATCCTGCGGTGGGGCGCCCCCGGGAAATCGGCCGGGTCGAGGAAGCGCGGAGCCGCGACGTCACCCACCAGGATCGGGGCCACCGCAAGGTGCAGTTCGTCGGCCAGATCGGCGGCGAGGAACGCGGTATGGATGCGGGTGCCGCCCTCCACCATGAGACGGTCGACGCCCCGGCGGCCCAGATCGTCCAACAGCGCACCGAAGTCGAGTTCGGTGCCGAGATCCACCACATCGGCCAGTCCGCTCAGCCGGGTGGTGAGCTTCGCCGCACCCGCCGCGGTGGTGTAGACGAGCTTGCCGCCGCCGTGGTGCCAGAACCGCAGTTCGGGATCGAGCTCGCCGCTCGCGGAGACCGTGACCTTCAACGGATACTCCGGCTTGCCCGCGGCGAGGCGGGCCGCCCTGCGCTCGGCGCTGCCGACGAGCAGTCGCGGATTGTCGCTGCGCAGGGTCTGCGCTCCGATCAGAATGGCATCGGAGTCCGCGCGGACTTGGTCGACCCGATCGAAGTCCGCCGCGTCGGACAAGTGCAGCCGCTCGGGGCTCGCGTCGTCGATGTACCCGTCGATACTCGTCGCGACCGACAGGAGCACATGCGGACGGGTCACTGCAGCACCAGCGCGGCGACCTCCGCCTCCAGCGTCTGCACCAACCCTTCGGCGGGACGCTCACCGCACACGCCCAACCAGTTCGCCAGCATTCGGTGCCCGCCCTGGGTGAGCACCGATTCCGGGTGGAACTGCACACCGTGGATGGGCAAGGTGCGATGCCGCATCGCCATCACGATCCCGCTCTCGGTGCGCCCGAGCACCTCGATCTCCTCCGGCAGGGTGTCCTCGAGCACGGTGAGGGAGTGGTACCGCGTGGCGGTGAACGGGTCGGAAAGACCGGCCAGCACGCCGGCGCCGATGTGGAAGACCTCGCTCGTCTTCCCGTGCAGCAACTCGGGAGCCCTGGTGACGGTGGCGCCGAAGGCCTCGCCGATCGCCTGATGGCCGAGGCACACGCCCAGCAGCGGGACATTTTCTTCCGCGCAGGCGCGCACCAACGGGATACTGGCGCCCGCACGGTCCGGAGTGCCGGGGCCTGGACTGATCAGAATGCCGTCGAAGTCACGGACCACCGCCGCGACGTCGGCCAGATTCGGATCGTCGTTACGCCAGACGACCGCGTCGACACCCAGTTGACCGAGGTACTGCACCAGGTTGAAGACGAAGCTGTCGTAATTGTCGACGACCAGAACACGCATGGCATCGAGATTACGTGCCCGCACGGCACCGCGTCGCATCCATTACCTGTTGGGATAGCCTAGAGACCACGACCTGCACGCCGAATACGAGGACGTCATGCCCAAGTCGAAGGTCCGTAAGAAGACCGACTATACGATCAACCCCGCCAGCCGGACGCCGGTGAAGGTGAAGGCCGGGCCGTCGCCGGTCTGGTATGTCGCCATCATGCTCGGATTCATGCTCGCTGGGCTGGCCTGGCTGCTCGTCTACTACTTGGCGGCCGAGCAGATCAGCTGGATGAACGATCTCAACGCCTGGAACTTCCTGATCGGCTTCGGTCTGATGGTGGTGGGCCTGATCATGACGATGCGCTGGCGCTGAGCGGCGACATCGCGCAGATTACAGACGTGTCATTCATGCACACCTGTGGATGAGCCTGTGGACAACTCGAGGAGCGATTGGGGAGTGCCGTGAGTTCGGAGTCCGCGGTCCCCGGCTCGCCGGACCATGACGAGCCGGGCCTGGTCTGGACAACGCCGACCTCCGCGCTCGTCGCGGTCGCCGCGGGCGGCGTCGCGTTGGCCGTCGCGGCGGTGGTCACCAACGAGGCGGCGAGCCGCCTGCTCGTAGGACTGGCAGCGGCCGGATTGCTCGCCCTCGCCGCGCTCGGGTTCCGGCAACGCCCGCGACTGTCCGTGGTGCCCGGCGCACAACCACGCATGGTCGTCCGCACTCTGACGGGACCTGACGAATACACCCCCGAGCAAATCGTGCGCGCCCGTGTGGTGAGCTACCGCCGTCTCGGGCGGAAGATGCCGATGCTGGAACTCGACGTCCAGCACGACGGAGTGGACCGGCTGCTGATCTTCGGCCGCTGGGATCTGGGCGCCAATCCCGAGTTCGTATATCAAGACCTGGTCGAAGCCCTGCGGCTCACCCAGGACAAGACCCGCTGACGACGCTGCGGCCGGGACATTCGGCAAACCCGGCCGCGAATGTTTCACGTGAAGCGAATCCCGCTGTCAGGCAGTCGAAGTGATCGCGCCCACAGCCACCAGCCCCAGCGCCGCGAACGCGACGAGCGCCACCGCGATCCAGCCGACCGTCCGTGCCGCTTGCGGAGTGCGCACTCGCAGCCAACCCGGCAGGAACAGAATGCCGAGCGTGGCGACGGTGCCCGCGGCCAGACCGCCGAGATGACCCCAGAGCGAGATGCCGGGCAGTGAGAGGCTGATGAAGACGTTGATGCCGATGATGATCAGCATCTGATTCGGGTTCTGCCGCAACCGGAGCAGAATGATCGTGATCGCACCGAACAGGCCGTACACCGCGCCCGACGCACCCGCCGTGAGACTGTTCTGGGACAACAGCATGACCCCGGCGGCCCCGCCGAGCAACGAGACCAGGTACACCGCCAGGTAGCGCAGCCGGCCCAGCACCAATTCGGCATCCCGGCCCACCACATACAGCGCGAACATGTTCAGCAGCAGGTGGATGGGGCCGTAGTGCAGGAACCCGGAACCGAGCACCCGCCACCATTCGCCGTCCGCGACCGCCGGTGCGAACAGCACCCAATCGAAGAACAGCGCGGAGCCACGCTGGTTGTCCATCAGGCTCTTGGCCTGCGCCGCGGTGATCGCGTAGATCACCACGTTGATCGCGATCAGCGCATAGGTCACATAAGGTGCGGACATCCGGGGCGCTGCCGCGCCCGAGACCGTCCGCACCGGCGCGACGTCGCGCTGATCCGCGCGCAGACAGTCGACACAGTGCTGACCGACGGCCGCGGGTCGCAGGCACTCCGCACAGGACGGCCGCCCGCACCGCGTGCAGGCCAGGCCGGTCGGGCGATTCGGATGGCGGACGCAGGTGGGTGCGGGCGGCTGGGGGTTCATAGTCTCATTCGATCGTGATCTTGGTGATGACGACGGGCTCCACGGGCCGGTCGTTGCGATCGGTCCTGGTGGTCGCGATGGCGTCGACGACCTTCCGGGATTCCGGGTCCACGACTTCACCGAAGATGGTGTGCTTGCGGTTGAGGTGCGGCTGCGGTCGAACGGTGATGAAGAACTGGGAGCCGTTGGTGCCGGGCCCCGCGTTGGCCATCGCCAACAGGTAGCCACGGTCGAACCGCAGCTCGGGGTGGAACTCGTCACCGAATTCGTATCCGGGGCCGCCGCGACCGGTCCCGGTGGGATCGCCACCCTGAATCATGAAACCGGCCATCACGCGATGGAACAGGGCGCCGTCATAGAACGGGCCGCTGTTGCCTCCGCTGGCGTTCGCGGTGGTGTAGGGAGCAGAACCGTCGGCGAGACCTAGGAAGTTGCGGACCGTCTTGGGCGCGTGGTTACCGAAAAGCGCGAGCTTGATATCGCCGTGATTCGTGTGCAGCGTTGCCACGGATGTCTGATTCGGTGAGGTCACGCCGCCCATCGTGCCACGGTCGGCGACGCGGCCGCGGAACTGGGCCGGACCGTGCTGTGAGCTGGGCCTCCTGCGCGAATCACCGGGCTGTGCATAGAGTGGTCCAATGACCTCTGGGCGCCTGCATGTCTCGTCGCGTTCACGTAATCGGCTCCTTCTCGCCGCCGCCGTCGCGCTGGCGGGTGGCGTGGCCTATCTGGCCCGCACCCGGCGGCCGCAGCCGCCGGAACCCGCGCCCGCGCCGCCGCGCATCGGATACTCCCGCAACGGCTCCACGCCGACTCCATTGGCGGAGACCGGCGTGGAGACCGAGCACTGACGAGACAGCGGCGGATCAGCGACTGACCGTCTTCCTGTACTGGCGCAGGGCCAGCGGCACGAACACCACCAGGATCACCACCACCCAGGCCAGCGAAGTGATCACCGGGTGCTGCAACGACCAGGCATCCGGCGTCGGCGCGAGCGGACTCGTGTTCCCGAACAGCTCACGCGTCGCCTGGGTCAACGCGGACACCGGGTTCCATTCCGCGATCACCCGCAGGACGGTGGGCAGTTTCTCGCTGGGGACGAACGTGTTGGCGATGAACGTGAGCGGGAAGATCACCATGAAGCTGGCGTTGTTGAACACCTCCGGCGCACGCACCAGCAGCCCGACCACGGCCATGATCCAGGACACCGCGTAGGCGAACAGCAGCAACAGGATGTAGGCCAGCACCGCGTCCAGGAACGAACCGCGGATGCGCCAACCCACGAGCAGACCGGTCAGCGACATGACGGTCAGGCTGACCACGTTGATCACCACATCGCTGATCGTGCGGCCGACCAGCACCGCCGACGAGGCCATCGGCAGCGAGCGGAATCGGTCGATGATGCCCTTCTGCATGTCCTCGGCCAGCCCGGCGCCGGTGAAGGTCGCACCGAACACTACGGTCTGCGCGAAGATGCCCGCGATGAGGAACTCGCGATATCCGCCGGAGAGGCCTGGGACGTCGATGGCCGCGCCGAAGACATAGGCGAACAGCAGCACGAACATGATCGGCGAGAGCGTGGAGAAGATCAGGACGTCGGGGACCCGCTTGATCTTGATGACGTTGCGTTTCGCGATGGTCACACTGTCGCTGACCACAATGGACAGTCGCGCGCCCAGCGAGGGCCTGCCCAGGACCGGGGCGGTGGCGGTCATCGGATCGTTCCTTCCGTAGCTCCCAGCTCGTCGTTCACCGCGTCACCGGCGGCGATCGCCTCCGCCTCATGACCGGTGAGGGTGAGGAAGACGTCGTCCAGCGACGGGCGGCGCAGACCTACGTCGTGGATCTGCACGCTGTGCTCGGCCAGCCGCCCCACTGCCTCCACCAGTGCCTGCGACCCGTCGGAGACCGGGACGATGATCCGGCGCAACCCTGGTTCCAGATGAATCTCCCCGTCCGCCAAACTCTTCAGCGCGGCCTCGGCCGTCGCGAGATTGTCCACGCGATCGACGGTCAACTCGATGCGGTCGCCGCCGACCATGGTCTTGAGTTCGTCCGCGGTGCCCTTGGCGATCACCTTGCCGTGGTCGATCACCGCGATCGAATCGGCGAGCCGATCCGCCTCCTCCATGTACTGGGTGGTGAGCAGCAACGTTGTCCCACCCGCGACCAATTCCTCGATCACGTCCCAAAGATCCAGGCGCGCACGAGGGTCCAGTCCGGTGGTGGGCTCGTCGAGGAACAGCACGGGAGGGTTCGCGACCAACGCGCCCGCCAGATCGAGGCGACGGCGCATGCCGCCGGAGTAACCCTTGACCGGACGGTCCGCGGCGTCGGTGAGCCGGAATCGTTCGAGCAATTCGCGCGCGCGTTCCTTACTTCGCTGCACCCCCATGTGATAAAGACGTCCCACCATTTCCAAATTCTCGAAACCGGTGAGGTATTCGTCGACCGCGGCATACTGTCCCGACGCCCCGATGCGGGAACGCAACGTCTGCGGATCGCGCAGCACATCGATTCCGGCGACCGTCGCGCGTCCGGCATCCGGCACCAGCAGAGTGGTGAACACGCGGACGGTGGTGGTCTTGCCTGCGCCATTGGGTCCGAGCAGTGCGGTGACGGTGCCTTCCGGGACTCGCAGATCGAGTCCGTCGAGGGCCACCAGCTGGCCGTATCGTTTGACCAGACCCTCGGCGACTATTGCGTCGGGCATGATTCTCCTGAAGTTGACGAGTTCGATGCGAATGAGTGCGACCCCAGGAGCCCCGGGCGCCGATCAATTCGCTGGATCGGATCACCGGCCGATACTCGGCACAGTATCGTCCCGCTCGCCGACAATTTCATCCGATTTGTTTCCGGAGACCTGTCTGCCCCGGAAGGACGACTCGTGCAACGCGAGAAGGCCGCATTCCGATCCGGTCGGTGCTCGGGGGTACCGGATCGGAATGCGACCGGTTCGATGATCCCGCGCGCACGGGTACCCGAGCGCGCGTAGCGGACTACCCGAATCGCCGAGGACCCGTACTCGGATGACGGAAATTCGCATGCGCGTTGTCGCGGCGAGCGGGGTCGCTCCGCGCGAACGGTCCAGTCGGTGATCACGAACACATGTTCGCATCGGGGTACGACACATTCGGTCCATGCGCGCGGGCGGCACCACGCCCGGAATGGCGGACACGCCCGAACGTTCTCGTGGATTCCTTTCTTCGGCGACCGGTCGGCATGTTGTGCACAACGCGTATCCGCAGCAGGTCATGCTGCCGTACAGCCCTGGAAACGCTTGCTTTACAACACTTTTGGCAAACACTAAGCCAACAGGCGGGAATGGCGTTGGCGACCGAGGGGCCAGGGACAACTGCCATGCGGCATCCAGAAAGTAAGCCCACCCAAAAAAACTTGGAGCGCGGCCGTCCCCCCGCACACACAAACACACATCATCGAGTAGCATCGTTCTCGTCGGCCCCTCCCCCCCGGGCCGACCCTACGCGGGCCTCGGCTAACTCCCCCCCTTCGCCGAGGCCCGCTCCCCATTCTCAGACCAGGTCAGACCCCTGTTCCCGCTTGGTGGTCGCCCGGTTCCACCGCCCGCCACGCGGCGGCGAGGCGTTGCGCGCGCACGCGCCCGGCGGTGGCGAGCAGCGGCCGGTCACGCTCCCACCGCTGCCGTGTCACGGGGTCGGCGGACTGCCACAAAGGCTCGAGCTCGGCCAGCACGTCACCGAACGAATCGAAGACCCCGCCGAGGGCGATGTGCACCCCGGCAGCACCCGGCGCATCGATGTCCAGGCCGCGCACGGCGGCCACCAGTGTCAACAGTCGTTGCCGACTCGCGCGCGGCCACTGCGACACCCGAGCCACCCGCACCAGCCAGCCCAGCGTGGCGGCCAGCACGTGGATGTCCTCGATCGTCCGGAACGGCTTGAGGTAGTCCAGATATCCGTCACCGGGAAGCGGCAGCGCCGGCACGCCGGTCAGCACGACCGACGCGTGCGGGACCTCGGGCGCGAACGACAGCGCGGGATGATCGGTCAGGCGCACGCCTGGTTCCCCCGTCTCGACCGTGCAGGCGCGCAACCGGTTCCGCCCGTCCGGCGCCGTGCCGACACTGGCGATCACCACCAGCTGTCGGGCGTAAGAGCCCATGGTCGCGAACGACTTGGTGCCGTCGAGCAGCCAGACACCGTCGCGCTCGGTGAGCTTGGCGCGGATCGCGGCGGGGTGACCGCCGCCTTCCTCGGTGGCGCACATCGCGACCAGTTCGTCGTCCGGCAGGTCGGGAATCAGCGTCCGCAGCGCTTCCTGATAACCGGACAGGAAGGCGAACCCGAGCCGGTCGGCTCCGAAGCCGCCCGCGATCGACACCTCCACCGGCTGCTCGAAACGATTCGCCGCCACACGATGTCGCGTCCACGCCGCGGCGACGTCATCGAGCGGCGCGGCCGCCACCGGCTCGGTCAGCAGGAAGTCGAGCAGAGTATCCACCTCAGCACGGTAACCGAGCAGCGACTCGCTCGAGAGGGCTCGGTGCGGACGACGGCCCGCCGACCAGGGTGAAACGGCGCTTCGATATCGCGTGGGAGCATGCGTCGACGGAACGTGCCCGGAATGCCGGCGATCTATGAGCAACGGTCGGCCCTGCGTGGGCCGATTCCGTCGACGAGCCTGCTTGACTGAACTGCCGCGCCGTACCGGAAGGAGTTCGACCTGTGCCGGAACTGGAAGAAGATCGCAAGAAGGCACTTTTCGACTCCGAAGCCAGACTGTCCTGGGTGCTGGCGGCACTCGCCGGGCTGATCGGTGCGGCGGCGTTCATGCATACCGCCGGCTATTTCGTCACTTTCATGACGGGCAATACCGAACGGGCCGTCCTCGGGTACTTTCACGACGAATCGGACATGGGTTTGGCGGCCGCCGGATTGCTGATGTCCTTCCTGTCCGGTGTCGTGGTGGCCTCATGGTGCCGCAGACGCTACTGGTCCGGGCACCCGCACGGGCCCACTCTGCTCACCACTGTCTGCCTGGCGCTGGCCTCGGCCGTCGACCTGCTCGAATACCAGACGTCCAGCAAGCCGATCGGTCTGCTGCCGATCTTGTTCGTCGCCTTCGGCGTCGGCGCGCTCAACACATCGTTCGTCCGCAACGGTGAGGTCTCCATACCGCTCAGCTACGTCACCGGGACGCTCGTCAAGCTGGGGCAAGGTGTCGAACGCCACCTCAGCGGTGGCGACTACGCGGACTGGCTCGGGTACTTCCTGCTCTATGCCGGTTTCTCGCTCGGCGCGCTGCTCGGCGGACTGCTGAGCCTGCTGGTCGCCGGCTGGGCCATGCTGATCACCGCGACAGTCGTGTGCCTGCTCGTCACCGGCTACACCTATCTGCACCTGGATCGGCACGGTCCCCTCCCGCGGTAAGCCACCGCCGGGTGACCGCGGGACTTCGCGACTACCGTGGCCGCGTGCAGAATATCGAAGACGAAGCCGCCGCCTTCGCCGCGCTCGTCATGCAGCATCTGGCGGCGCTGGGCGAAACCGATGTCGAATACGAACCGGACGAGTTCGCGATACACGTCGGCGATCTGTTTCTCGACCTGCACAACATCTTTCGCGAAACGCGTGAGCTCGATGCCACGGAGCGCGATGCCCGGGTCGCACAGCACTGCGACGCTGTGCGTGAGCTACGCGCCCCCGCGCCGGGTTGGCCTTCGGTGCGGTCCATGCTGCGGCCGGTATTGCGTCCCAACAGCTTCGGCGCAGGCGTCGAACCGGAGTCGCGGCCGATCGCTCGCTCCGCGTTTCCATTCGTGGACGAGATGGTGGCCATCGATTTGCCCCACACCCGATCGATCGTCACCTACGCGTCGTTGCGCGAATGGGATGTGAGTCCCGAGGAGGTTTTCGCGGCGGCGCGCGAGAACCTCGGCGCGATAGTGAGTTTCACCGACATAGAGGAAGACGGCATCCTGCAATTCGTCGACGACGGCGACGGCTACTGCACATCATGGCCGCTGTTCCCCGGCTGGCTAGCCGGTTCCGGCTTCGGAACCCGACCACCTGTCGCCTTCATGCCCGATGTCGACACGCTCATCCTCGCGACCGGTGCGGACGATCTCGAGCCGATCTTCGAGGTGGTGGAAGAGCAGTACCGTGACGCGTCCCGGCCGGTCTCGCCACAGGGGTACACCGTGGACGACAGTGGCGCGGTCATTCCGCTCGATCGTTCGCCCGCGCACCGCCACCTGCCCGCCGTGCAGCGGGCCCGATGCGGTTTGGCGGTCACCGAATACGACGCGCAGGCTCAGATTCTCAATGAGATCGTCGAGCGCGATCTGGAATTCACGCCCTATGACCTCGAGTCCGCCTATGTCGGTTCGGTCATGTACGGCCATGGCGACAACGGTCCCTTCACGATCACCGTCTGGGGGGAGGGTGTCGACTACTTGCTCCCGGAGGCCGACTACGTCGCCTTCTGCCGTGACGACCGAGGTGAATTGGAGCGTCTTTTCGAGGTCCCGTTCGATGCTGTCGTGGGACTGACCGGCCTCACTCCGGTCCCGGATCTCTCACCTCGCCGCTACGAAATCCGCCACTGGCCGGATGCCGAGACGCTGGCCGCACTGGAAGCGGCGGCGGTCTCTCCCTGACCTGCGAACTGCGGTGCGGCTGCACCAAAGGGAATCAGAATCGGCGGGCGCCTGTCACCGGCATCGAGGAGAGGGGGGAAGTGGTCACGCCCGTGCCGTATGTCGATGCGTGGATGACTTTGCCGTCGCCTGCGTAGAGGGCGGAGTGGCTTCCGCCGTAGAACGAGACCATGTCGCCGGGACGCAGTTCGTCGAGCGGTACCGGCGTTCCGGCGGCGAGCTGGTCGTAGCTGGTGCGTGGCAGCTCCACGCCGGCCTGCTCGTAGGACCACTGCACCAGCCCGGAGCAATCGAAGGAGTCTGGGCCGACGGCGCCATAGCTGTAATCGGAACCGAGTTTGGTTCGTGCCGCGTCGACGGCCATCTCACCGGCGGTCCTCTGCGGAATCACCGCGGCGGGCGGAGTGGGCGCCCGAGGCATGATCTGCGGGAGGTCACCGAGGAAAGGGATCTCGATCTCCGGAAGCACGCCGATCAGTGGGATCTCGATCGCGGGCACAGTCGTCGGTAACGGCAGCTCGATTACGGGAATCTTCACCGAAACCGGGGACTCGATCGCCGGGCCGAGCGTGGCAGGCGCGATCTCGATCTGCGGAACCGGGGTACCCGCGATGTTCTCGATATCCGAGAACCCCGCGGTCACCGGAGATTCGGTGACGGGGAGTATGGCGTTGTTCAGGGGAATGTAGTCGGAAATCTCGAACGTTCCCACGCCCGGAATGGTCACCGGCTGGGCCGATGCCTCCCCTGCGTTGCACAACACGCCGATGAATGCGGCCGCTCCGGTGGCGAGTGCCCAGAGCACAGCACGTCGCAGGTAGCGGATATATCGGTCGTCGGTCGATGATGCCATGATGCGGTCCTCCGATGCTCATATCGCCGGCCTCCGGCGGAGCCATACGACGCCGCCATGCGTGGCGCGACGGACTTCACCAAAGACCTCGAATTGATTCGAAAACCATCACGGTGCTTCGTCAGTCCAGCGGATCCGATCCGAGTATTCACCTTTCGGCATAGTTTGCATCACGTAAAGCACAACACACCTTTATTTCCATAACGAAATAATAACTCGTTCCGGCACCCGCAACGATAATTCCGCGTCTCGCAATTCGTTCCCCTATACGCAATGACCCCGCAGGGAAAACATTCCGCTGCGGGGCCGTCGCCGACTGGGATTTCACGCGGTGATCTGTTCCTCGATCTGCTCGGCGATCGTACGGAGCTTGGCCGCGAACTCGCGCGCCGCGCGTGGGTCGTCGCTGGATCCTTTGACCACGCGCTTCGTCAGCGCCGCGAGCCGGGATTCCATGGCGGTGAAGATGTCGGCGGAGCGATCGGTCGGGTCGCCCGGCAGTTCGCCGCGCAGCCACGCTTGGAGACGCTCGACCACCACTTCTTCGTCATAGCGTTCGGGCAGCAGCGCCACCGCCTGCCGGAGCTTTCCCGCGGTGACCTTCACGTCGGCACCCGCCGCCACGGTGGTGTAGATGGTGACCGCAGCGTCTTCCCCGTATTCGGCCGCCACCGGCAGCAGTTCGCGGACCTGGCCCTCGTTGATCGCGGGCGCGACCGGCTGCAGCCGCGCGGCGAGCGGCCAAGCGCGAATCAGCTTGTGCGCGTATGACCGCTGCATATCCCACCGCTGTTCCACGTAGTCGTCGAACGTCTCGTGGCTGTCGCGGTAGAGCCTGCCGTCCCGCACGATCTGCAGCGCACGCCCGGCGGCCCAGAATGCGATCCGCAGCGTGTCGATCGACGACTCGCACGCCGTCAACTGCGCCCGTTCTCGGTCGCTCAGGGGTCCGTCACCCGCGTCCGGCACCGGCATGGTCAAGACATTCGGGCTCACGGCCGGCTTCGACCGCCGCCATTCGGCGTCGCGCAGCGGGGACACCGGTGGCGTGTGCTCGGCGCCGTCGGATAGCGGATTCGCCCCGCCGATCGAACCCTTCCTGCGTTGTGGAGGCATCAGGCAGGCACCTCCAGCAGGGCGCGATACGCGCTCAGCAGCTCGTCGCCCACCTTGCGGTACTCGCCCAAATCCTCGATCGGATTCTCGGCGCCCTCCCCCACCTCCCCGTCGGCCGCCTCCCGATACCATTTCCAGGCGCTCAAATAGGAATCGAATACGTCGTAGCCCGCGCTTTCCAAATGGCCCCGCTGCGCACGGTATTCGGTCGAGACATTGACGCCTTTCTTCATGATCACCGGGACTTTGGTCATCAGCACCCGCACCCGGATTTCCCGGTCGGTGTCGGCCGCCGCCTCCTCAGCGGCTTTGAACGTACTCGGCACGCGTTTGACTTCCGACGGGCTCACACTCGTCAACAGCAACAGCTCGTCGCTCTCCGGAACAGCGGCCTTGAAGATATCGGCCGACTCACCCCCGGCATCCACGATGATGACGTCGAAATCGGCGGCATTGTCCGTTATGCAGTCGCCGACATGCCGCGACGGGAACGCGACCAGATGGAACGGCACTTCGATCCCCCCCTTGACCAGCCGCCGGTACCAGGAGTAGCCGGTCTGGCTGAGCGGGTCGGCGTCGATCACCAGCACCCGCAGTTCGTGAACAGAAGCGAAGTAGCTCGCCAAGAAGAACGCTGATGTCGTTTTGCCGACACCGCCCTTGAGATTCCCCAGCGTGATGACCAGAGGTTCGGGCAATTCGAGTGGCGCAACAGAATTCGTCATTGACGTTCCTCCGAGGGTGAGGAGTGTATTACTGTGCCGGGCCAGTCTGGCACAGTATCGACGAATATCGTCTGATTGCGGCGCCTTGTCGCGGCTGTGCCGCTGCCGCTCTGTGTCCAATTGGACACAAAGGTTCCGGCTATCCGGCCGGAAATTTCACCACCCCGCCGGGACGGCGAGCCCGTGTTCCCGCTGCTGCCGACTCGAAATTCGTCGGGGGGACGCCCGTTATCCGTATCGGCCTCGAAGCTCGGGTGCGTACACCAACGCACCAGCGGTAGGCCGCCGCACCGGAACGAAGCGTTTCAGGTCATCAGTGGAGCCTAGGGGAATCGAACCCCTAACCCCTGCCTTGCAAAGGCAGTGCTCTGCCAATTGAGCTAAGGCCCCTCCCGGGATCAGCGGGTGGTCACCTCGTGCCACATGTCCGCGTCGCTGCGCTGGCGCAGCTTGGAGATGCCGAAGAGAACCAGAACCACGACACCGGCGGTGAGAAGAAGTTTCATGGTTTCCACCCTACTGCGGTGCCCGAAGCCCGCCCAGAAAGACCCGAGCCGGATCTCTGATGGATTCGTCAAGACTGAACAATGAGCCATGACGATCGTGGCCGGAGCCGCTCTGTGTCTCGGCCAGTTATTGCCCGATCACCCCGACCGTGACGACGCCGCCGCCACCGATCAGGTCATCGAAGACCTGCTTCGGATGTTCGGCGTTCTGGCCGACGAGGCGGACGAGATCTGCTCACGCCCCCTGCCTTCCCTCGCCGAGGTGCTCGAGCGCGCCGCCTGACCGGGCGTCACCCGGGGCGCGGCCGACGGCGCTCGGTTGACGCGACAACCTGCCGTTTTGACCATCTCAGCGGCGAGAAGGTAACGTTTTGCAGGCGTATGTACGCGCGGGGCCTTAGCTCAATTGGCAGAGCACTGCCTTTGCAAGGCAGGGGTTAGGGGTTCGATTCCCCTAGGCTCCACTCGTCGAAGGCTCATGCTCGAGGAGCGTGAGCCTTTTTCGTGTGGTTCCGGTGTGGACCGTTCAGTTCTCCGGCGGGAACTGCCCGTTCGCCTGCACGGTGGTGCCGTTCAGGGTGAATGTCACGACGCTCGGTCCTCCTTGCGGGCAGCACAGCGCGTCGTCCTTCAACGGCCAGCGGTACTGCACGGACACGGTGTCGCGGGTCTTGCCCAGAACTGTCGTGTACCCGTATGGCCGCGCGCTCGCGGTCCCGAGATACTTCCCGCCGGTGAAGAAGAGAACGTGTGTGCCGGGATGAATTCCCGGCCATTCCACAGTCATCCACGACAGCACCCCGGAACATCCTGCCGCGATGGGATCCTCGCTCGCCCCTTGGATCGTCCACGACCCGCCACCGGGCGGCGCGGCCAACGTGGCGACCGAGGACGCCGCGAGCGCCGAGTTGACGTCGAAGCACAGGCCGTGGCCGCTACCTTCCGGCGCCGACTGCGTAGCGGGAGACGAGGTCGCCGCAACGGATGGTTCCGGGACCGCGGTGGCCCCGGGAGCCGGTTGTTGCGCCGTCGCCGGCTGTGGCGCCCCTCCCGCTTGTGGTAACCCTCCCGGTTGTGGCGCCGCCCCCGGTTGTTCGCCGATCGCTGTTGTCCGCGTCGCCGCCGGACCCGCCGATGACGCGGTGGTCGTACTTCCCGCCGACGTCGCGGACCCGGCCGATGTGCTCGAGTCGGTCCCGCACGCGGCGGTTGCGACCACAACGGTGGCCGCGATCGACAGCACAGCCGATAGTCTGACGTTCATTGCGCACCCCTCGAAATTGCTGACCGAGCTTCGGTTTCGATATTCGTTCGGGCCGCGATCACCGGCGCGCCGAAGCGACGCGTGCGGCATCGCAGCGCGACGAATGTTCTTGTCCCTCAACTGTTGTCAGAGATGTCGGACCGACCGCCCGTGGTGTTACAGGGGTGCGTCCAGCGGGAGTCTCCGGTCTGAACAGCAAGTGCCGATACGCGGAGACATCTCGGGCACGCGCGAGCCCTCCAGGAAATCGCCCAGGCCCAGAACACCGTCCCGCAGGAGATCATTCTGGGCCGGCGCAGCGTTCGGAGGGCGAACGGTCGTTGGATAACACCGCTGTAACGGCGGAAGTGGAGCCGCCGATGGACTTGGCGGTACGCCTCGGCGGACCGAAAACCCAAGAGAGAAAGGAAGATTCGACATGACTCGAATCACTCGGCTCACCATCGGCGCACTTTTGACCGTGGCTGTGCTGGCACCTGCCGCAACCGCGCAGGCGGAGACTTCGCAGCCCACTCCGTCTGTGTCATCGATCGCCGCCGGCGACAGCGGCTCGGCGAGCGGTTCGTCGTCGGGAATCCTTTGCACCATCATCAAGCTGATGCTCATGAACCAGGGCCCCCAGTTCTGCCAGTAGAACCCCGAGAGCGCGGCCGGGATTTCGACGACCGACCGGCATGTGCGCAGGGCACCGGCGATTGCCGGACGACGGTGCCCCCGGCGGTCTCGCCCAGGCGACATGACCCCGCTCTCACATGAATCGCTACCAACCAACGTTTCAGGAGTTTCAGATGTCCACACTGCGTGGAATCCTCGTCGGCGCCCTGATCAGTGCCGCGACCCTTGTCGGCGCCGGCGCCGCCACGGCAGAACCCCTTCCGCTCGAGGCCTTCACCCCGGCACCGACCGACTCCGTCGCTGGCGGGCTTTGTGACGCACACCCCGCCCTCGCCTTGTGGTGCTTCATCAGCCAATCGGCGTAGAAGTCCTTGACGCATCAGCGCCGAGTAGGCGGTGCGGTATCGGCCCCTGGAGCGCGGGGTGAGGCAGCGGACGCGCCGGGTCTACAGGGAACGCGGCGAAGTTCGCTGAACGGCGGACGGCCGGTTGATGACGCAACGGTAGATCGGCTCGAGAGGACCGGAATGGCGCCTGACCTGGCACTGAGGGAGGTGGGCCTAGGAGGACTTGAACCTCCGCACCCCCCGACCGCCGAAACTGCTGGTCAAGGCGTCGAAACTTGGCTCTGCCAGCGGGTTTGAACCTCATCCCACGGCGTTTGGATACGTTTCGATACGTAAACATACACGTTCTTGGTGACGCCGTCACCAGGCGAAATGATGGCCCGGGATTGCGGATCGGTGACCGCGTCACCGGGTATCTCCCGCGTCTCTTAAGTCGCGATTGCCCCACGAAGGCGGGCCTCTCAGCTGTGGCAGACATGCTTCCTGCCCCGATCTGGTCGGGTCCAGCCGACTGAGTGACCCCGCTGCTCAGCCGCAACAGCTCGCCGTTGGCGAGCCCCCGCCTGGTCAAGCAGAGGCGCAACGGCACGGGAAGTGGGTTCCGCGCTGATGAGTGCGAACTGCGGCTGGCCATGAGACGGGAATTGACTCACCAGCCTGAAAGGAAGGACTCGTCGGTGAAGAAGCTCGTGATTAGCTCTCGACAGCAGGTCTCCGAGGGTGTTGGATACCCCACAGAGTTTTCGTTGCAGGTACCAACACCACAGACGCGCCGCTACAGCGCAACGGCCTGGGAGGGGGTTCCGCGTATGGACGATGTCGATCTGACGTGTCCGCACTGCCACCAACTCGACTTGGTGCAGAGTGTGCCCGCCTTGAAAGCCGACGGCGTCTCGACCAGCTTCGGCACGAACGTCTACTCCGGCGTCGGAGTCGCCTCGACTGGCTTGGTGCCGGTGTTCGGCACTGCCGCCGTCGAACGGACACACACCACCGCACTCGCCCACAGCCTTGCCCGCGAGCCTGCCCGTACCCCTGCTGGGTGGCTGACCTTCTTCTCGCTGGTGCTGCTCTTGCCAGCCATGTCATATCTCGTTCCGGGGATCTACGGTATCGCCCATCCCGTGCCCGGGGTCTCGCACGTGATTGCCGCCCTAGCCACGGTCGTCTTCTTCGGGGCGTTGGCGGCGCCTGGCGCTGTCCTGCTCACTGTCGCTGTGTGCCGTATTCGCCGCAACGGTAGAATCGTTCGGGGACGTCGTGACGCGCATGCGGTCTGGCAGGCCGGTTTCTACTGCCATCGGTGCGGTGTGGCGTTTTGGCCTCATTCTCCGGCACCGGGTGTTCCCGCTCGCCAGGCATTCGCCCCGCAGCACTTCCGCTGGTTGGTGTGGAATGCCGGTGGCTACGCCAACGCCTGATCTCCGGGGGTCGGCGACGGTCGCGTCGCAGAACCGGCAGCCAGCCATGACAGCTTCAGAACTGCCGGATGCGAACATCTCAGAGCGGTAGCCGTACACGCGGCACACCGCACGCATCCCATCCCACTTCATCTCGATCGCCCAACGGCCTGGCGCATCGGGCGGCCGACCAGGCGTCGCCAGCATCGGGGCAGGCACGGACACACCAAGCAGCATATCTGTGGCAAATATCGACTCGGTGGGATTGTTCGCTAGTCTCCGACTCGTGCAGTTCGAGGAAAACTCCCTGATCCACCTGGTCGCTGGTGGGATGAGTGTGTTCCGCATCGTTGAGATCGGCGTCGACGGTGACCCAACCAAGGCTCTCGTTCAAGCCGTCGATGACTCCCCCGGAACCTACCCATGGACGACTGATCTGACTCACGCTGTGCCCGCCGGACAGCCCTAGCCGCGCAAGGGCCATTCGCGCATCAGATCCGCCGTCGATGTCTTCTGTCTACTACCGGCCTGCTCCGCCGCTCGTGCCACACGATGCTCAGGTGAGTCCGGCGACTTCTTGGGCGATGGCCGCGAGCCGGGTTTGGGCGGCGGACACGACGCCGTGCCGGTTTTTGTGGGCTTCCTCGTAGGCGACGATCGCGCGGATGTCGGCGGGGTCGGTGAGTTCCTTGACCGCGGCGACGGCTTGGGAAACATTGAGGTATTCGTAATCGTCGACGGGCAGCTCGCCGGGCTCGAGCACGCCGGTGCTGCTGCGGATCGACCGCAGCGCGTCGGCGGCTATGTCGGCGCCTTCGCGGCGAGTGACCTGCTCAGCGGTCTCCAACGCCGCATCGCGGGAAGCCGACAGTGTCTTGACAGCGACATCCCCGGCACGTGCCCCCTGGGCAAGCAACCCGCCCAGGGCGGGTGGGGTGGCGCGCACGGTGTCCAGCGCCCGGTCCAGCCCGCGGGTCGACCAGGTGACCGGGAGGTTGAACAGCTTCACCGCCGTCCCGGCAGCGGCCTGCAAGGGGGTGCGGCGGAGCGCCGCCGGCCCACCAAGAGCGTCCTCGGCCAAGACGGTGGTCAGCCAGTCGACGGTCGCCGAATGCGCGGTGATCAGCCGCTGCGCCAACACCACCACCTCCGGCAGCTGCGCGGCGGTGGCCAGAGCCTTGATGTAGCGGGCGCGATCGACCAGTTGGTGTTCGAGAGCCAGGTCACCGAGCAGGGCCTCGTCGAACGGCAAAGCCTGCTCGACCATCGACTTGACCGCGGCGGCAGCCTGGCCAAGGAACGGACCAACCAGTTCCGGCACATCACCCAGCTCGCGAATGGTGGCCTCGATGGCCTCGGCGCGGGCGCGGGCGTTGTCGGCGTTCTCCGACAACTCTCGGCGCACCGCTTCGGTGCGGGCCTGAGCGATGCGGGTCTCGGCGACCTGGATCTCGGTGTTGGTCAGCGACAGCACAGCGCGGAGTTGCGCGAGCAAAGTCGTGGTGTCTGGAGTGCTCATTGCGGATCTCGTCCCTCCGGTGTCGACAGCATCGGGTCGGCGCAAAGGTGCACCACTGCCGGCGTTACCCAGCCCTACCAGCCAGTAACACCTCTTCGCTTGCTGCGAATGTGCGACCGGAGGTTCATGGGGGATGCTCAGGCGAGTGCTGAGCTGGGACGACCTGGCGGCGTAGGCGCGGAAAAGGTGTGAAGACCCGCCCCGGAAGGGTTCGCTCTGGATAGGCGGGCCTGCCATCACCGTGGAGATATGTGGATCACGGGGTGCGCTGGTCGGTCGCGCCCGGCGGCTGTGCTTACTACGCATCGCTGCCGGACAGTTCCGTCCTCATGCGGGTCGCGGGGCACGGACGCAGCGCCCGAGACGGCGGAAATGCTAGATCGATATCCCACCGTCGTGCATGAAACCTCACGTCACACGTGTCTTTCCGTGTCGGCTACACCCCCTCGACGCTGCGGCCACGCCAACCCACTCGGGGTGCGGCTGTCGGCCACCACCCGGTTAGCCGACACCCAACTCGGATCGTGCAAGCGGTCGCCAACACTCCCGAGACCTATCCATTCCTGACCGATCTCACCTACGCCGTGCCCGCCGAACATCCGTAGCAGCGCACGCTCACCTTCCCAGCCCGGCCACACCGCCAGATCACCTCGCGTGCTCACCGTTGTTTGTCGAGTCATCTGGCGCGGGAGACTCGACGGTGTCGACTGCTTCGATGATCTGCTCTGTCGAGTGACCGGAATCCGTAATGCCGTGGCGAGCACGCTCGAGCCGCCCGGTTGATGCGACCGTCGGGGCTGGTGCTTCCTCCGGTGAGGTGGTGTCGCGGTGGGCGCGGGCCGTGGTGATCAGTTGCCGGGCTTGCTTGGTGCTGATCTCAAGGAGGTCCGCGAGCTCGTCGTCGGAGGCGCCGTGGTCACGGATTACGGCGGCGGCCTCGGCTTGGTCGGCGCGGTGACGGGCGATCTCCTGCGCGGCGGCTGCCTCGACGTCGCTGATCTGCTTGTGCAGCGCCGCGATGTGTTGATCGCGCGTGGTTTCGCACGCGGTGATCGCCGCCCAGTCGGTGAGGTACCGCTTCACCGCCTCATGGATGGCGCGCTCGCGCTGGCGTGCCAGTTCACGGCGTTGTTTGCTGCGGGCGCGTGAGCGTTCCAGTCGTACAACGACTTCGGGGGATCGAGCCGCGCGCGGGGAGCGCGGCGGGCGACGCGACGACATGGCCGGCCTCCTGAATTCTGGGCCCGCCTGCTGATTCTCCCCGCTCGATCGTACTCGCCCGGACTGTGGCTCGCGGTGCGTCTCGCCGCCGCGTCCCCGCCAACTCGCCTTTCAATCCACTGATCAGAAAGGACATTCACGTGTACTCGCTCACCGACATTGTCCGCGACCCGACCCAAGTGATCACCTCCATACCCGCCTGGCTCGGCTACATCCCGCACCGACAACTGGTGCTGACCATGCTCAAGGTCACCACCGACCGCGACACCGAGCCCGCCCACCTCGTGGTGCGTTCGGTTGTGGCGGCGTGCAGTCTGACGATGCCGATCCGCGACGTGGCGGCGCGAGCGCGTAGCACTGCGGCAAGCATCGACGCATCCGCGACCTTGGCCGTGATCGTCGATGACCGGCTCAGCGACCCCGACTTCGGACCGGCCCTACCCGCGGCTGGGCGTCGTTTGGTCGACGAGCTCGCTCACCGCCTCGCCGACAGTTCCGCACCTCTGATCGGCGGGTGGGCAACCCGGGAGATCGCCGCGGAGTCACCGTGGTGGGCGCTGATCGGTTCCACCGGTCGCGGTGTTCTCATCTATCCGGCGCGGTCGCCGATCGCACTCGACCGGCTGGTTGCCGGTCAGCCGGTGTACCCCTCGCGCCAAGCACTGCGCGACACCCTCGCCCCAGATCCGGCGCTCACCGCGCAGATCGAGATGCTGCTGCCCGCAGCCAGTGCACGCGCCCGGCAGCAGTGCCGCCGCGCCGTGCTGCACCATGATCTGACCGGCTATCACCGGCGTTGTCTGGAGTCGGTGTTGTGGCGGATCGCCGACATCGCCGCCGGAGACATTCCAGTGCCAACGCAGTTGGCGGCGCTGGCGGTGACGCTGGGTGAACGAGCCGTCCTCGACTGCCTGCCCGCCACCGCCATCAGCAAGGACGCGGCCGCCGCCGAACAGCTGTGGACACTGCTCGTACGCTGCCTACCCGGCGCGGCGGCAGCCGAATCCGCGACGTTGCTGGCCTACAGCGCCTACCTGCGCGGCGAGGGCACCCTCGCCGCCGTCGCATTGGAAACGGCGCTGGCCACGAATTCCCGCCACGCTACCGCCATGGCACTGCGGGCAGCCCTGAACGCTGGGGTGGCACCGGAAAAGCTTCGGCGCCTGGCCGGACTCGGCGTGTCCGCCGCAGCGAAACTCGGCATCGGCATCGGTGAGCCGACGTCCTGACAACAGCACTGCATGTGACCGGTGGCTCGCGCGCCACGGCGCACCCTCACCCCGCGCTGCGGCTGCGAAATTCCTCATTTAGAGAGGTCAAGCTCGTGCCTATCTACCTGCCCGCCCGCGAAGCTCCGGCCCGCGGTCCCGACGGCCGAGGCTGGAACCGGATCTCGCTCTCCGCGCCCTACGGCATCCAGCACCGCCGCGACGAGCCGGTTCCGTGACCACCCCCGACCATCTGCTCCGGCCGACGCGAAAGCCTCTTCCGTGCTCAGAACTGCTACTCCCGCGCGGCGAGCTCGATTTCGCGCTGGCGCCCGGCCCGGATTTGCTCAGCTACGACCAATACCTCATCTCGCTCAGCGGCGTTCTGTAGCCAGTGAGTGTTGTTGCTGAGGGGTGTTGTTACCCTTCGTGATTGAGGTGAACTGGGTGCTCGAAGAGCGTTGGCAGATGTACAGGTACGCCCGGAGTCGCACGGCCGATGGTGTGGCCGAGTTGCTTGGGAATGTGTTGCAGCGGAGCAATTTCGGCGGCCTACCGGACGCGGGTTTGCGGGATGGGCAGCGGTTCGTGATCGGTCCCGATGGCCGGCCTGATCTCCGCGTCAATTGGTGTTTGGGGTCGGCAAAGTGGCGGAGGATGGCGCGGACCACGCAGCGCGATTACGCGTACTCGCTGCTGGTGTGGTTGAACTATCTGGCCACGATCGACTCGAACTGGTGGGACGTCGATGACGAGGTGGCGACGGAGCTCTTGTTCTGGCGGGTCACCGATCCCGCGAACGAGCGGCCGGTGCGGTCGGGGAGTTTCGCGCGGGATCTGGCCGGGCTGAAGAAGTTCTACAGGCTGGTCGGACGCCGATTCGGCGTCGCCGACCCGTTCGCCGACGTGGAGCCGCCGCGGATCGTCAGGCACGCGGATGTGAAGTGGCTCGACCCGGGTGGTTATGAGCGGTGGCGTGATGTCGGGGTCAGGGGGTTCGATCTCACGGGGCGCCCGGATCCGTGGTGGAGGGGGCGCAACGAGCAGCGGGATCGAGCGTTCGTCGATGGCTTGTACGGGAGTGGTCTGCGTGTGTCGGAGTGGGCGAGTGTGGCATTGCCCGAGTTGCCCGCCTACGAGCGGCGGCGTGGTTTCTTCACCTGTGAACTCGCCGATGGATGCGCGAAAGGTGGTTACGGGCACAAGTATTGGATCCCTCGCCCGGCCTTGCGGACCGTGTTGGACTATGTCGAGGGCGCCAGAGCGGCGGCGGTGCGTCGTGCCCGAGCCGCAGGCCGCTATGAACGGGTCGAGAGCCTGAGCATGGTGGTGGAGGTCCACGACACCCGGTCGGTGACGACATTGTCCAGCGGGCGGTATCGGCGAGAACTTTGGAATGATGTGGGGCCGGATGCTCGGCTTGGTCTGTTTCGCCGGAGTGCGCAGGGCTTGGAACCGTTGGCCTTGTGGTTGAACGAGAACGGCCTGCCGCGTGACCCGGGAGGGTGGGAGCACACGTTCGCCGCTGCCAATGAGCGGATCGAGTCGCTGGGGCTGGAGAACTTCGGCTGCACTGCCCATATGCTGCGGCATTCGTTTGCGCTGAGGTGGTTCGCGGTGGGCAAGCTGATCAAGTATTCGCGGCTGGGTCATCTCACCGCCGACGAGCAGCGCGACTTCCGTGAGGAGATCGGCGATGTCTGGCATCTGGTCCAGACCATGCTGGGTCACCGCACCGTCGAGACAACCCGAGACGTCTACCTCGAACCATTTCGAAGCCTGGAAGTCGAAGCGTTGCTGGCCCACGCCGACGACTCTCTGGTCAAGGCGTTCATGGCCGACGTCTTCGCCGACCACCCGTGGGTTCGCACCGACCCGCTCGCGGTCACCCGGTGAGCCGCGGACGTCGCGCCGCCCTCCCGTCGTCGGTTGCCCGGACTCGTCATGGGCTCATGGTGTCCGAGGACGGACGTCGGATCGTGCGCTGCTACAGCCAGGACGGCCGGGACCGCAGAGACCTCGACGTGTCGGTGCTGATGACGCCGGAACCCTTGCGGGAGGCGATGATCGCGGCGCTTGTCGCGCGCACGGCACCAGGCGCCGGACTGACGTCCAGGCCTTCGTTCGAGAGCGTCTATCGAGTGCTGGTGTCCTTCGATCGCTATCTCGCCGGACTCGCCGTGGTCCCGCAGAGCTTGGCCGAGGTCGGTGCCGAGCATTTCGACGGATTCCATGACGACCGCGAAGCCGTGGGCGTGAAGTCGATTCGGTGGCAGCTGGCCGAGCTGCGTCGGCTGCTGTTGCGCGCGAGCGGCATCAGTGCCCCACTGGCGGCTCGGCTGGCCCAACCCCTTCCGCGCCTGCCCCCGAGCAAGCCCTCGCACAGCTACACCAGGACCGAACTGAAGCGGATCGCCGAAGCCGCGAGAACTACTTTACGTTCGGCGGAGCGACGCATCCGCGCCAACAGGGAGCTGCTGGACCGGTTCCGGACCGGGGACCTCGACGTGAGCACGGATCTCGACCTGCGACGCCGCCTCGAGATTCTCGAGCATCTGGACCGTCTCGGCGACGTCCCGCGTCGGGTTCGCAATTGCGGGAAACGCGTCTACAACGCTCCCGAGGTGTGGGTGATGCTGCGCGGCAGAATCAAGAATATCGTCGGCTGGCTCTATCTGATGCCGGAGGAGATCGACGCCGTGGCGGTGCTGTTCGGTGTCATGACAGGGCAGAACCCGGATGTGATCCGCACGATGACCGCAACCCATCACCGCGCCGACGGCGGCACCAGGACGGGTACGGCGATCGTGGGTCTGCACAAACCGCGCCGCGGGCCCCGCGCCTACATGGATCTGGCGTTGTCGGAGGTCCCGGACTGGATCAGCATTCCCGACCAGCCGACCGAGGTGTCGACCCGCGACACTCTGCACACGCCGTTCGGCCTCTACGTGCTGGTCCACGACCTGACGGCGCGGGCCCGGCAGTTCGCGGGCAGCGACCGCTTGCTGGTGGCTTACATGTCTGCCGGCGGTGGACGCAGCCTGAAAGGCCGTGGCTGGCGTGCGATGCCACTCAACGGGACGTTGATCAGCGCTCTGGGCAGAACGTGGAATCTGGCGTCGGATGAGGTGAACGAGGACGATCGCCCGGTGCCGATGCGTCCGCTGCGGTTGGAAACGCTGCGCATGACCTATATCGAGCTGCACCAGAAGCCGGTCGCCCATACCGAACGGACCGCGGCGACTGGCTATCTGGTCCGCAACCGCGGCAACATCAACGAATACCGCAAGGTCGTCGCCGACACGCTGACCAGCGAAGTGGCCAAGGCACGAGCCCGCTCGAGGATCGCCACGATGACCACCGAGCAGGTGACCCACGCCAGAGACAACGTCGAGCGGGCCGCCGAACAGATGCAGTTGGAGCCTGTCGTACTCGAACGGATGCTCGCCGGCGAACTGGATACGGTGCTGGCCGCGTGCACCGACAACCACAACGGACCCTACACCCCGGATGGACCGTGTCGGGCCTCGTTTCTGCTCTGCCTGGATTGCGAATGCGCCAGGGCGCTGCCGCGGCATCTTCGGTTGCAGGTGATCGTCCATGACCGGCTCACCGAGCGCCGTGAGCAGATGAACGCGCTGCACTGGGCGCAGCGTTTCGCCGGGCCACACGCCCAACTGGCCGATCTGTTGGAACAACACGACCGCGCCGCCGTCGTGGACGCCCGCGCCAGCGCGGGACCGGCCGAACACGCCCTCGCGGACCGCCTACTGAACAGGGAGCTCGACATCCGATGACCTCCGCGAAACCCATCCTCCTCGGCGAGGCGAGCGGGCTTGCCCACGGACTGCCCGACGGCACGATATGGCCTGACACGCACACGCTGGTGCTGGCGAATCGGCAGATCAGGCCAGACGTCGACCCGGCGCGGCTGTCTCGCTTCGCCGATGACCGGTGGGACCTCAATCCCGCAGTCTTCGAGGACCACGCACGCTCGCAGTCCCTCAATTTCGAGGTCGTCGCCGAACCGCTGCGCCAGGCCGCCAAGCACTACCTCTGGCAGCTGATCAATCATCCCCGAGCCCGCACCCTGCGCCAGTCGGGCAGTCGCATCGCGATCCACACGATCGAGATCCTGTTCTACGGGGCGTTGCAGCACGTCCTGAACTGGTTCGCCGACCAGGGAGTCACCCAGTTCTGCGAGGTCACCGAGGAGATGCTGTGGGACTACCTCGACGCACTCGACCAGGACCAGGTCGTGGTCGCGCAACGCTACCGCCGCATCACCGAGATCCGGCGGCTCTGGACGCACCGGGAGATCCTGCCGCCCGCGCTGCGGCTGCCGCAGGCGCCTCCGTGGGATGGCGAGGACACCCAGGACCTCCTCGAACAACGCCGCGGGGATCGCGAGAACCGCACCCGACGGATCAGCGAGCACACGATGCAAACTTTGCTGGCCTGGGCGGTGCGGTTCGTCGAGGACTTCAGCGACGACATCGTGGCCGCGTGGGACGAGCACCGAAGATTGTTGGCCCTGCGCCCGGAACACGTTCGCGCCAAGCACTCCCGGCGCCCGCGCGGCGGGCTCCAACAGGCGGTCGCGGACTACCTCGCCCAGCTGCGGGAACGCGGTGAGCCCCTGCCCGGCAGACGCCGCGAGGACGGAAGTCTGGAGCCAGCCTGGCGGCACATCGCGGCCCAATTGCACTGCGCGCCGTCGTTCCAGCTCACTCCCTCCGGCCGCATGATCGCCGAATCCAGGCTGCCCATCGGTGAACACATCTACCTTGACACCACGATCACCGCGGAGGTGGACGGGCGCCCGTGGCATCCCCGGATCACCATCGATCAGATCCCCCTGCTGGCCAGGCTCCTGCAAACCGCCTGTTTCGTGGTCGTGGCCTACCTATCCGGAGCTCGGGTCGGAGAGGTTCTCAACCTGCGGCGCGGCTGCGTCAGCTTCGACGCCGCCGCGGGGTTGTGGCTAATGGAAGGGCTCTATTTCAAAGGCGCCGAGGACGAGGACGGAAACAAGATCCCCCACGGCGCGATACGCGAAGAACCGTGGGTGGTCATCGAACTCGTCGCCCACGCCACCGAAGTCCTTGAGCGGCTACACGAAAGCCATCTGCTGTTCCCGAACCGGCTCAAGCCGAGGAACATGGGCGACGAGGTCAAACGGCGAGGTGAGGCTCGCTCGGACCGGCTCATCGCAGCGGATATCGCCGAGTTCACCGCGTGGGTCAACGAGTACTGCCGTGGCATGAACCGCACCGATCTCATCCCGGCCGACCCGGGCGGGCCGATCGCTGCCAGTCGTTTCCGGCGCACGTTGGCGTGGTTCATCCGACGCAAGTCCCGCGGCGTGATCGCCGCCTCGATCCAATACGGACACACCTACACCCGAATGCTGCAAGGCTACGCAGGCTCGTATGAGGCCGGATTCCTCGCCGACTACGCCTTCGAGGATTGGCTGTTCCGTATGGAAGGAATCGCCGAGGACGAACAGCGCCTCCTCGCCGGTGAACACGTCAGCGGACCAGCCGCCGACGCCTACCGCTACCGCGTCCACGCCGCCGCCCGCGAGTTCGCGGGCCGCGTCCTGCACAGCGAACGACACGCCCGCGACCTGCTCGGCAACCCTGTGCTCCAGATCCATCACGGCGAAGCGATCACCTGCGTCTTCGACCCAACCACCGCGGCCTGCCAACTCCGAGGCACAGCAGAGGACCCCATGGTCACCCCGGACACCGACGACTGTCGACCTCGCTGCCGCAACATCGCCCGCACCGACCGCGACATCGCCCGCGCGCAGAAGGCAGCCGAAGAGCTGGCCGAGATCGTCGACGATCCCCCGGCCCCACCCATCCGCCACGCCCGCGAACGACACGAACTCGACCGACTCCTCACCATCATCGACAACCACCGATCCGGAGCCCCGCAATGAGCGTCCTGTCCCTCGCCGGGGAGACCGATCCGGTTCGCCGCGACATCATCGCCGCCATCAACCGCATGCTGACCGGCACTCCCCAACGGTCTCGAGGGCGACTGAACATCTGCCAACTCGCCGTCGAAGCCGACGTCAAACGGTGGCGCCTCACCCATCAGCACATCGACCTCAAAGACCGGTTCCAGGCCGAGATCGCACACTTAGAAACCGAACACGCAGCGATCATCCGATCCGCCGACGATTACGAAGACCTCAAACGCAAACACGCTGAACTGAACCACCACTGCCGTGACCTGGAAAGGCGTTTGGAGGTATACGCGGTTGCCCTCAACCAACTCGCCTTGGAGAACGCCGCCCTGGCCAGCCGCGACGCCGACGCCGCCAAAGTCAGAGCGTTAGCACTGGGCCGTTGACCAAATCCCTGACACTTCAGTCACCTCGTTGGTTGTGCGCCAGGATAGTCCACGGACACTGACCTCGTGTAATGACGAATCGGTGAATGAACCTGACAGAACCTGAGCGACGTTGCCGCCGTGGTCCTCTGTCACGCCAGCCAGTGGGCAGTCGGAGCTGTTCGAATTTCGACATTTGCTCAACTGCTCACGTGGCGCATACCGCGACACCTGGTTTACGAGCGACGCACCGATACCCGACTCGGCCCAGTCGACCGAACCGGCCCCGACAACCCAATCGGCAACTCCCCACCCAGAGATCGACAGGGCCGACTACTCGACTATCCGAAAGCACTCGCACAACAAGGGCTGAATTCAGAGAAATCCGAGCAGCTTGTCGACGAACCAGAAGGCGTGACTGTGCGGATGAGCCAAGTCTAATACCATCCCTGTCAGCCGACCCTGAAAGTCGAATCGCCCGACGTACCGCCCATTACCCATCTGGAAGGTGATCTCATCATCTGTCGCACGGGTGTCAGTTAATTCGATGAATCCGGGCTGGCCATGAATATTACCCTTGCCGTTGAACGTGCCGTCACCGTCCTCACTTACCACGTCAACGTGGAGAGTGAAGCTGTTACCTTGGTGAAGATTCCAAGTTCCGGTTACATCTCTGGGCAGCATCCCTTAAATCCTTGCTCGTTGCGATATTCGTGCTCGCGCCCCGAGGGGCCGCCGATCGGGATCGTGTTGGATCCCGTAGATCCTGCCCAATCGGCGACCCCAGGGGATCAACAGGGCCGACTGCTCGACTATCCGAGAGCACAAGCGCTGAATTCAGAGAAATCCGAACAGCTTGTCGGCGAACCAGGTGGCGTGACTGTGTGGATGCGACAGGTCGAACGTTGTTCCTGTCAGCCGACCCTGGAAGTCGAATCGCCCGACGTACCGTCCATCGCCCATCTGGAAGGTAATCTCGTCATCCGTCGCACGGGTGTCAGTGAATTCGATGAATCCGGGCTGGCCATGAATATTACCCTTGCCGTTGAACGTGCCATCTCCGTCCTCACCTGCCACTTCCACATGCACAGTGAAGCCGTTGCTCTGGTGCAGACTCCAATTTCCTCGTACATCTCTGGACATGCCAGATTCCTTTCTATTTCCGATATTTTGTTTCCGACACTCTTGGATTTCTTTCCGGGTTGGACCGGATCGCGGGACTAATTCGATCCGAATCGCCCTCGCCGAACCGCACACACTTGCAGAAGAGCGGAGCCACGTTTCCGAGTGCAGATAGACGACGTTGTCGGGGCGGGAATGCGCCATTGCATCGCCACTTATCTGCTTCCTCGGTACTGATTGACTCGAACCGACTATCGCTCGTCGGTGTTTCAGTCCTGCTACAACGGCTAGGTTTGGGCCCCGAGCTCTCGCTGATCAGTAGGAGTGACTGTGTCGACCAGGTCGATGACGGCCGTCCAGCTCATCTCGCGACCGGCTTGTTGTTCGTCTGGACGCAAGTCCGTGGCCAGCAGTTGATCCATCCGGGCTACGACGGCGGGGTGGGCGAACTGTGTGTAGCGGCGCGGGTCGGCGCCGATGCGGGCGGAGTGGTGCAGCGCTGCCGCGCGTAGCCGGATCGCCTGGTCCGGGGCACCTCGCACGACCAAGGCATAGGCTGCGGCGTAGACGGCGCTCAGCGCTTCGGCGATGTTCGACTGGCGGGCGAAGACGGCCAGCGCGCGATCGATGGCGACGAGGGCTTCGGTGGCGCTGTCGGCGTTGTCCGGGTCTGCCAGGGTCGCCCAGGCGAGCACCACATCGGCCATGCCCTGGCACCACAGGTGACCGCAGTCGGCGCTAAGTTCTCGCGATGCTCGCAGCCAGCGCAATGCCTCGTCGCGTCTACCTTCCAGCAGCGACACCGTCCCTTGGCCGAACTGCGCACAGCCTCGGATCCAATCCGGCGTGGGCAGCCTGTCGACCTCGACCACCAGTTCGTCGACCGCCGTGCGCGCGGCGGGAGGGTCGCCGAGCGCGGTCAGCGCCAGCGCCCGGTACATCAACGCGTACAGCCACAACTCACGTTCCTCGGCCGGTCCGCCGAGCAAAGCCAAGGCAGCATCGGCACATTTCAGCGCTTCGTCGGCATCACCGGCGTGAAACGACACGATCGACAACCCGAGCAGCCCGAACGCCTGCTCGGTGACGGTCGCGCCGGTCGCGGCATCGAGGGCGTCACGGATGAGAGCGCGGCCGACGGCCACGATGCCGAGCACGCTCCAGGCGAATTGCAGCGCCGCCACCGTGCGTAGCGCTTCGCGGGGCTGGTGCGCGAGATCGTAGGCGATGCCGGTGCGCAGGTTCGGCAGTTCGTCGGCCAGTGCCCGGTAGGCGTCTCCGGCGTGATGCCCGGTCAGCAACACCGCTTTCTCAGCGGCGAACGTCCGTGCCCACCGTGCGTGGGCGGCCAGGCTCGCCTGCGGGTCGGTGTCGGCCTCGCGGCAGTAGCCGCGGATGGTTTCCAGTAGGCGATACCGGGTGCCGGCCGCGGTGCGGTCGATGGTGACCACGGACCGGTCGACCAATGACGCCAGCGTGGCGAGCACACCCGCCCCCAGCTGGTCTGGTTCTGTTGCCGCGGCGGCCTGCCAGGTGAATCCGCCCTCGAAAGGCCACAGCCGCAGTAGCAGGGCACGATCGGTCGCGCCGAGGTTGTCGATGCTCCATCCGAGGGCCGCGTGCAGATCGGGGTGCCGCGACAGCGATCCGCGTGGGGTGGAGCCGAGCACGTCGCGCCGGTCGCGAATATGGGTGGCGATCCCCGTCAACCCGAACGCGCGCTCCCTCGCGGCGGCCAGCTCGATGGCCAACGGCAGCCCGTCCAACATCGCGCAGATATCGTGGGCGGCGGCCCGGTCGTCCGCGCTGGGATGCCATCCCGGACGGCCCGCTCGTACCCGATCGAACAGCAGGCGCACCGCAGCGCCGTCGCCACCACCGCCGTTGCCCACCGGTAGCGGTTCGAGGGTCAGCACATGCTCGCCATCGACGCCCAGCGGCTGTCTGCTGGTGGCCAGGACACGCAGTTCCCGGCAGGCGGCAAGCAACCTTACTACCAGCCGGGCCACCGGCTCGATCACGTGCTCGCAGTTGTCGAGTACCAGCAGTCCGGGCTGCATCGTCAGGGCCCGACAGACCAGTGGAAGGGGATCACCGCCGTAGTGGACCAGCGACAGCGCGGTCGCGATCGCGGTCACCACGTTGTCGCCGTCGTTCACGTCACCCAGGCGCACGAACCACCGGTCGACCGGCGCGCCGCCCGTCGCGCAGTGCTCGATCACCAGCCGGGTCTTGCCGACACCGGCGGGCCCCACCACGCACACCATGCGCTCGTCGGCGAGTAGCTCGCTCAACAGCTTCATGTCGTGATCACGGCCGAGGAATGTCGACAGCGGCACCCGCGGCGGATGTTGTCCAGGCGGGGTGACCGGGTGGTCGCGCGGCGGTTCCACGAGCAGACCGGGGTCGTGGTCGAGCATCCGGCGTTCGAGCAACCGCAACGCCGGTCCGGGTTCCACACCCAGCTCCTCGACCAACAGTTCGCGCACACGCCGCAGTTCGGCCAGCGCCTGGACTTGACGACCGCTGCGATACAACCCCAGGGCCAGCAGGCCCCAACGCCGCTCACGGAACGGTGCGGCCGTCACGGCCTCGCTCAGGTCGGCCACCGCGGTCGGGGTATCGCCGCACGCCAGCCTGGCAGCCGCAAGCTCCTCGACCGCGACCTCATGCAATTCGACCAGCCGGGTTCGTTCCGCGACCGGAGCGAGATCCTGATCCAACTCCGGCCACGGCTCACCCCGCCACAGCGCGAGCGCCTCGCTCAGCGATCGTGCCGCTGACACATGGTCGCCAGCGGTCAGCAGGCGCACACCGTCGGTAGTCAGCCTGGTGAACCGGCCGTGATCGGTCTGCTCCGGCGGCACCGCGAGCAGATACCCGGACCCGCTGCGTTGCAACAGCTCTCGTGCGGTCGAACCGAACACCGAACGCAGCCGGGAGGCCAAGACTCGCAGCGTCCCCGATGGCTGCCGCGGCTGGTCGTCACCCCACACCAACTCGGCGAGAACCGCATCAGAGACCGGTGTGCCGACCGCCATCGACAAGGCCGCAAGAAACCGCCGCGGTACCGGCCCGCCAAGATCCACAACACAGCCGTCCACCTCGGCCGTGATCGAGCCCAGTGCCCGCAAGAACAGCACATCCAAAGCGTAACCGGATCAAGGCCGAGAACCTGGGATTCACCAACAGTACCCGCAGGTCTGGGGACCGAGCAGACCCATTTCCCTCACAACCGGTCATGCGTCCACATTGCGAACCGGAACGACGGCTTCAGAACTCACTGGTCGCGATCAAGCGAGGTACCCCTGGGATGCAGACCGGTTCAATATTGAACCTTACCAGTCTCCCCTCAACTGCCCCAGCAAGGTGTGCTTGCGCAAAGCGCAGGAGACCCCGTTCTCGAACACCGCCAGCATGGACGATCGGAAGCCTCATCCGCGACACCCACATCACCATCACCCCACCCGCCCGAAGCGATCCTGGTGCAACAGGTCTGTTGCCACCCCTGCTCCGACACTGCCGAGTGGGCCTGCAATAATTCGATCTACAAGCTAGCCCTCGGCTCCACTCGCACTAGCGGAAGAAGCGGCGGCAAAGACAGCCAGGCAATGGTCGATGTCCTAGTCGAGGTGTTCCACCACCTCGATGTGCTGGACCGGGTCACCACCGTCCATGCCGACATGGGCCGGTCCGACTGGCCCCACACCGCCGCCCTCGCCCGAGAGCACGCCGAGCACTATGGGCTGCGCCATGAGGTCGTGGCCCGGACCGGCGGCGACCTACTCGATCGTGTCGCCGAACGCGGAAAATGGCCTTCTCATCGAAGACGTTGGTGCACAAGCGATTTTAAGCGTGGACCGGCCAGGCGGGTGATCACGATGCTCGTCGCGGAATCCCGCGCCACCGGGATCATCGACCGTCCGGTGAGGGTGTTGAACATCATGGGACACCGCGGCCAAGAATCCGCGGAGAGGGCAAGCCGACCGGCCTTCGTCCACGAGCCCGGCAAGACGTGTATGTGCCCCCGGTGCAGTACCGCCCGCGCCGCCGGGACTCCGCCCACCGGCAGCGTCTCGAACTCGCGGCGGATCGTCGACACCTGGCTGCCGCTTCATGGCTGGGACCTCGACACGGTGTGGGCGCGGATCGCGGCGGCGGGTACCCGGCCCCATTTTTCCTACCGGGCAGGATTCCCGCGCGCATCGTGTGTGTTCTGCATCTACTCGCCCAGGTCGGGCCTGGTGCGGGCCGCGCGCCTGCATCCGGAGTTGGCCGCGCAGTACGCGGCGGTCGAGGCCCGTATCGGGCACCGCTTCCGCCTGGACGTGTCCATGGCGGAGGTCATCGCCGAAGCCACCACCGATACCGACACCGTGCCGGTCGCCGACTGGCTCGACTGAACCCGGTCTCTCCCAGCCCACTGGCTCCGACGGACTTCCGATCGTGTCCCGACACGGCTGGACGCGACTGGATATGCGCATAACCACACCCGAACTCTCAGAAAGGAAACATCGTGAGTGGCGACGAGATCGACGCCTATCATCCCGATTTCGACCCGTACATGCCCGATGAGCATCGGGTCGAGAACGCGGTGAAGGTGTATCTGGTGTTCGAGGACGGCCGATGGTATCTGGACGCGTCGATCCACCAGAACCAACCGCTCGATGAAGTGCGGGGGACCCAGTGCAGCTATGAGCAGCCACGCCAGGATTGCGTGGTGTGCTCGACCCAGCAGGGCCTGGCGGTGGTCGAGGCCGCCGACCGGGCGAACATGCCCAGCGGCCGGGAACTGCTCGACATGCTGGCCGCCGAGTTCGGTTGCGATCTCGTACCGGTCGGGATGGCAGGACCCGGACAACAGATCAGGCGGCTCAGCGAGCAGGTCCAGGAACTCCTGGACAAGAAGAGTGACGTCGACCAACTCGGTGAGAAGCTCGTCGCCGCCTTCGTCGCCGCAGTCGAGCTGTCGACCTATCTCAACATGCGAACCCGGCGCGGACGCCTGCGCGGCCTGCTCGCCCACATCACCCGAAAAGCCGCCACATGACCGGCCGCAGCGACCACGCTGTGCCTGCACGTCGGCTGCCGACCGCGAAACGACGACGAACTGCGGTATGCAGGTGCTCTGCGATGGCGGCATGCCGCTGCTGAGCATCGACTGCCAGCGCGACGCCGCGGGGGTGCTGACGGTCGAGATGAGGTCGGCCGAACTTGCCCAAACGGCACCGATGCGGAGATCCAGGTTCGACGGCGCCAAGTTCGCGCAACGCCATACCACGCCAGCCGCCCGCTGGGGGTGCCCCCGAGTCCGCGCAGTCGGTCCTGGCGGTGTCCACGTCCGCCATCACGTGCGGTGTCTGCACGGTGAACCCCGCCGCTACGTGTGGTCCTATGCGGGGGCTCTGCATACCGGCATTCTCGCCGACTACGGCGCGCACTTCGAATCCCTGGACCCGCAGGACCAGCCGCTGGGCGTGCTTGTCCCTGTCTGTGTCGATTCTGTGTGAAAGGTGATCATCGATGGCTGTGAGAACCTCGGTGTCCGTGCCCGAGTTCGCTCGCGAGATACTGGCCGAGTCACGAATCGAAGGCAACAACCTGTTCCTGTCCCAGCAGCTGAGCCAAGCCGACTACCGCAAGATCAACAGGGTCATCGAATCCATGGGCGGAAAATGGAACCGCCGCGCACAAGCCCACATCTTTCCCGACGACCCCACCGAGACCATCGCGGCCGCCGTGGCGCGCGGCACGACCCCCAACACCGACAGAAAAGTGTTGGAGGCGTACTTCGCCACACCCGAGCAGCTGGCCCGCCACATCGTCGCGGGTGAGCACTCCGGCATCGCCGCTCTCGCGCCCGGCGCGCATGTGCTCGAGCCGTCGGCCGGCGATGGCGCGCTGGTGCGGGCGATCCTGGCCACCAACCCGAACGTGCAGGTCACCGCCGTGGAACCCGACCGCGAGCGTGCCGCGGCCATCGCCTACGACCCGCGGGTCACCATCGTGGTAGCCAGTTTCGAGGAGTTCGCCGCGACAGCGACACCCGGGTACGCGGGCGTGGTGATGAACCCGCCGTTCGCGCTGCCGGGACGCCCGACGGTGTGGATGGACCACCTCTACACCGCCTGGGACCTGCTCGACGACGGCGGACAGCTCCTGGCCCTCGCACCCAACAACTACACCTACCGCACCGACCGCGACCACCGGGCGATGCGTGAATTCATCACCGACCACGGCGGTTACGAGACAGTGCCCGCCGGGGCATTCACCACCTCCGGCACCGAAGTCGACACCGTGCTCCTGCACGCCCGCCGCCCCGTCGACCGCTGACAGACCGGCATTCCGAGGCACGGATCTCCCACCGACCACGGGCCTCTGCCCTCGGTTCCGGCCCCTCGGTCGTGGCAGTCCTTCCCTCGGCGCGCAGTGCCCTTCATCCCTGGGCCGTGAGCGCACCCGGGGTCTGCTCGTTCGCATCAGCGCCCGGGGCATCGGTTCCGGCCGTGAGTGCCGGGCCGGGTCATCTGCCGAAAGGAATGGTCGCTATGGTCGAGGATGCCGAGGGATTGTTCTCTCTGGCAGCGCTTTTCGATGACGAGGCGATGCCGGTGTGCTGGTCCTTCGGTCTCGGTGTCGACAGCGCGGCGGGCGTCACCCGTACCCTGCTCGACCCGGGTTTCCGGCCACCGCAGTTGCTCGATGATCTGTCGAATCTGCTGGTAATGGTCGCTCAGACGGGGGACGAGTGGTCGTCGACCTGTGACCTGGTCGCGCAACATATTCTGCCGTTGCTTGCCGCCCGGAGAGTGCGCTTCGTTGAAGTCGCCCGCGCCGGGCCCAGCGTCGCCGACGGTATCGTTGTCCTGCAAGATACCCGGACCCCGACGCGTCTGCATCCCGATCCCGACGAGCACGGCTTCTACCCGCTCTCGGCCGAGCATCGCGGCAACGGGGTCATGCCCACCCTAAACGGGCGCGCCTGCTCGGCCAAGGCTAAGGGCCAGCCCTTAGATGCCTGGCGGGCAACACATTTGGGTCCGCGCCCCTACATCCACGCCGTGGGGTTCTCCGCCGAGGAGACCGGAAGGATCGCCCGCGACACCTCGGTGACGATGGGTGGGCGCCGCCACCCGATCTATCCCCTGCACGCGGCCGGGATGAGCCGCGCGATGAGCCAAGGTTACCTGTACGGTCTGTTCGGCGTATGGTGGCCGAAAAGTTGCTGCCGCCAATGCTGCTTCGTGAGTGTGCCCAGTTGGCCCGACCAGCTCGCCCGGTATCGCGCCTATCCCGAGGAAGCCTCCAAGCATCTGGTCGATGAATACTGCGCGCTGGCGCTCAACCACCGCAGCGGGCTGTTCGGGCCGGGGAAATCGTTGCGTGACAGGCTGCGGGCGGACGGTGCGTACGAGGTCCACGCCCTGGCCGAGGCGGCGATGGATGCGTGTGAGTGGGCGGTGTATCGGGTGCGGCGCTGCTATAGCGCCCGCGCGAAAGCGTGGCGCGCGGTTGAGGTCACTCACCGCGCCGACCGGGCCGGAGCCGAGCGGTTCGTCTTCGACCTCGCCGATAGCCTGGGGATCGCTGTGCGTACCGACGGTGAGCACGCCCGCCTTTGGCTGACCACCGACACCGAGCACTATCCACGCTTGGAGGAGTTCTTCGTCGCGGCCCCGAATACAATCAACCCGAAGAAACGTTCAGGGTTCGAAACCCGCTGGGGCGGACACGCCGACGAGCGATTGCTGGCACTCGAACATTGTGCCTCGCAGCGATAGTTGACCAATCTCAACGATAGTTGACCAGCGAAGCAATGCCCGCGCCGCACAGCTATGCCCCCAATGACGGTTCCCAGACTTTGCTGGCGGCTGAGGCCGCGTTCAGGGGTGTCGATCGGCCGTCGACGCTTCGGTTGAGGTTGCGAGAGTTGGATGTCCGGCCTCAAGGCTGATGTGGTCAGGGTCGAGCGGCTGCTTCAGGAACGCTCGGAAATGCCGAGTTGACGTTCCGGTGCACGGCGGACCTTGCGCGTCCTGTGGAATTGGCGCTGCGCGGTGCCAGGTTCGGGTCCGGTCAGTGGTAGCGCAGCGGCTGGCCGCATTTCGGGCAGCGCCCCTCGGCTTTGAGGTGCGCTTCCTCCGCCAGGGTGCCAGGCAAAATCGCCACCAGAGACTCGCGACACGCTGGGCCGTGCTGGTTGACCCGCCGAAGCGGCGGATGTTGCCGTGTCCATCCGACGTAATGCAGTACTGCTTTCCGGGTGTCGGCATCGCGCAGCATGGTCGGCTCGTCGAAGCATGCGATGTAGAGGTGCTCGGCGTGAGCACGGCAACTGCCCTCGCACCAGTCGCGGGCCAGCGGGGGTATCCCGCCGTAGTCATCGGGCACAAATCTGTTCCGCACAGGCAGCGGCGGGAGTTCGGTCAGCGGTGTGCCGCTCCAGACTCCGTGCGGGTCGCGACCGTGTACAGCCAGGTCCCCAATCAGCATGTCGTACCGTTCAGCGTTGGTCGCGCACGAGTCCAGAGCCGCGGCCCGGTGAAGGTATTGCGCTGTCGCGGCGGCGATCCGTGGCTCCCACTCGGGATCGTCGCGAGGCATGCACCTGCACCCGGCCAAGAAGGGGACCTCATCCCCGAAGGAGCCCTCGTATGTGGCGATTCGATCTTTGCAGAACCTGCACACGAGCCCACGGGGACGCTGCTGCTCGGCGCGCGTTGTCGTGTCTATGACCATGGCGTGGCATTGCTGGCAGATCATGCAAAGCCCGCCGGCCAGTGTGAGGAGTTCGTCAAGCTGGAACGAGTCCAGCTTGTAAGTGGACTCCCGCCTGGCAATCGCAGCCGCCGACAGAGTGAGCATGCATCCCCCGACGCAGTTGCGGTGATTGTCGCGATCGACAACAGACCCCATAGTGCCTCACGCTAGCCGAACGCACTGACACACCGAGCGCCTGCAACATGCGGGACCGCGACGCCTGCTGACCACAGGTGGGCCCCGGGCACGGCGACCGGCTCGGCCCGGAGTCGACCGCCGTCCGCGCAAAACGTGCACCCCGGTACGTATCAGAAGGATTCTGCTGGCTCGTGCACACGAGCTGCTCAGCGACGACGACCCCGCCGACGCACCGGCGGGCGGTTCTCCCGAGACCGCCTTCGTCATCGGCCATCACGATCCGTACCCGTTCGCTCTGGACGAAGCCGCGTTCGCGGGCTGGATCGCGGCGGAAGGGGATCAGATCGCGGGCAACATCCCGTGCAATCACGACGAGCAGCCGCCAGCGACCTGGTGGCACTGCTCGACGCCGCTCGCAATGCCGACGTTCTCACCAGCGACCCTCGGCTGGAAATCCTCGTCGACCACGACAACACACCGCAGCTTCCCGGCTTCACCCTCATGTTGCGCAACTACAGCGGCGGGCAGGAAAGCGTCGCCGTGACCACCGGAATCACCGAAATACTCTTCCCTGACAGTGGACTCTCGACGGCCGCGGCAATCCGTTTCCACCTCGAACACATCGTGGAGATCGCCAACGGCCTGCTCCACCTCATCACGGGTCGTCTCTGACAGCCCATGACATGAAGAGGGCACGCACTGCCCGCAGCGGCTCCGGCGAACACCGCCGCGGCGACGCCGTTCCAACATCGGCAGCACAGATCCCGGTCGCGTCGCCTCCTCTGACTCGCCGCGGTCGACGCTGCCGAGCGACCCGGTCGCCGAATCGACGAACTCTGTTCCGACAACAGCAAAGGCAGGACGCTCATGATCTCCGTCCCGGAACTACGTACTTGGGTGTCGGGTTTGGATACCTCCGGTTTCGTCGGAATCGACGAAGGGGGCCTCACCCTGGTGGAGGTCGGCGACGACGACCTTCTCACCGGCGCCTATCTCGAGGTCGGCGGATGCGACGACAACACCGAGATCGCACCGCCGTCGGGCACCGCTGTCGAGCCCGCGCGCGCGAGTGCCGCGGCGGGGGCGGCGGTGATCTCGGTGGCGGATTTGCTGGCGATGGTCGGTGGCAGCCTCACCCGCACCGAACTCCCCAAGGTGCGCGCCGCGATCCGGAATTCGAGTATCGGTGACTCGCTCGGCGATGTGGTGTTCGCCGTCATCGCCAGACGCCGCCGCGAACTCACCGCCGAACTGCGCGCGTTCACCGATCCCGAGGCGTTCACCACACGTCTGGGCCCGGCACCGCTGGTCTCGGTCAGCGCCGAGCGGATCGGTGGCCTGTTCGCCGCGATCGAGGAAGCGACCGGACTGTCGTTGATCCGCGTGCGCTGCGGTGACGCCGCGCGGCTGTGCGTCGACGACCGCGTGACAGGCAGGTTGTTCGAGGTCGGCGACACTCTCGAGTCGTGGTTGCTCGGCGAGGCCACCTTCCCCGGCCCGACCGCGGAGTGGATCGGCGCCCCCGTCGACGACTTCACCCGCGACGAACTGACCCCCACCGGCCCCCACGACTACCAGCTGCCCGAAACCGCATCCCGCCGCGACTGCCCCGCGGCTACAGAAAACGGCCGGACCCAACGCTGACATATGCGTAGATGCGCATGCCGACAACTCTTGGAAGGAGGTCATGCTCGTGACCGCGCTGACGATTTCCCACACGGCCGAGGAAGGCACCCTGTTGACCGGTACCGTCCGCGACGACGGCACCTACGAGGTCATGTGCGCGGTGCGCAAGGCGGTCGGGCATTGGCGGTGGGCGCGCAGTTTGGGGTGTTGGATCGTGGTGTCCTCCCGCGATCGCCAGCCCAAGCAGTACTACATCGACTACGCCGCAACGAAGTTGCGCGAGGCCGGATACACCGTCGAGCTCGCCATCGACCGCAGCGTGCGCGCCACCGAGGACGCCGAGACCGACCGCGCCCTCCGACAAGCCGACCGAGTCGATGCGTTGCAGAGCAAGGCATCCCGCAAAGACGCGAAAGCCGTCGCCGCAGAAGCCGCGCATCAGCGAGCCCACGACGCCTTGCCCCCGGGCGGGGAACCGATCAAGATCGGACACCATTCCGAACGCCGCCACCGCAACGCCATCGACAAGTCATGGAAGGCGTGGGGACGATCGGTCGAAGCCGACCGCGATGCCACCCGCGCCCACAATCGCGCCGAGGCCGCCACCCACACCACCGAGCAACGGTATTCCCCGCGGACGGTGGCCAACCGGATCGAGGTCCTGGAAGCCGAACAGCGCGCCGATCAACGCGCCCTCGATGGGCACACCCGCCGGTTCCTCGACAGCGACGGCAACGTGTATCAGACCGACACCACCCGGCCGGCGACCGGCGAGTACCGGGCGCGGGTGCTGGACCGGATGACCCAGCGCGAGCGCGATATCACCTACTGGAAGCAGGTCCGCCAGTCCCAGATCGATGAAGGGCTGACCCCGGGCTGGGGCCGGGAGGACTTCACGGTCGGGGACTTCGTGCGCGCGGGCGGGTCGACGTGGCGCCAAATCACCCGGGTGAATCCGAAATCGGTCTCGGTGGTGAACTTTTCCCTGTCCCGGTTGGCGGTGCACACCATCGCCGCGAAGATGACCGGGCATCGCTGGATCACCACCGATCACCCGGTGCGCTTCCACGAAATCACCGCCGTCATGACCGAGGCCCAGGCTCGCGAACGGTTTCCCGACATCTTCGCCGACCTCGACGCCAACAGCCTCCCGCCGCGCCCGAAACGCCGGGGCGGGAAGACGAAAATCGACCACCACCTCGGCCCGCACGCCGATTACTGGTCCTGGACGGTCGAGGGCATCGAGTACCACGCGACGTGGGCGCATCCGCCCCACTGGTACGCCACCCCACCCGAACCGATCACCGAACCGGGCACGCTGCGCCTGCGCGCCCAGCGCCGCCCGATCGGGCGCGTGCACGGTGACCCGGTCGAACTCCCGGTGACCGGGTTCCCGATCAGCGGGCCGGTGTGCTGGCCCGAGGAAGTCCACAACCAGGTCCGTGTCCTGGTCGAGGCCCGCACCTACCTGCCCGCCTCCTGACCCGTCGACACCGCCCAGGCGATACCGGGCGAGCCGCGTCGCGGTCCGGATGCTCTCGGCGACTCCGCTGTGCAACAACAGCCTCCGCTCGCTCGACGTCGCCGACCCGGTTCGACTGTCGGTGACCGGTTCCGGCCTGCCCGCCCGCCTCCTACCCATTCACGTCCCATACCAACGGAGACCACCATGCCGTCCACCCCTGTCCGCAACCGCGATTCGACCGATCCTGCGCCCCTGCCCGTCGACCACCACCTCCACCAGGCAGGTTGGCAATGAGAGCGAGCGCGGTGGCGTGGTCGGTCATCGTGCGTGGGCCCACCGGGCAGCTGAGCGAGATCGCGGCCCAGATCACGCCGGGACTGAATTCGACCACGGCGTCCGGTCCGTCCGGGCATCAGCCGTACGCGGGCATCGACCGGGTCCGCGCCGCCGTCGCCGGTGGGGGGTGGGCGTGGCCCTCGGGGCGGGTGACACTCACGATCTCACCGTCGGCCTCATAGGTCATCGAAGGTATGCACGACCTCGCACTGGCCGTGGCGGTACTCGCCGCCACCGCGACGGCACCCGCACAGCGCCTGGCCGAGGTCGTGCTGCTCGGTGAACTCGCGCCCGACGGCCGTCTGCGACCCGTGCGCGCAATCCTGCCCGCCGTGTTAGCCGCCCGCGAGGGCGGGCGCACCGTCGTGATCGTGCCACGCGCCAACCTCGCCGAAGCCGCCCTCGCACCGGGGATGACCGTTCTCGGCGCCGAGCACCTGGGCGCTGTGCTGGCCTGGCTCGGCGGAGCCGACCGCTCCTTGACCGGCTCGGCCGCCGTCGCGGTATCGCCGGAATTCACCGGCGTGGAACTGGGCGATGTGCGTGGTCACTACCGGGCACGGTGGGCGCTCGAGGTCGCCGCCGCCGGGGGACACCACCTGCGCCTGATCGGGCCACCCTCGGCCGGGCTCGGCGCGCTCGCCCGACGCCTGCCCGGGTTGCTGCCGCGACTGACCGAGACCGAGTCGCTGGCAGTGCGGGCAATCACGTCACTGGCGGGCACCCTGCCCGCGGGGCCGCTGGCACCGATCACCGGCCGTCCCTATGTCGAGGTCCATCATTCCGCCAGTGCACGCGCGTTGCTGGGCAGCGCCGCCTCGGGGCGTCCCGGCGCGCTGGCCCGCGCTCACCTCGGGGTGCTGCATCTGGAGTCCTATCCCGACCTGCACGATCGCACGATCGAGGCGTTGCGGTCCCCGCTGGACGACGGCGAGGTTGTGGTGGCCAACCGGGACAGTCTGCTGCGATTGCCCTGCGACACCATCGCGGTCCTGACCTCGGCCGAATGCCTGTGCCACGCCGCACGCGACACCGCGTGTGCCTGCCCACCAGCGGCCAAGCACCGCTACCGGGAACGCCTGCGTCGTGTCCTGGCCGAACGCGCCGACATCACCGTCCACGACAACCCCGACGACCGCGGCGGTTTCGGGGACGACTCCCGCGAATCCAGCGCCGAGGTCCGCCACCGGGTCACCGCGGCCCGCGCGGCAGCAGCCCGACGGTGGCGCGAGCACGGCTACACCACCAACGCGCGCGTCCCCGCATCGCTGCTGCGCCAACACTTTCCGTTGACGCCGTCGCAGGCGGCGCCGCTCGAGGCGGCGCTTCGGCTGGGCCGGATCACCCCGCGCGGCGCGGACCGAACCCTGGCGGTCGCAGCCACCATCGCCGACCTGCGTGGCGCCGACCGTCCCAGCACCCACGAGATCGTCGAAGCCCTGCACCTGCGCGGTTCCGGAACACCATAAGAGCTCCTCGAACCCCACGACATCGCGCCGCACACCCCCGACGACTACCGACGGCGGGCCGATAAGTCCGCACTCACCGTGCCGGTGTGCGGATGTCTCGAAATCCACTGCCAGACCGGCCGATACACCGCCGCACCCTGCACCAGGTGCGGCGTTGTCGTTCGTTTCGAAGGAGCCATCGCCTCATGTCCACACCTGTGCCCGCCGACCCGCCCACCACCGACACCGACATGCGCGCCCGCGCCGAGAACGCCCGAGCGCGTGCCGAGGGCTTCGTATGGGGCGTGCTACACATCCAGCACCCCACCACCCCCGAGGCGAAGACCGCCACAGCGTTCGCAGCCGCCTACGCCGACCTCGTCACCGATGCCCTCACCAGCGAGAGTGTTTTCGTGCCCGATCTGGCGCATGCATGGGTCGCGTGGCGGGTGAGCGGTGACCTCACCGCGAACCTCGCCCCCGCCCCGTCACCGGACGAGCGGGTGGCGGGATTCGAAGAGTACGACGCGGCACTTCGAAACCGGACGGCGTATTGGCTATGCGCCGAGGCACTGGGCTATGTGCGCGGCTGGTGTGATGCCGCCGGGGTCGGGTCCGGTGAGGCGGTCGATTTCGCCCACGCCTACGCCGTGCTCGTGGCCGCGGGCGGATCCCGCCCCAACATCGCCGACGCCTGGACCAACTGGCGCTCGGGCCGCCCCATCACTGCCTTCGGCGAACAACACCCCGGACCGGCCCGACCCAAAGCGTCGTGACCCTGATCGCGGACCACAACAACACCCCCTCGCCTCGCCCCGCGACATCCACCTCGTCGGCGGGCTGTTGCCCACCGAACCGTTTCCCGAAAACTGCGACTCGGACCGATCGAACGGAGAAGCGACGTGATCGACACCTTCGCCTGGACCGCGAACCTCACCCGCCACGGCGGCACCGAACTGGCTCTCATCGCCGCCAGCCCCACCGCCGTGGTCGACACGGTCGCGACCTATCTGGCCGCGCACTCGTGATGGCGCTGGCCGAAAACGGCTCTGTCCCACTTTCGATGATGGGTCCGGTTGCTACGAGGTGGCCAGGACACGGAGCCGGAGTAGGTCGAATCGTGCTCTGCCGTACATGGCT